>REAP01000178.1:4125-13392 GCA_004294385.1 Oscillatoriales cyanobacterium | reverse complement strand
GGGCTTCTAGCCCGTTGCTAACCAAAAGAAACAGGCAAGATGCCTGTTCCACTGGAGATTAAATGTTCTTGTGGAACGGGCTTCTAGCCCGTTGCTAACACCTAAAAATTAACTCTAAAATTGACATGAAAAAATCGGTCAGAATTGCTAAAACTTTGTTAATTACCTACTATGCTTATATGCTCGAATACCGGGCAGAATTGCTTTTGTGGGCGCTGTCGGGAGTTTTGCCGTTTATTTTGATGGGTGTCTGGATGCAGGCGGCTCAAACTGGGGAATTTGGGCTGAAGTCGATCGACTTTGCTCGTTATTTTTTAGCGGCTTTTATCGTCAGACAAACAAATGTAGTTTGGGTGATTTGGGAATTTGAAAAACAAGTAGTGCAAGGGACTTTATCTAATAAATTGTTGCAGCCTTTAGATCCAGTGTGGCATCACTTTGCTTCTCATATTTCCGAAAGGTTTGCGCGGTTGCCGTTTGTATTCGGATTAACGCTGCTGTTTTTTACGCTTTACCCGCAGTCTTTTTGGCTACCGAGTCCGGGGAGATTTTTGCTATTTTTGCTGGTAATTACATTGGCTTTTTGTATGCGTTTCCTTATACAGTATACGTTTGCGCTGTTTGCTTTTTGGATTGAGAGGGCAACTGCGATCGAACAATTTTGGTTTTTAATCTACCTATTTTTATCGGGACTTGTTGCGCCACTAGAAGTGTTTCCTGCGCCTGTTCGTGAAGTGGTTTTGTGGACACCTTTTCCTTATTTAATTCATTTTCCGGCTTCAATTTTGATTGGATTACCTGTTGATATAGGACGCGGTTTGTTGGTGATGTTTGGTTGGAGTGCCATATTTTTTGTGTGGAATAGGTGGCTATGGCGGCAGGGTTTAAAACAGTATTCGGGCATGGGAGCTTGAATAGTTGATAGTTAATGGTTAATAGTTGACCCTTCGACTACGCTCAGGGTGCGGCAGTTGATGGTTAATAGTTGACCCTTCGACTACGCTCAGGGTGCGGCAGTTGATGGTTAATAGTTGACCCTTCGACTACGCTCAGGGTGCGGCAGTTGATGGTTGATAGTTGACCCTTCGACTACGCTCAGGGTGCGGCAGTTGATGGTTGATAGTTGATACCGCCTGATGTTTTTCGCTAATATCGACTGCCCACTGCGATACATCATGCAAAAATCCAATGTGGAGGATTCAACAATTGCATAAAAATTAATATCCTGTATCTATAAATACAAACTTATGCTACAATTTCTTATATGAATAAAACAACGACTCATATAAGAGATTAAAAGGATTCTAAATGACAGCCAAAAAAAACCTCGTTGTAATCGGCAATGGCATGGTAGGTCACAAATTCCTAGAGTTAATGGTCGGCTCAAATGCTGCGAAACACTGGAATTTAATTACTTTCTGCGAAGAACCTCGCGTTGCCTATGATAGAGTCAACCTTAGTGGCTTTTTCTCTGGCAAAACAGCGGGAGATTTATCTCTAGTAGCACCAGGATTTTATCAAGAAAATGGCATTCAAATTCACATCGGCGATAAAGCAGTTAGTATTAACCGCGAACAAAAAACTGTCTCTTCAGCCAATGGTTTGGAAGTTCCCTATGACAAAATTGTTCTAGCTACTGGTTCCTATCCATTTGTGCCACCGATTAAAGGTAAAGATGCTCATGGTACTTTTGTTTATCGGACAATTGATGACTTGGAAGCGATGTCAGATTACGCTAAAAATTGCCAAGTTGGTGTGGTAATTGGTGGCGGTTTGTTGGGATTAGAATGTGCGAATGCTTTGCAAAATATGGGTTTGAAAACTCATGTGGTTGAGTTTGCACCACGACTGATGCCTGTACAGGTTGATGATGCTGGTGGCGCAATTCTGAGTAGCAAAATAGAAGAGTTGGGAGTTTCGGTTCACACCAGTAAGTCTACTACCGAAATTGTGAATGAAGATGGTAAAGTTACGAAGATGCTGTTTGCTGATGGTTCGGAATTGGCAACAGATATGATTGTGTTTTCGGCTGGGATTCGCCCTCGTGATGAAATTGCGAGAGATTGTGGGATTGCAGTGGGAGAACGTGGTGGGATTGTGATTAATGATAGTTGTCAAACATCGGATTCTGATATTTATGCGATCGGAGAATGTGCGCTTTATGATAATCGGATTTATGGCTTAGTTGCTCCCGGTTATATGATGGCAAGTGTTGCAGCGGATATTTTAAGTAGTTTAGCAGACCACGGATGCCCGTGCCACAAATGCTACAAATGGGCAAGATGCCCGTGCCACAAATGCTACAAATGGGCAAGATGCCCGTGCCACAAATGCTACAAATGGGCAAAATGCCCGTGCCACAAGCACTTTTACTGGTGCGGATATGTCCACGAAACTCAAACTTTTGGGGGTGGATGTTGCTAGTTTTGGAGATGCTTTTGCTAAGTCTGCGAATGCTAAAGAAATTGTTGTGGCTGACACTTTCCAAGGCGTTTACAAAAAGTTAGTTTTGAATCAAGATGGGAGCCGAATTTTAGGTGGAATTCTCGTGGGAGATGCTTCTGCTTATGGCACTTTGGTGCAATTCATGCAAAATGAAATTGCTCTACCTCCGCATCCAGAAGATTTGTTGATGCCGCCACGAGAAGGCGGAGCACTTGCTGGTTTGGGAGTGGATAGTTTGCCGGATTCTGCTCAAATTTGTTCTTGTAATAATGTTAGCAAAGGGCAAATTTGTGAGGCGATTCGCGATCGCAATTTAACTGATGTCGCCAGTGTCAAAAAATGCACCCAAGCTGGTACGGGCTGCGGCGGTTGCGTGCCTCTGGTGACAGACATCTTCAAGTCTGAGATGAAGAAAGCCGGGTTTGCTGTCAAAAATCACCTTTGCGAACATTTTGAATATTCCCGTCAAGAATTGTACCATTTAGTGCGTTCTCAAGGTGTTAAAACTTTTGAAGATGCGATCGCACAACATGGCAAAGGCAAAGGCTGCGAAATTTGTAAACCTGCTGTTGCTTCGATGCTGGCTTCCACTTGGAATGAGCATATTTTAGAGAAGTCTCATGTCGGCTTACAAGATACGAATGATTACTTTTTGGCAAATATTCAACGCGATGGTACTTATTCGGTAGTACCACGAGTGCCGGGTGGAGAAATCACACCGGATAAGTTGATTGTTTTGGGAGAAGTTGCTAAGGAATTTGGACTTTATACTAAGATTACTGGCGCGCAACGGATCGATTTGTTTGGGGCTCGTGTGGATCAGTTGCCGTATATTTGGCGCAGGTTGATTGATGCGGGTTTTGAATCGGGACACGCTTATGGTAAGGCTTTGCGTACTGTGAAATCTTGTGTTGGGAGTACCTGGTGTCGCTTTGGGGTGCAGGATTCGACGAGTTTGGCGATCGAGGTTGAATTGCGATATCGTGGTTTACGTGCTCCTCACAAATTCAAGTCTGCTGTCTCTGGTTGCACTCGCGAATGTGCGGAAGCTCAAAGTAAAGATTTTGGGATAATTGCTACTGAGAATGGTTGGAATTTGTATGTGTGCGGCAATGGTGGTATGAGGCCACAACACGCGGTTTTGCTGGCGGCAGATATTGATAAGGAAACTTTGATTAAGTATGTCGATCGCTTTTTGATTCTCTATATCCGCACTGCCGATCGCCTGGAACGCACTGCTACTTGGTTTAATAAACTTGAGGGTGGTATTGAATACTTGAAGCAGGTGATTATTGAGGATTCTCTAGGCATTTGTGCTGAATTAGAAGCGCAGATGGAACATTTGGTGGATACTTATCAATGTGAGTGGAAAACGACGATTGAAGACCCTCAAAAGGTGCAACGGTTCCAACATTTTGTGAATTCCGATTTGCCAGATCCGAGTATTGTTCGTGTTGCGGAACGGGGACAAACACGGCCTGCTTATGAACATGAAAAATCTCTGGTTGGTGTTTCGGAATAACCCCTCCCCAGCCCTCCCCTTGGTAAGGGGAGGGAGCAAGAATGAGATAATCGGACTAAATTAACAGGAAAAGAACATGGTTCAATCATTATCGGTTTGCGATACAGTTACAACTTGGGTTGATGTCTGTTCCCTGGATGCGATCGCACCTAATACAGGAGTTTGCGCTTTAGTCGCGGGGGAACAAGTGGCAATTTTTCGAGTGGGAAATGGGGATGAACTGTATGCGCTGAGCAATTACGACCCGTTTAGTAAGGCTTTTGTGTTGTCGCGGGGACTTGTGGGCGATCGCAATGGTACTCTGAAAGTGGCTTCTCCCATTTACAAGCACAACTTTAGCCTGACTACCGGGCAATGTTTGGACGATGAAACAGTAAAAATTCCAGCTTTTGCGATTCAGGTTGCAGACAATCGCGTACAGGTAGCTATTTCCTAGATTGTCTGATTTAATGATGCGATCGAAATCTGCCGCCACCTCAGAGTTTTCTGTCGGGGCGGCGGATTTTGTATCAAGGGTATCCAAAGCAAGAGATTTTGGTCTAAAATAGAGTTATAGCAGAAGGAAGAAGGAAGAAGGCCCTTCGACGTAGTTTATCCTGAGCGTAGTCGAAGGGCTCAGGAACCGCTTCAGGAAGAAGGAAGAAAGAAAATGCAGGCAATGTAATAGTTTCAGGTATCAAAAATGTCCTAACCGTCTTGGGGGTTGCTGTAATTTTCCCCGTAAAAAGCAACAACTTTAATTAAGGCGGAGTGGATTTCTGATTTCAAAGACTAATAAATTTCAGGGGGTTAAGGGCATCGGTATGTTAAAATTGAAGATTGCGGATCAGAATTTCAAGACACCAGCCTGGTTAATCGATATACAATTTAAAACAGGTAATTTGAGTTTATCCGAACTCGAAACACAAGTTTTTGATCGTTACTGGCGGGATCTACTTTGTCACGAAATGTTGGAAGACATTGTAGCAACTCTAGACAAAGAAACAGCAAGTGAAATTATAGAATACTTGACTGATAAAAATGGTCAAGAGCAAAATTTTCTCAATCTATTTTTGGCAGCAAAATGTTTGTTGAGATTCAAAAATAATGTTAATAAAAAAACAGAAATAAAACTGTTAAATGCTTTAAAAAAGTTATCGCAATACGGGATGGGTTTCCTGATTCTTTATGAAAGTGGCCAAGAATTGCAAGCAACATATCAAATTCGATCGCAAGCGATCACTGCGATCGCCACAACTTGGCAAAATGACCCGCAAACTCTGCCCTGGCTGAAAATACTCGCTCACTCCAGCGACAGTGGCGAAATCCGAGCCACCGCCGTCAAAGCCATAGCCCGTGGTTGGCCGGACAATCCAGAAATTTACCTGATGCTCAAAAACTTAGCCAAATCGGATCAAAGTTGGGCGGTGCGATCGATCGCAGTCAGAGAAATAGCACTTGGTTGGCCAGACTCCAATGATACCTTGCCATTGGTGACGAATCTCGCTCAGTTCGATCGCAGTCCCACTGTTCGCACCGCTGCACTACATACTTTGGCAGATTGTTGGCGCGATCGCACAGATACCTTACTTTTACTCAGAAACATCGCCGACACAGACGAAAATTTGGGAGTCCAAGTCGCAGCGTGGCAAGAAATAGCCTCTGGTTGGCACTCGGTTTTAGGCACTTTTGCTCTGCTCAAAAACCTCGCCCGGACAGGAAGTTCTACTCTGCGAACAGTAGCAGTGCGCCAATTGGCATCAGTTTGGCCGACAGATCCGGATGTTTGTCTACTGCTGAAAACCTTGGCCCGTGAAGATAGCAGCAAAGAAGTGCGGATAGCTGCGATCGCCGAATTAGCCTCGCGCTGGCCCGACGAAGCAGAGATTTATCCGCTGCTGAGAACTTTGGCGGAGTCGGACACGAGTTCTGCTGTCGGGCGGGCGGCTGTGCAAGCAGTGGCCTCTGGCTGGCACGACAACCCCGAAACTCTACCTTTTTTGCAAAATCTAGCTACGGGCGATCGGGACAGCGAACTGCGAGAAATCGCCCTACAACAGATAGCCGCAGGTTGGCCAGACCACCCGGAAACTCTGCCGCTACTGCAAAAAATAGCTGATTCCGAGGATTACTGGACTGTGCGGGAGGTAGTGGTGGAAGCTGTGGCGAAACTACCGTCAGCGAGTTTGGAAGTATTTGCTTGGTTGCAAAATCTCGCCAAGTCGGATAGACACCTGAACGTCCGAGAAACTGCTGTGAGACAAATAGCCTCTCGCTGGTTTTTTCAGGAAGAGACGCTACCTTTTCTGAAAAGCCTAGTCGAGTCTGAGCAAGATTCTCACTTGTTGAGTGTGTTGGTGCGAGAAATTGTGCGGGGATGGCCCGATGATGCAGAAACTTGGTCTTGGCTGAAACTTCAGCTTGATTCTGGGGACGCGACTGTTCGACAAGCAGCGGTACAGGAACTCGCTGGTAGCTGGCCGGACAATGCTGATACTTGGATGGTGCTGGAGGCGAAAGCAGAGGGCGATGAGAGTCCGGCTGTGAGACAGATGGCTTTGCAAAAGTTGGCGCGGGGGGCGACAAATCAGTCGCAGATTTTTGAGTGGCTCAAAAGTAGGGCGCAACAGGATGAAGATTCGCAGGTGCGGGCGATCGCATTGGTGGAGTTGATGCGAGGATGGAAGGATGAGGTGGGAATGTTTGAGTTTTTGCGCGATCGAACTCTGAGCGATTTTGACAATCAAAACGGTTCTTTTCCTTATAATCCCAGGTTTACAGCACTCGAAGCAATTATCGAACATTATCCTGAAAATGCGGGTGTTTTGCCTTTATTGCGATCGCTTGCGATTTCCGACGCCGACGAGCAAGTCCGGGCTTTAGCCGGTCTTCGGCTCAAAAGTGAAGAGTGGTGAAGGGGACAGGCTAAAAAAAACTAATAACTTATCCGTTACAATAGCATTAGTTAATCAGATTTAGTAATGAAGTACCCACTGCATACAGTTTCCAAACCAGTCTCAGGTAGCGAAGTTCAGAAACTTGCCCATGCCCTTAAGAGTGGCGGTTATGTTGCAAATGAAGCTGCTTTAGCTTTAGCTAAACGAATCGCTGCTCGTCGCCATCGTCGGACAACTGCCAATGCCACCAAGTAGTAAGTTTGCAGGAGTTGATTTTTCCGAGTTGCCTGTCGAGCATTTGACATCCGAGCTTACCATTTCTGGTCAGGGGTTTCGTTGTCTACGGGGTGAGTTTGTCACCTACTGGCGACAAGGACGCATTCAGCGAGAGATAGACGCTCATATTAGTCAATGCTGGATTTTACGCTGTGAAGACAGTTTGGCAGGTTACATCACCCTACTGGCAGATAAACTGGAAGTTGATGAATCAATCCTGCTTGACGAAGGCGTTCAGTATCGATCGTTTCCAGCCATCAAAATTGGTTTACTAGCGGTAGATAGACGCGCAAAAGGAGCAGGTCGCCGTCTGATTGAGTGGGCTGTGGAGTACGTTGCAGCGGAAATTTCACCTACAGTTGGTGTGCGCTTTATGACTGTTGATGCACTTTACGACCCCGATACTACTCCTCCCTATGACGCATCTGGCTTTTACGAGAAGTTTGGTTTTCAATTTGTCGCTCCTAATGAGTCTTTACCATCATCGGTGCCTTATCGCACAATGTATCTCGATCTCAAGCCATTGATCGATCTGTTGAGTATCCAAGATATAGAACCAACAAAAGATTAAGATTAAATCCAGTGGCAAACAAAAGATGGCACAAGGTTGGGTAGCCCTAATTGACGATCAGCAGTACAAAAAGATTTACCAAAAAATTATGAAATTTTCTACTTGATCGCAAACTTAAAAATCTCAAAAAGCTCAAGTTGTTTGCTTGCTTTATTAGATTGGTAATAAATAACTTCCTTGCTAGTTTTACCTGCAACACCCTTCAGATCTAGTAATGGTTTGAATGGCAAATAATCTCCGCAATGCCCTTCGCAAAATATAACTTCTCCCTTTCTATTCTTTGCCCACTCTGCCAATTTATTGTAATCAATCAGTTTGCTACCGTATCTGTAACCTTTCCCAGCGTTTTCTTTATAGGGCGGGTCAATAAACCAAGTTGCTTCTATGTCAGGAGCTAGTGTGTAATCTCCGCTAATAATTTTCCAATGCTTAATTTTGAATAAATTTTCTGCCATGTATCGTTTACTGATCTCCCAATTTCTTGCTAAAACAGGAGTTACTTTAATGGTCTTGTAGTGAAAAGCCATTTTCGTAGCAGCATGAATAATGTGAAGTAACTCAGAACTCTTTTCACCAACCTCTAAATCAGGTAGGCTACTAATTTTTGGTGATGTCGCCTCATCAATCAACCACTGCCAAATTTTAGAAACTTCCTCATCTCTTTCAATCAGAGTAACTTCCTTTTTCCAATGATTTCCATAGAGTGAATAAGCTGCTGAACCTGCAAACGGTTCTATGATGGCATCAAAGTTAGGAGAGGGGTAATGTTTTGCTATTTGCTTTTTTCTGCCGTAGTAGTAGAACATTGGCTATTTAATATTTGTGGATAATTAGTATGAGATAACGGTGGGATAAGTCAAGCAATGTTTATCGATAATGTCCAAAAACCGAGCATTGTCACTTAATAAAACCGTTTTAATTACAGAAAGCGCTGCAATTCCTGCTGTAAATGTTGACACCATTTAGTCGCTAGAGGAATCTCTGTAAACGGAACCTGCACAGCCTCTGCATCTTTTAACACAAATTCTAAAACGATCGCACTACCAGCACTCGGCGGATTTTCTAAATCTACCGCAGCGCCATTAACCATAAGTTCCAATGACTCCACATCTTTTAAGGAAAAAGTTTGCAAATTCACAGGCCCGCTGCGAGTCGGCTTTCCCCAAGTTAAATTATCTTCTTGCTGACCAAGTACAGCATAAATATCGTACTTTGCCCGATCGAACTTTTGAGCCCAAACACCATAGGCTTCCAGTTTTTTATACTCATTCCATCCCGCCCAAGCCAGAGAAATAAAAATTGCTAGCAGCGGGAGCCACATTAAACCTCTTTCCATATTCGTTGTATTGTTGATTGTTGACTGTTGACTGTTAATTGTTGACTGTTGACTGTTGACTGTTAATTGTTGACTGTTGACTGTTAATTGTTTTGTTGACCCTTCGACTACGCTCAGGGGACAGACAAGGGTTCCTGAAGTTGTACCCTGAGCGAAGTCGAAGGGCAGGACACCGCTGTTGATTATCCGTACCCTGAGCGAAGTCGAAGGGCAGGACACCGCTGTTGATTATCCGTACCCT
>REAP01000178.1:0-4084 GCA_004294385.1 Oscillatoriales cyanobacterium | reverse complement strand
CGCTGTTGATTATCCGTTCCCTGAGCGAAGTCGAAGGGCAGAGCACCGCTGTTGATTATCCGTTCCCTGAGCGAAGTCGAAGGGCAGAGCACCGCTGTTAACTGATGACTAATGTTATTGGCGACTTGTTATTAGCAACCCCAACCAAATAACCAATAACAAATAACCAATAACAAATAACAACTAACCAATAACTATTAAGGTGACGGACTTTGCGGAGGAGCGGGCAATTCAGGTGACGGGAGCTCAGGTGAGGGCGACGGAATCTCCGACGGAGTGGAAGATGGACTTTCCGGGGGTGGTGGAATTTGACCAGGTTCCGGCTGAGAATTTTGGAGGCTTCGCACCCACAAACCTAAACCACCGCAAATGAACACAATCGCCAAAATCCCCAGTATCGGCACGAAACTTCGCAACCGCTGTTCTTCCTGAGCCTGTTCCTGGGTGGGTTCCTGGGCGGCTGTTTCTGGGTACAGTAACTGTTTGGAAGATTCCGAAAGTTTAGTATTCGGCTGTGTCTGGGGCATCAAAAGTGATTTCTTCAATGATACCGAACCTGACATCGGTTTTGGCATTGAATTTGACATCGGTGTTGCGATCGAATCTGGAACATCCGTCGGCTGAAACAACATCAATTTCTCCGGCGACATCCGACAGTGAGTCATCACCACAGAGGTGTTGTCATAACCGTTTTTCTCGTTTCCTACATTAATTAAATATTGAACCGCCGCCTCCAAAGACATTTCGCCCTTCAGCACCGCAGGGCCATAACTCTCCCAAGATTGCTCAACCCAGTCATTGTCGCTTAAACCATCAGAACACAGCAACAACAAACCTTCATCTTCCACAATAAATCGCTGAATCGTCGGGTGGAGAAAATCGCCATCCCGCGTGCCCAAAGCTTGAGTCAGAGCTCCTCCATCCGGCCGCCTCTGACTTTCCCAATGCAAACTGTGTCCGAGTTGCACTTCCCTAGAAGCCACATCATCATCCACAGTCAGCCGCTGACAAGAATTTTGGGTAATCCAATAAGCGCGACTGTCTCCCACATTCACCAAATAAAGTTCGTGGCTGTTATTCGATCGCAAATCCTCAGAAACAACCTTAATCTTTTGAGGCAACTGAAGAGCCATCACCAAAGTTGTTCCCATCCGCTCCCGTAACTCTTTTCCCTGCTCATTATTCTGAGCGGAAATCACATTATTCACAACTCTCACAATTTCTTCGAGTTGTTTTGTGACCATTGTCGGTATCATCAAATCATCTTGTTCAGCGATTTCTGCGAGGAAATTTTGAATCAAAGCTTTCAAAGACAACACCGCTAATTGACTGGCAACTTCTCCGCCTTCGTGGCCACCAACTCCGTCACAAACTATGGTTAAATAGGGCAGCAACTTGTCATTGCCAGAACTTTTGCTGAATTTAAAGTCCGCAGCATTCGGATAGCAACTGTCTTCATTTTGAGAGCGTTGAGGGCCAGTATCCGTCATGCCGACCACCTGCAAATGCAAAGGTAATTCGGCGGCTTGTTCTAATAGTAACTCATTGAGTTCCAGGGCGATCGCCTCGATATTCATGCTGCTACGGCGCATAAACTGACAAATTTCTCCTAATCTCGATTTTACCTGGGGCCCTGCTGATTCCACCAAGCCAGACCAGACATCTCCCAAATCCCGCAAAGTCGGCTGATAATTGCCCTGGTGGAGTTCCAGCAAGCGCACGCGCCAACCATCCACGCGCAAATTTTCCGGTACCAGCAAACTCGAAGCAACTCCTTGTTCTGTCAGCGGTGTCCACAGTTGGAGCATTTGCCAAAGCCAATAGATTTGTCGCACAGGGCTGGTTTTTGACCAAGCTTCTAAGATTGAAGGATATAGGCGACCAAAATTGGTGATTGGTACATTTTCTAGCAAGATGACATCGAAGGTTTCGGCTGCTTCTGCTAGTTGAAAAAAGCCATAGACTTCAGGTGTATGAAGCCGTTGGGGATATAAGTGGAGGTAAGGTGCGATCGCAAGTGGGAGTTCTTCGGGGACGCTAGGAAGCTGATCTGGGCGGCTATCTAGCCAGATTTGGGGCGTGATCGGCAAATAGCGATCGCCTATAATTTTACCCTGGGGTACTTCCTCCACATCACGTCCCACGGCCCACAAATGTCGATAAATTAGACGAGTTTCACAAGCTGCACAATGCTGTCGCCCAAAAGTGTTGCGGGGTTGGGGACAGGTGGGATTCGGGCAATAAATGGATTCGGAGAAAGTGTTGATCATATGGGTAGTTTGTGTAAAAACATTTTTGAAGATATACGGCGGGCTAGCTCAAACTCATGAGCGCCAGAATAAACTGATTTTAGCCCCTATTGGCAGTTGGCAGTTGTCATTACCAATTCACAATTCGCAATTCCCTATGCCCAATTCCCAATTCGCAATTCCCAATTCCCAATTCCCCAATTTAAGATTGTTGAGCGAGAGTACATCGATCGCACAATCCGAAAAATTCCAAAGTATGATAGTAAATCTTGAAAGAGTGAGATTGTTGTAGTTGGCTTTCTAAATGGTGTACGGGACATTCATTAATCGGAATTGACGCGCCACATTCGAGACAGGTTAAGTGATGTTGATCTTGGTGGGCGGCACCGTAGAGAGATTCACCGCTGGCGAGGGTTCTGACGTGAACCAAGCCTTCTCGCTTTAAACCGTCGAGGGAACGCAGTTCTAGGTAGATATCTTGCGCTGAGAGCGATCGATTCAAGTGCTTGAGCAAGTGTAAAATACGCTCCTGACTGCGGGTGCGGTTGGTTCTCATGATTTTTTTGTGTAATCTGCTGAAATCAAATCTATCGCTGTTTCTAGGCTAGCTCACTTGGGGTCAGGAAAGGGCGATCGGCTTGCCGCCTAGTTGTAGAATGAGGTGGCCCTAACTTTCGCATCACCTACGCATTGCTGTGACTCAAAAATATTTTGCCCAAATCTATGTTACTCTCCGCCCTTCGGTTTTAGACCCGGCGGGTACTGCTGTTCAATCTGGTTTGCAACACATGGGATACGACAATGTTGAGCGCGTGCGAATCGGGAAGTACGTTGAAGTGACGCTGACTGCTGCTGGGGAGTCGGAGGCGCGCGAACAACTCGATCGCATTTGTGACCAACTTTTGGCCAATCCAGTGATTGAAAACTATCGGGTTGAATTGACTGAGGTTCCTGTTGCTGTCGAGACTGTGGGGGCTTAAGAATGAAATTTGGAGTTATTGTTTTTCCGGGTTCAAATTGCGATCGGGATGTGGTGTGGGTAACTCAAGGGTTACTCCACCAACCGACGCGGATGATTTGGCACGAAGATACCGATATTTCGGATATCGACATCATTGTAGTTCCCGGTGGCTTCAGTTACGGAGATTATTTGCGGTGCGGCGCGATCGCCCGTTTTTCTCCAGCGATGCGGGCTACTGCGGAACACGCGAAACAGGGCAAACTTGTACTCGGCATCTGCAACGGTTTTCAGGTATTGACTGAAGCTGGTTTGCTCCCCGGTGCCCTGGTACGGAATGCGGGATTGAACTTTATTTGCGATCGCACTTCGTTGAAAGTCGAACGCGGTAATACTCCTTGGACTTCGGCTTATACTTCGGGTGAAATCATCGATTTGCCGATCGCGCACGGGGAAGGCAATTATTATGCCGATGCCGATACTTTAGCAGAACTAGAAGAACACGATCAAGTGTTGTTTCGGTACTGCACAGAAGCGGGCGAAATTAACGATGCTGGGAATCCCAACGGTTCATTAAATAACATTGCCGGCATTTGCAATCGGGCGGGCAATGTGTTAGGAATGATGCCGCATCCAGAGAGGGCATCCGATCCGATGTTGGGCGAAACTGATGGGATGAAATTGTTTCAAGGGTTGCTGATGGCAACTGTTGCTGCTGTTTTATAGTTGATATTTGCGGTGTTTATGATTTTTTGAACAGGCAAGATGCCTGTTCCACAAGAGATTAAATTTATTGTGGGGTGGGCATCTTGCCCGCCCAAAAGTAACAGGCAAGATGCCTGTTCCACAAAGAGATTAAATTTATTGTGGGGTGGGC
>REAP01000177.1 GCA_004294385.1 Oscillatoriales cyanobacterium | reverse complement strand
TTACTCGATCATACCATATATTATTAATCTAATCGATAAAATTGAAGAGAATTAAAGCCGTCCTTTTAGGACGGGGCTTCAGACCCAGTTTCTTGGTGATGGGTTTGTCTGGGGTATCTCTAACTTCAGCCAGATTTTCTGAGCTGGTGCTGTCAATGGAAGAGAGGGCATAGCTATTTCGATCGCACAATTAGTCCTGAAGGGAAACATGAAGAATCGCAACATTAACCTCAATGGCTCGCGCCAGCCGCACGATAACCGCTTGTTGGTGCGTTTAAGTCTGCTATGCTACAGCATTCTGGATTCACAATGGCGATCAGGCGCTCTAAAGCAATATAGAAAATAGACGACTCTAGGCATTCCATTCTGGTAGCTAAGCAGCGATATTTATGTAAATCAATCAAAAATAGAGACATAAGATGCTGGCTCCCAAGTCGGAGGTGCTTCGGCTGGATTATGAAAAATCACTGGCAGCCAACTTGCACCAGGATATGTATCTTCTAACCCATGCAATCTTTCTCGTGTTTCTCGTACTGAAGCGTATAAAGATTTACCGCTTGAAAATGCCTCCAGAAAATGTTTCAAGAATGTGTGTGCGACTGCATCGCTTATTTGGTCACGCATGACGATAGTTGTGAGACTTCCGAAATTAGCTAATTCATTGCCTATTCCTAACCCATCACAGGAATTGAAAATAGCTAATTTTAAACCGCGTCCCATAGCTCTTTCCAGTGCATTTTTTAAGTCATTTGCCTTTAAAGTATCTGTTGAATTAAAATTAATTCTATCATTGCTATCATCACTATCACTAGAACTCATACCCCCAAAATAGAAAATATCCCAACCTTGTGCCTCCCAAAGTCTCTCAAAAAGTTGATCGCGACTTGGCTCTACTAAAAATACTGTCTCTGCATTAGATAATTGTTCGAGTAAGCTTCTATCTACATCCAGATTAATGCTTTCACCTCTTACTCTAGATTGACCGAGAAGAGCTAAGATTCGGACTTTATTTGTTGTAAACGTTGATTTTTTTATTTTTGTATATCGAGAATATCGAGGCAAACTTAAAGCTATTTCAGCCTTGGGATAATCTTCAAAGAAATCCCAAAGATGCCAGGGCAATTGCTGTAATACGTGGTTCTCAGTTTCAATGAACACTCGTACTTCATCAGTTGGTGATAGCTTCATGCGTAGCGAAAGAACACAATGAATAAATGATTCTGATTTGAGCCATTTGTTGATGCTATTTTGCAAAGATTGCGAATCTTTAGTTAAGTTGTAAGAAGAGAAATTAGTGGGAAGGCCTGGGATTCTTTTTAGTCCCATTCTATGGGAAAAACCAGTATGAAATTCTCTACCAGATAACTGCCAATCATCATAGGATGAGTAAACATCTGGAGCCGGAGGTAAGTTTCCAATTAATTGTTGAACAGGGAACAGCTCGTTAGCTTGGAAAATCTTGACGACAACTGGAAAGCCGTTTTCAAAATCCCCATCTCCTATGGTCAGGATAACAGTTTTTATTCCTACAACATTGTTTTTTGTAGGCTCTTTTTGAGAAGATGGGTTGATGGTTAATACTTCCTGAGCATACTTTGGTTGGCTGTTTTCTGGGGATGCCTTGCTAACTTCAGCAACAGCACGGACTGAATCGCTCGGTGCAAACTTCCCTATCTCACGGGCATAAACTAATAGCGGCTCAAATTCAGCCAGAGGTTCGGCAAAAGTTTCTACCAAAGATGCCAGTCGTACTTGCTCTGCCCTATCCTGTCGATAGGCTTGTTCCAGGGTCGCTTTTAGTTCCTGGGCCGCCTCACTCGGTCTGGTATAGGCCAAAGCAGTCCACCGCTGCGCCTGAGCAAAATCCCGCACCTCTTGGTCATTACTCTGAAGTTGCTGCCGCACATAAACTAATAGAAAATCAGACAACTCATTAATCCGCTGCTGACCAAAATTCTCATCATCTTTTAATCGATTCAACAGCGAATTTCGCACCGCTGTATCCATCTCATAGAGTTCTCGCCCTACCTCATCGCACAAACTCGAAAGTAGCAAATCCGCCACAGCTACCCAAGGAATTCCCAACACAAAACCATGAATATCCCGCTGGAAATTCGCCCACAACTTGTATAATAAATCCGGTGTCAAAGCCAAGGGAAACGCCGCATGACACGCAAAAATTAACTGCGTTTTCCCAAAACGCCTCTCGAAAGCTTCAATCCGTCTGCGGGCTACTTCAGGTTTCATTTCATCCCCCTTTATTCAGTCCCAAAAAAAACCGAATTCTGATATGAATTACGCATTGTCATGGTGTTGCAAAGGCTTGAGATTCTTCGTTTCACTCAGAATGACAGAATTACGTTATTAGTGCGTAAGTCCTATCTGACTTTTTCCCCGCAACAAGCCGATCGCATCTTGCAATCCCCGCCGCGCCATCTCAAACATCGGCACTAAACGCGCCACCTTACCCGCCGTCGTCCCCTCCCAGCGCGACTCCGGCATCGGATTTAGCCAAGCTACATACCGCACCTTTGCCTTAATTTGCTGGAGAAACGCCGCCGTCAACTCCACCCTTTCCTCACTGTAACCCCCGCGAGCCGCCCCAGCATCGCTAAAAATTAACATAGCCGACTTCTCAGGCCGCAGGTTAGCCAGCAAGCGATCGATTTTCTCGACTTCCAACTGATAGGGGTCATGGTATAGATAATCCACCGGACAATTCTGGAAATAATAAATGCCAGCATTCCCCAAACGCCCGCCTCGCACCGCTGTTTCCGCCAACCGCTGGGACAAATCGTGGAAGGGCACCATCGAACCGTCGCGATCGATTAATAACAGCAATTGCGATCGATTTACCCGCCGCGGCACCAACACCGGACTTAACAAAATACCCTGTCGCCCAATCTGGTTAACTGTGGCTTCCACATCCAATTCTACAGGCGGCCCTTCCCGCACGGGACGGCGCAAGTAACGCCAACTTTGCTTCATCTGTCGGCGCGTCACTGGAAAATATTCGGATGTCAGGATGAATTGGCGATCGGAAGTTGCCTCATATTTATTAGTAGCTTGCATCACTGCTTTGGCAGCTTGCACCTCATCTTCTATTGCCTCTATTAATTCAGGATGCGGGGCAGAGATAATAGGTTCGCTTGTTTGCTCAGTTAGTTTTGGTGCTGTTTCAATTATACCAGAATCCTCTGTTTCCGGTGCAGAAATTTCTGGTTTTTCTGGGATTACTGGTATAGCTTCCTGACTCTCTTTGACAATCAATTCAAAGTGATAGTCAAATAGGCGCTTATCCTCAGCAGATTTTACCCATAAAGTTTTGCACAGGCGATATAAGGAAGTGCGATCGCTCGTTCCAAAACCCTTTTGTAAAGCTTCCAGTAACAGCTTATATTCACCGATGCCAAGGGGAAATCCAGCTTCTCGCAGTTGACTGAAAAGCTCAATCAGGGGCAGTTCATCCACAATAGACTTCTTCAGAATAGAATCATCCTTCAGAAGCAAAACATCCGGCTCATCCTGCCTGCTCCTTAAGTATCGCTTGATGACTGACTGAAGGTTACTTCTGCTAACCTTTTCGCCAAATGATGTTGAAAGTTGTTTCCAGAGTTGAGCTCCAACATCATTGATATAATCCAGTGCACGATCGCTAATTTGGGCCATTTCCTGATAGGATTTTCCTTCCCAAGACAGGCGAAAGACAATTTCTTGAACTTCGGTAAAACGCTCGCCATCCATTACAGACTTTACAATTGCCAGTGCTTCATCAACGGTAATTGCTAAATCAAAACTCAGATGTTTAATCACAATTCACCCCCAGCCCGCCTTTGCTTAGCATAGCGATTGTAATCATCCCAGCTTTTCAGCAGTACGCCCGGATACAAAAGTTTCTTACCCAATTCATCCAGAACCTTATCTTCTGGATAATGGCGCAGTATCCGAAACCAATCCATTAATTCACTTGTACTCACTTTTTTGCCAGCTTCTCCCTTATCTTTCCGCATCTCCTCACGCAACTGCAAAAATCTGTCAATAATTGCATTTACTAGCGCTTCAGGAGATGCCACAAAGTGAGCATTGATAATCTCAATTAACTGCTGGCGCTTGGGAAATTCAAGATAATGAAACAAGCACCGCCGCAAAAAAGCATCGGGCAAATCTTTCTCATCATTGCTAGTAATAAACACGATGGGTGCTGCCTTAGCTTGAATTTTATCTCCCGTCTCCTCAATCGCAAACCGCTGTTCGTCAAGTTCCAAGAGCAAATCATTAGGAAAATCAATATCAGCCTTGTCTATTTCATCAATCAGCACCACCGTCGTTTGTTCTTTCAGAAAAGATCGCCCTAACGGCCCCCATTTAATGTAAGTCTCAGATTTATCAATTGCCTGAATTTTATCTTCGCTGAGGCGGCCGGCCGCCGCTAATTGAGCATCCCGCAAACGCCCCACCGCATCATAGGTGTAAAGTCCATCTTTTGCCCTGCTTGTAGACTTAATATTCCAAGTTTCATAAGGCAGTCCTAACTCATAGGCAACAGCACGGGCTAACTTAGTTTTGCCACAACCAGGTTCTCCTTTAATCAGCAGGGGACGTTCTAATTGAATTGCTAAGTTGACAGCTTCAATTAAATCTTCGTCAGGAAGATAAGGATAAATTATTTGACCGTTTTCATCGACTGCTCCTAGTTGAGGCTGTACTTTACCTGTGTATTTCAAGCCTTCTCTGTTCAGTATTTCAGCCATACTTTCTCCCAGTCATACCAATTACAATCGCACAATTCACAAATCCTGTAGATAGCTGCTTGAGGCAAACCGCCATCGTTGTTTTCCAGAATATATCGCACTGAATCCTCAACTTTAGCAGTCAGTTTAAGGGGTAACTCATCGATAGAATTTTCAATCCAAGGTTGTAAATCTTTTTCGCATAGTAGAGTAATTTTAGGTAGCTTAACGGGAATGTGCGGTTCCCAACTTGGGTAAAGTGTTTCAGCAAAATCTAGATTCCAGTCTTCAACACAACCGCTATGGTCAATTAAAAACATTAGTAAGCGAGACGGGGATTGAATTATGCCGGACGCGCTTTTTACCAGAGGCAACCAAAATTGTCCGAGAAATTGACTCATACATTCCTCTGGCATTTCATCGAGTCGATCGAAAATTAAAACCACTGTTCTATTTTGACACAATTGAGCAACTTTATCTATAATTTGTGTCTGTGAAGGTTGATTAATTAAACCGACACGACCGCCTAGTTCTTGCCACAAAGCTTTCGTATAAGTAGCGCGAGATTTTCTATTGAGTGTGACTGAAATTACTTTGGCATTTGTCCAATTAGGAACCTGCTTCATCAGCCGATTTAACAGCCATTTTTGACCGCTGTCTTCTTCGCCATGAATCAAATAAGCACCGATGGGATGCTGTTCAACAAATGTTCGGAAAAATTTAACTTGATGATGATAATTTAACCGCTGTAAAGCTTGGTGAAGTTTATCATGAGATTGTTGAGGTGGAGGTGAAGATAAGTCAGTGGTAGTTGGCATTTTCTGTTCGACTGGAATCCTCCGTAACTGTTCCCATGTAGGGGGTATCATAGCAGGATTTTGGTAGATAACAGGCAACCAATTAGCACAAGGAAACTCATTACCTAGTTCTTCCCGTAATCTATTTTTAGCCTCCTTGACTGCTAAATATAAAGTTTGACCGTTTTGGGAAAAAGCTCGTAAAAAATGCTTCAAAAAATCTTGAGCCACTTTATCTGGGATAGGTTGACGCATCACGATTACTTGCGGAATATTCAAGGCGGCTAAGCTTCTAGCTAATCCTAAGCCATCGCAGGAATTGAATATGGCTAACTTCAACCCCCGATTGATGGCTGTTTTGAGTCCTTCTTGTAATTCTTCTATTGTCAAGAATTCATGATTGTTTATGTAAATGCGTCCGGTTCCTTGTTCAGTTTTACTATGTCCCGCAAAAAAAAGGATGTCCCAATTTTCCTGCCAAAGCTGAGTGCTGATTTCTGAGCGAGGGCGTTGGCATAAAAATAGCGGTTCTTCTACGTTAGGGAGTTGTTTAATTACTCCTTTGTCAGGTTCAAGATCAATTCCCGTACTATCGCCGATAATGGCTAAAATCCTAATCTTTTTATTCAGCGGACTGTTGATAAATTCATACTCTGGCAAGCTGAATGCCATTTCAGCTTGTGGGTAAATTTGAAAAAAATCCCAAAATTGCCAAGGTATCTGTTGCAGTTCCCACAATTCAGTTTGAAAAATTACGCGGATTTGATCTTTATGAGTGCAGTAGGATAACAGTTTGTTCCAGTCCGAATAAAATGGTTCTGATTTCAACCAATCATTAAGAGTATTACTGAAAGCTTGAGAGGCTGTCTTCCAAGACCTCGATGGAGTTGGAAAGCATTTATCGAGCCATTTGCTATAATCGTCAACAATCTCAGGTTTTTCTGGCAGCTTGGTGGGCAGTGCCTTTTGATAAGACTTATTATCGTCTTCGAGCCGCAATGTTATGCTGTTAAAACCTAGATTGAGGTTTCCCGAACCAAAATTGATAATAATTAATTTTCCTATACCCATATTTTGTTAAAGGCGGTTTTGTTAAAGGCGGTTTCGTTTAAGTCCGATCGCCCTTTTTACCCAATTTTTCAAGCATTCCCCCAAACCTCTACAGTACCAGACGATCGCAGCAGAAAGCCCCAGAGGAAAGCATTTCTTCCCCTGGGGCTTTCTATCGCATCAATAATATTCAGCTTCGACTTAAGAACGAGAAGCGTTCAATGCAGCCCGAATTCCATCAGCTTGCACGCTGCGGAGCGCGATCGCCCGCGGGTCAACCCGATGGTGTACAGTACCGCAGACGGGACATTCCTCCCGACTTTTTGCTGTCAACCAAACGCTTTGATAAGCATACTGTGGTACATTTACGCGATACATTTCAAATATCTTGGACAAGTCAGACACATGAAAATACCTCGATAGCATCGCCCGCAAGGGTGAAGGGCGTACCCGC
>REAP01000176.1 GCA_004294385.1 Oscillatoriales cyanobacterium | reverse complement strand
CCTGCCCGCCCATATGTTAGATCATTCTCAAGAACGGGCAAGATGCCCGTTCCACAAAGAATGATTTTTTTTGTGGGGTGGGCATCCTGCCCGCCCATAAAAGGCTTATTGAAAAACGAGAAAAAGGTGCACATTGTGCACCCTACAAATTAAGCGGTAAAGTATTTCGCCGCTGGGTGATAGGTGATAATTGCGGTGGTTGATTGTTCGGGATAAAGTTGTTCGCTTTCATCCATATACAAGTTTATCCGATCGCACTTCAACAATTCCAACTGCTTATACTGATCCGCCATATTCGGACAAGCAGGATAGCCGAAACTATACCGCGAACCGCGATATCTTTGGGCCAGCATATCCCGAATATTATCCGGTTCTTCGCTACCAAATCCCAATTCCCGGCGAATCCGCGCGTGAGTCCATTCTGCTATTGCTTCTGCTGTCTGTACCGCTAAGCCGTGAAAGTAGAGATAATCGGTATATTGATTATTCGCAAACAGCTTTTGTGCATACTCTGTCGCAATCTCTCCCACAGTCGCTACTTGCATCGGGAATACATCGATTTTACCGGATTCTTTTGGTGCGAAGAAATCAGCAATGCACAGCCTGCGCGCCGATTTTTGGCGGGGAAATGTCCATGTTGCTGCTGGTGTTGCATTCACAGGCAAGATGCCTGTGCCACTCTCTGTTGTGGGGTGGGCATCTTGCCCGCCATTCATAATTTCTGGGTCATATAAATGCAAAGAATTGCCTTCAGACTGACAAGGGAAATACCCGTAAATTGCTTGGGGATGCAACAGTTGCTCAGTGATGATTTTGTGTTTCCACTGTTCCAATATCGGATAAACTTTCTCAGCCAAGAAAGCATCGTATTCTTCCCGCGATTGGTCTTTTGGTTTGCGGAACTGCCACTGACCGGCAACTAAGGCTTGCAAATCTAAGTGCCATAAAAGTTCTTCAAAGGGGATGTCTTCGGGCCGCAATAACTGAGTTCCCCAAAAAGGCGGATTTGGGCGATCGATATCTACAGAAACAGCTTCCGAACGCCTCGTATCTATTACAGTCGGAGTTTCTAGTTTGGCTGCTTTCTTGGCATTCTCAATAGCGATTTCTTCTGAAGTCTTAACTTCTTTGACAGCGCCATTTCCATTCTCAGCTTCATCTAAGAATCCTTGTAAATCTTCCCAGTTACCAGCAGATTTAGCTGGCATCAGTTTCTCCATGAAATTCAAGTCAGAAAACGCATCTTTGCCGTAAACCACTTTACCGTTATAAGTGTTTTGGCAATCTTCGTGGACAAACTTGGGAGTCAAAGCTGCACCGCCCAAAATCACAGGAACGGTAATTCCTCTCTGGTTAAATACCTCCAAGTTTTCTTTCATAAATGCGGTGGATTTTACCAGCAAGCCACTCATAGCTATACAATCAGCTTTGTGCTTTTCGTAGGCATCAATTATGTTATCAACAGGCTGTTTGATTCCCAGATTAATCACTCGGTAGCCATTGTTTGATAAGATAATATCAACCAAGTTTTTACCAATGTCGTGAACGTCGCCTTTGACAGTCGCAATGATGAATGTTCCTTTGGCATTATCCCCAGATTCGGACTTCTCCATGTGCGGCTCTAAATAGGCAACGGCGGCCTTCATGGTTTCGGCTGATTGCAATACAAAGGGTAGTTGCATTTGTCCCGAACCGAACAATTCTCCGACTACTTTCATCCCGTCTAACAGGAAAGTATTGATAATTTGGAGAGGTGGATAGGTTTCTAATGCTTTGGCGAGTTGGATATCTAGTCCAATGCGTTCGCCGTCGATGATGTGCTGCTTGAGGCGTTGTTCTACTGGGAGGTTTGCGTCTTCTGTCCGATCGCGCTTAGTAGTTTTGCCCGCAAACACCGTTGTCAGCTCGCCCAAGGGGTCATAAACACAAATATCGCCGTCGAACTCCCGTTGATCGTAAATCAGTTTGTAGCAGATTTCTTGGTGTTTGGGGTCGATTTTAGCGAGGGGCAAAATCTTATTCGGGCTGACAATGGCGGAGTCCATCCCGGCCTGCATTGCTTCGTGCAAAAACATCGAATTCAAAACTTGTCGCGCCGCCGGATTCAAGCCGAAGGAGATGTTAGAAACTCCCAAAATTACGTGACAACCTGGTAATTCTTGGCGAATGCGGCGGATCGATTCGATGGTAGCTTTGCCGTTTTTTCGGTCTTCTTCAATCCCGGTAGAAATTGGCAATGCTAGGGTGTCGAAAAAGATTTCATGGGCGGCAATTCCGTGGGCGACTGCGGCGTTATAGGCGCGTTGGGCGATCGCAAATTTCTGATCTGCTGTCCGCGCCATCCCGTCTTCGTCAATGGTACCGATAACTATAGCAGCGCCGTATTTTTTCGCTAAGTCCAAAACTTGATAAAAACGCGGTTCTCCGTCTTCATAGTTAGTAGAATTCAGCAAACATTTGCCGCCTGCAACTTTTAACCCGGCTTCCATCTTTTCCCATTCGGTGGAATCCAACATTAAAGGCAGGGTTGCGTTGGTGACAACACGAGAAACTAATTCTTTCATGTCGCGGACACCATCGCGGCCGACATAATCCACGTTGACATCGAGAATGTGCGCGCCTTCTCGCACTTGTTCTCTAGCCATTGCTACTAAACCATCCCAGTCTTCTTCATTGAGTAAATCGCGGCATTTTTTGGAACCGCTGGCGTTGAGTCTTTCGCCCACAATTAGGAATGAATTTTCTTGTTCGTAGGGTTGGGCGCTGTAGATTGAAGCAGCGGAAGGTTCCCAGGTAGTTTCGCGAATTTTGGGTTTGAGAGTTGTGCCAATTTCTGATAGTTCGCGGATGTGATCGTAGCGAGTCCCACAGCAGCCGCCGATGACTTGCACGCCCATGTCTTCTACGAAGCGCATCAAGGCCATTTTCAATTCTATGGGCGTGAGTTTGTAGTGCGCGTGGCCGCCGATGTTTTCGGGTAAACCGGCATTGGGAATGCAGGAAACTACGAAGGGCGAATGTTCGGAAAGGTATTTGATGTGTTCGGCCATGCGATCGGGCCCGGTAGCACAATTTAATCCTAAAATGTCGATCGGGTACGGCTGCAAAATGGCTAGGGCGGCGCTGATATCCGTACCGACTAGCATTGTGCCGGTGGCTTCCATTGTCACTGATACCATCAATGGAATGCGATCGCCTTTTTTCTTGAATACTTCTTCAATCGCATTTAATACTGATTTAATTTGCAGCACATCTTGACAAGTTTCGACCAGAAATAAGTCAACGCCGCCGTCATAAAGTCCTTCTGCTTGTTCGGCAAAAGCGGCGGTGAGTGTGTCAAAATCTATGTGTCCTAATGTGGGTAATTTGGTGCCAGGCCCGATCGAACCTGCGACAAATCTCGGCTTTTCTGGGGTGGAAAATTCGGCGGCGATCCCCTTGGCGAGTTCGGCGGCCATTTTGTTGAGCTCATAGGCTTTGTCTGCTAAATCGTACTCGGCGAGGACGATGGAAGCAGCCCCAAAGGTGTCTGTTTCGATGACGTCGGCCCCTGCTTCGAGGAAACCTCGGTGGACTATGGCGACGGCTTCCGGCTTCGTGTGGACGAGATATTCGTTGCAGCCTTCGTATTCTTTGCCACCAAAGTCTTCTGCGGTGAGGTTTTGGACTTGCAGGTTGGTTCCCATTGCGCCGTCGAAGACGATGACGGGGCGGGATGGGTGGTGGAGTCGATCGAGGAATAGGCTTTTCATCGGCGGTAAAAATGTAGGTGCTATATATTTACAATTTTATCCATTTTGCAATATTCTCAACATTTACAGCAGATTCCACGTTTATGAAGTACATTTAACATCCCCGTAGTCCAAGGGCAGTGCCCATTGGTGTCAACTTAAGAAATTTGGAATGCGATCACACAAGCAATTTTTTGAAATACTCACCGTCTATCAGGAGCGGTGATTCTTGACGCTTCATCGGGTCTTGCTACCGAAGTAGTCTTACAGTCCCTCAGCGCCCGTTTAGAGTCGTGGCGATTCCCCATCCCGACTTGAGCTATATTTTTAGCAGCATTTTCATCTCTATCTTGCTCAGTACCGCAATTCAAACAAAGCACTGAGCGGATAGATAAATCGATTTTACCCCATTTAAAACCACAGCCTGAACAGACCTGGCTAGCACCAACCTCCCATCGACTGATGACCTTAAACTCTCTGCCAAACTTTTCAGACTTAGCCTCGCACAGAGTTCGGAATTCGTACCATCCTTGCTGACTAATCGCTCTTGAAAGCTTCCTGTTCTTGACCATGCCCGATACGTTTAAATCTTCCAAAATAATTACTTGGTTTTCGTTAACTATTTTGGTTGATAATTTGTGCAAGAAATCTTTGCGAGTATCCGCAATTAGATTGTGCAGCTTGGCAATTCTAATGCGAGTTATATTTCTTCTCTTAGAATCACGAGGTTGACGAGCTAATTTGCGTTGCAGTTTGCGAACTTTCCGATCTAACTTTTTATAGCTAGGGCTTTCTGCTTGATCGCCATTGCTCATCACCGCAAAAGTTTTGATTCCTAGGTAGATTCCGATGCTACCGGAATTGATCTAAAATCCTTACTGCAACAAACAGCAAAGATTTTAAGACTTTACCTGAACTTTTTGGGCACACAAGTGCTGACAGCAAACTAAATACTAGCCATCACTTCACGAGCTGCGGCCAAAGTGCGATCGACATCTTCCTCAGTATGAGCCAAAGAAGTAAATCCCGCCTCAAACTGCGAAGGAGCCAGATAAATTCCATGCTCCAACATTCCTCGGTGAAAGCGGCCGAACTTTGCCACATCAGACTTCTTAGCATCATCGTAATTGTGAACTGGGCCGGCTGCAAAAAACAAGCCAAACATTCCACTGATTTGGCCGCCACAAGCAGCGTGTCCGGTTTCTTTAGCAATTTGCAACAAGCCGTTAGATAATTTTTTTGTAATCCTATCTAACTGTTCGTAAGTACCAGGTTTTTGCAACAATTCCAAAGTTTTAATCCCAGCAGTCATCGCCAAAGGATTTCCCGACAGCGTACCAGCTTGATACATCGGCCCAGCAGGAGCAACCATGCCCATAATATCCCGTCTGCCACCGTAAGCTCCGACTGGCAAACCACCACCGATAACTTTACCCAGAGTTGTCAAATCTGGGGTGATACCGAATTTTTCCTGAGCTCCACCGTAGGCGATACGGAAACCGGTCATTACTTCGTCAAAAACTAACAAAGCACCGTTATCTTTGGTAATTTCCCGTAAACCTTCGAGAAAACCTGCATCCGGTACAATAAATCCGGCATTACCCACAACTGGCTCTAGCATCACGCCTGCTATCTCGCCGGGGTTTTCGGCAAATAAAGCCTTTACTGCTTCCAAGTCGTTGTAGGGAGCATTGAGGGTGTTAGCGGTAACAGATTTGGGTACGCCAGGGGAGTCGGGAAGACCGAGAGTTGCGACACCGGAACCAGCTTTTACGAGGAACATATCGGCGTGCCCGTGATAGCAGCCTTCAAATTTAATCAGTTTGTCGCGCCCGGTGAAGGCTCGCATCAGGCGCAAAACGGCCATGCAGGCTTCCGTGCCGGAATTGACAAATCGCACCATTTCGATGCTGGGAACGGCATCGATGACCATTTCAGCGAGCACATTTTCTAAGAGCGAGGGTGCTCCGAAACTGGTACCTTTTTCTAGGGATTCGTGAAGGGCTTTGATGACTTCAGGGTGGGCGTGGCCGCAGATGGCTGGGCCCCAAGTCCCTACATAGTCTATGTATTGGTTTTCGTCAACATCCCAAATGTAGGCTCCTTTGACGCGATCGAATACAATAGGTTGTCCGCCTACGGATTTGAAGGCGCGGACGGGGGAACTGACGCCACCGGGCATCAATTTCTGGGCGGCGGCGAAAATTTCTTCTGATTTTGTAGTTTTCAAGGTGGTGGAAACCAATGCTTTCTCCTTAGTTAACGTCTGTTCTTGGTAGGATACTTTAATAGCGACTTCAAGATAAAGGTTAGGTCGATTTAAGGAAACTATGTTAATAGATTTTAGGGTAGAAACCAATGAGTAGCAATACTAGCTTGTGTTTTTTAGGCTTTGTCGCACTAGCACCGCGCGTGCGAAGCTATCCCGTAGGGAATCGCCCGAAAGTGTAATATTTTGTAAAGTAGTTCTTGACAATGCACCCATCACTTGTGTCATCTCCTCTCTTCTCTCTGTGTCCTCTGCGCTCTCTGCGGTTAATAAAAAAAAATATCCGACACGAAAGCGTTAATTTAAATAATTAAAGTTGCAATAAAATTATGTCTGTTAATGATTTATCTAGTTTGAGCCGATCGATCCCAGTGGAAAAGATTCAGTACGACGATCGCGGTTTAGTACCGGCGATAGTCCAAGATTACTTGGATGGTACGGTGTTGATGATGGCATGGATGAATCGCGAGTCGCTGCAAAAAACCTTGGAAACAGGCCAAACTTGGTTCTGGAGTCGATCGCGCGCCGAATTTTGGAACAAAGGGGCGACTTCGGGACACATTCAAAATGTCAAAGGGCTGCGCTATGACTGCGACAGTGATGCTTTGTTGGTAACAGTGGAACAAGTTGGAGATATTGCTTGTCACACGGGAGAAAGAAGTTGTTTTCACCAAGTTGATGGGGAAATTTCACCACCACCGGGAGATATGTTATCTCAATTATTTGATGTAATTTGCGATCGGCGCGATAACCCGAACGAGACTTCTTATACTTCCAAATTGTTCGCGGGTGGCGACAATCAGATTCTCAAGAAAATTGGTGAAGAATCGGCAGAAGTGGTGATGGCTTGCAAAGATGATGACAAAGATGGAATCGCTGGGGAAGTTGCCGATTTATTCTATCACGCTTTGGTGGCGATCGCTCACCATCAAGTTGATTTGAGGGAAGTTTATCGCAAATTGGGCGATCGCAGAAAATAAATTAATCGGAATGATTAAACCGCGAAGACACGAAGAGCGCGAAGGAAGAACCGGATCTTCTTCTTTCTCTTCCTTCGCGTCCTTAGCGCCTTCGCGGTTCGTTTAATCTTAGATCGACAATCTGCAAAATCAAGATAGCAACACTAACGCTCAAAGCCAAACCCAACCAAAAATTATTCGCTGCAAATTGCCCTTGATCCAAAGCCCAACCACCCAAAGGCGGCCCGATTAAATAGCCGATCGCCCAACACTGAGAATTAATCGACAAATACACGCCACGCAAAGACTCTGGGGCTAATTCCACCACCAAACCAGAGGCAAAAGGAGTGTAAGCAACCGTTGCAACTGACAAGAAAAACAAGCCGACAACAGCTAAAAATAGATT
>REAP01000175.1 GCA_004294385.1 Oscillatoriales cyanobacterium | reverse complement strand
ACCGGGTTTTTTCCTGAATTTTCGCACCCATCCTAAACCTTGATAAAAACCCGGTTTCTCGCCCCTCGCGTAGACTCAAGAAACCGGGTTTTTTCCTGAATTTTTGCACCCCATCCTAAACCTTGATAAAAACCAGGTTTCTCGCCTCTCGTGTAGACTCAAGAAACCTAGACTCTAGAAACCGGGTTTTTTCCTGAATTTTCGCACCCCATCCTAAACCTTGATAAAAACCAGGTTTCTCGCCTCTCGTGTAGACTCTAGAAACCGGGTTTTTTCCTAAATTTTTGCACCCCATCCTAAACCTTGATAAAAACCCGGTTTCTCGCCCCTCGCGTCAACTATTTAAATAATAAATTAGGAAATAAAAACCCCGCGCTAGGGCGCGACGGAAAAAGAGAAGAGAGAATAAAGAGCAAAAATTCAAAAGAGCAAAGGGCTAGGGAAACCTCGCGGCAACACAAGCAACCCGAAAACCGATGAGGTAGCTGCGGAACGCCGAGAGATCCCTGCTGCGAACGGCCGAACGGCAGAACCACGGAAGGTCGTACCACGAACCACCGCGCAAGAGCCGGGAATGATTATCATTATCATTTAACTTTTGTCTAAGATTTATTAAATGATTTTTATCCAGATCATCCCAAGCACTTCCATCTACCGGAGCGCCATTGTAATTTTCGTGCCAAATATCGCTACACCACTCCCAAACATTGCCGTGCATATCGGATAACCCGAAAGCATTAGCAATTTTTAAACTGCCAACAGGAATAGTTTTCTGGCGGTACTCGCCCTTTTTCCCCTCACCGTAAGTATAATTACCGTCGTAATTTACAAACTTAGGAGAAATAGTTTCTCCAAAGTGAAAAGGAGTAGTTGTCCCAGCCCTACAAGCGTATTCCCATTCAGCCTCGCTGGGGAGACGGTAGGGAAGTTTTGTATACTCTGTCAGTCGTGCACAAAACTCCACTGCATCATACCATGAAATCCTTTCAACTGGCAAGTCTTTTCCCTTAAAATTGGCAGGATTGGCTTCGATGTCTCGAACCACCTTCGGCAAACCAGCCACCGCTGCCCACTGAGCCTGCGTTACCGGAAATCTCCCCAAATAAAAAGGCGAAACCGTAACCTGGTGCTGGGGACTTTCCGAATCTCTCCTTTCCAGTTCAGTATCAGAACCCATCCAAAACTTGCCACCAGGAATCGCCACCATTTCCAACATTATACCACCGGGCAATGCTTGAATCAAGGCCTGGGCAGTTCCATTTTGGCGGCTATTTTCCCTTCCTTGTCTATCAAGAATCACCACCGGAAACGAAAACTCCCGGTGATTTCCTACTACTAACTCCCGCTGCACCAGTTGTTGCTCCAATGCCACTTGCAATCGGGAATTTTCTGTATGAGCTTTTGCCAATTGCGCGGCTAATTCATCCCGTTCCCGTGCTATGTTTTGCCTGCGAGCATTTTCCGTCTGAGACTGTGACAATTGAGTAGCCAAGTCTGATTGCAAGCCAGCAATTTTTATATAAGCTGCTGCAAGTTTGGCTCCTAATTCCGATTGTAGACGAGAATTTTCCGTCTTAGCTGCTGCAAGTTGTGCGACTAATACCAAATGTTCTTGTTTCAGCTTGTGCAATTCTGCATCAGATTGTGCCAATTGCACAAATAATTCAGCCCGTTCTCGTGTCACCTGTTCCAAGCGAGAAACCCCTAGATTAGCCTGTGCAAGTTGCGCGACTAATTCAGCACGTTCTCCTGCGAGCTTAGCTATTTTTGCTTGCAGTGCCGGTGTTTCTTGTTCCTTTTGAGTTAGTTGAGCAGTAACTTGTTCTAATTTAGCTTGAATTTGGCGGCGCAGATTTCGGCTTTTAGCTAATTGTTCCTGGACTTGAGTCAACTGTTCCGTTAACTGAGAACTAAGATCAGCTTTTTCTTGGTTGAGTCGCTCTTGATTAGCGAGAAAACTCGACCAAATTCGCCTCGCACCAGCTAATTGGGATTGTTGATTTTGGACAAAAACATCGGGTAATTCTCCCAACACATATACATTATCCTGGCTCAAATCCCAACCGCAGGTAGAGCAGAAATTCACTGTTGCTTCGACATATTCTGTTTTACAAATCAGGCAATTCGACACGTATTTCCTCCTCAATTATGAGATAATTCACTAAATTGCGTAGACTCAAGAAACCGGGTTTTTTCCTGAATTTTCGGACAGTAGACTCAAGAAACCGGGTTTTTTCCTAAATTTTTGGACACCATCCTAGACTTTGATAAAAACCCGGTTTCTGGCCCCTGGTGTAGACTCAAGAAACCGGGTTTTTTCCTAAATTTTCGGACACCATCCTAGACTTAGTTAAAAACCCGGTTTCTGAATATCAGATGATACACTAGGCGATGGAGGCGGTGCAACTTGACGGCGCTTTACTTCCTCCAAATTCTGATATTCCTGCTGTGCTTTCTGATTGCACACCGGTTCACCATCTCCCTCCACTCCTTCCTCCTCCAAAGCATCAAAAATAGCCTTCGCATTTTGCCGCGTCGCTGTTTCATCCACCAGGGTTTTACTGAAACTATTAATCGAAACAGAGTTCGCCCCAAACTCTTTTTCGGGACTGATGACTGTCACCACTTCATCCCCAGCAATATTTTTGACTTTCACCACAAAAGCATTGCGCTGGTCATTACCTTCATAGACAGCATCGGACTCGGAATCAACTAAAGTATATCCCAAAGATTCCAGAGCACCTACAACTTTGTCGGCAATTTCTACTCGCAATTGGGAACCCAAGATTGTGAGTTTTGCCTGTTCGACAATCTCGCCTAAAATTGGCTGCAAAGCAATGATTTTTTCGCCCAATTCCTGCACTTGCTCGGTAGTAAGTTTCGATTCCCCAGCTTTGAGTTGCGATTCCAACTGATTCAACTGCTGTTCGTACTCGCTCAAGCGACCATTAACCCAATAATCTACTTCTAATTTAAACTTCTGGGCCTCATCGCCTTCCCCCATTTCAATTTCGCATTCTTTGTTAGCCTGAACTTCGACAATTAAACTTTTCAAATCTTCCCAAGCAGCATTATAAAGCAACAGCCATTCTTGCTCCTTTTGTTCTAATTGGATTCGCAAATCAGCTAAATCTAAATAGGTTTGCTGGGTAGTAGCAATGGCCGCTTCTGTCAAGCCAGCTTGGATATTGCTGCGCGCCATTTCTAAGCCACGGTGCAAATCTGCCAGTTTTCCCGGAGCAAAGCGTTGATGTTGGTAATCGCGATTTATTTGTTCCCAAATTACTGCCACATCGGACAATAAATCTTCGGCAATTTTGGCTTTCCGCTGGGTTTCCTGTTCTAGATTATCAACAACTCGATCGATTTGCACCTGTAAAACTTTCTGTCCCCGTTCTCGCGCTTGCTGTTCTTCCGCAATCAACTGGGTGAATTTCCTGTCTTGGCGATCGATTAAACCCGTGTATTCCTGTCGCTGCTGGGCGGTAATTCGCAGATATTCGCCCCGCTGCTGCTCAAAACCTTGACGCTGGGCGGACTCCAAGCGGCTTGTTTCCTGCTGCAAAGCCTGCTGCTGGCGAGATTCGGCTTCCCGCACGGCGGTTTTAAAGTCCTGTCGCTGCTGTTGCAAGCGCTTTTGAGTATCTTGTTCTAAGCTGGCTATATTGCTTTTGAGGTTTTGGGTTTCTTGTTCCTGCTGTCTGGCGCGCTGTTCCAGGGGTGCTAGGCGCTGTTGAAACTCTTGCTGTGCTTGTTGTCGGACGGCATTTAACCGTTCTGGTAAATCGTTCTGTACGGAGCGCAAACGGCTTTCCTGTTCGCGCAATCGTCGCAATTCTTGTTCTTCTACGCTGACATAGCGAGATTTTTCACCACTCATTTTTGCTCAGGTATTGCTAAACTTAAGTTTAGTTTATATCAAAGATGGCTGAGTATGGTTGTCAAAGATCAAATTTCAGGTGTGGCTATTAACTTTTGTAAAATTGAAAACCGAGTTAACTCATGAGAATATCTAAGAACGATTTTTTTTTCTATTCCTGCTGGCTGCTTTCCTTATTTGCAGTAGCAGGATGTACCTCTAGTTCCGAAAAACGAGTTGTCATCTGCTCGAAAGACTTTACTGAACAAGTTATTTTAGCAGAAATGTTGGCGCGCCATATCGAAGCTAAAACTGATATCAAGGTAGAACGAGAACTCAATCTCGGTGGTTCGCTTTGTCATCAATCTCTAGTGACAGGGAAAATCGATTTGTACGTCGAATACACGGGTACTGCTTACACCAATATTCTTAAACAAAAGCCGATTTCTGACCCGAAAAAAGTCTTCGCTTATATCAAACAAGAGTATCCCAAACAGTTTAAAGCGGAATGGATGGAACCCTTGGGATTTAATAATGGTTTCGCAATTATTGTTCGGGGAGATGATGCGAAAAAGCTCAATCTACAAACTCTATCGCAATTAGGGAAAGTTTCACCGAAACTGCGGGCTGGTTTTGGGCCTGAGTTCAAAGAGAGAGAAGATGGATTTCCGGGATTGGCGAAAACTTATGGGATGAAATTTCGAGAAGAACCGAAGGAATTGTTGTTAGGATTGTTGTATCAAGCGCTGGAACAAAAAGAGGTAGATGTAATTGCTGGAAGTACCACCGACGGTTTGATTCAAAGCTTGGGTTTGGTGGTGCTGAAAGATGATAAAAACTATTTTCCGCCCTATGAAGCAGTGCCGGTTGTGCGATCGCAAATTTTGGAAAAATACCCGGAATTGCGTGCAGTAATCGCCGAATTGGGTGGCAAAATATCTGAGGATGATATGCGAAAAATGAACTATCAAGTTGATAAGAAACAGGAGGAACCTGGACAAGTTGCACAGCAGTTTTTGCAGCAGAAATTGGGTGATTTAAAGTAAGGCAACAGGCAAGATGCCTGTTCCACAATGTCTGCCACAACAGGCAAGATGCCTGTTCTACAATACCCGATTCGTAGGGGCGGGTTAACCAACAATTTATGCCTAAAATCAAACAATCTCAAAAACCCGCCCCACCAAGCAAAAATTCCCAAATACTATGTTTTTGCTACAAATTCTAAAATATGTTGGGCGGTAATTTGCGGTTTTTCCAAGTGGGGAACGTGCCCACAATCGGGTATCCAAATTAGTTCAGAATTTGCGATCGCACTTTTGAACTTTTCCGCATCCGCAGTCCCCAAAATTCGGTCTTGTTTCCCCCACAAAATCAGCGTTTGCTGCTGAATCTCCGACAATTTTTCCCCAAAACCACAGTAACCGCCGCTTTTGGTAAAAGCAATTAAAGCTTGATTCCAATTGGGTACTTCCAAGTGCAAAGCAGCGCAAGTTTGGGCATCAACAGAAGCCAAAGTTTTATCAAAATAAGCATTAACGCTAATTTTTTGACGAATTTTGGGGTTTCGCAAAAATGAAGTTGCTAAATATCCTAAAGGTGGAATTAAAAATTTTCCGTTATTAGCTGTGATGGCAAAACCTGCACTATCTATTAATACTAATTTTTTGACAAGTTCGGGATGATTGAGAGTGAAATCAATTGCTGCTGCGCCTCCCATTGATGCACCAATTAAGATTACTGGTTGCGAAATTAGGGTTTTCCAAAAGTAGTAAAGGTGACTTCCAATGGCCTTCGCACTGAATGGTAAACCCGCCACTCTTTCTGTAAAGCCAAAACCCAGTAAATCGACTGCCCAAGTTTCATTTGTTTGGGCTAGTAGTGGCAACAGACGGCGGTATTCAAACACGGAACTGTCGAAGCCGTGAATTAGCAAAATAGGCGTGTTTCCGCTGCCTTGATGCACGTAGGTTGTGGCAATTGGCTGCTGGCTGAGACTCGTTGTAATTGCTTCTTGTTGAATGCTTTGGGCTAAGGCTATTGATGTGGATTCGGTTAATTGTGCGATCGATTTTGGCAGAAAACTGGCTGACATAATTATTGATCAATGGTTAATCGGTACGGACGGGAGCGGTTTCAGTATATATGCTCGATCGCTATTTTAGGGCGATCGGCGATCGCAGCATTAAAATGCGATCGTAATTTAGTATCGCTACGCATTAATAGCTGAGTTCGTTAATCCTGTAGAATTATTTGAGAATAGTTGCTAATAAACAGTTTTTCATATACTATACTATGTAGCAGTAAGTCTAATGTGCACTCTCAGTTCAACCGTAAATTAGCATCTAACTCAAGAGATATTTCAGCTCTTGAGCGCAAAAAAGCCATCCAATTTCCGAGCGCGGCGAATCGCCCTATCTGAAATATCCCAAGGAAACAAGTAAACTGAAGCCCAGACTTTAGTGATGCCTGCGCTTATGTGCCGATCGTATTGAGAATCTATCTCAAGTCGATCGCACGATTAACATCAGACAACTTGCTGCTAAAACCGATCGACTTTGAGCAAAAATATGAAACAAAACCAAGCATACAGCCAACAAAAGCAAGAGTCAAACCCCAAGTCTTTCGCGGGTTTCACCTTTTACGGCGAGACACCAGAAGCCTCTGAAACCGAAAACAGCAGCACAGAAACTCAGCCTCCTGTGGGTGAAAGTAAGTCATTCCCCATCGCAATGGCAAGCATCGGCGAGAAACTGCGGATTGTCAAACTCAAAGGTTCAGAAGGCACTGTGCGCCGTCTAATCGGCATGGGATTAGTCCCCAGCATCGAAGTTCAAATCATCAGCAATTCTGGCGGTTCTGTAATTGTGGCAATTGGCGACAACCGCATCGGTTTGGGCGCGGGTATGGCACAGAAAATTCTGTGCACGAGTTCAGGGAAATTATAAAAAAATTGCATCTATTATCTAAGACATTCATTTATTTTGTCCAAATTTAGACCGCATTCAAACAACAGATGAACGAGAAAAAACAACTAGGGGATTTAGCTGTCGGCGCAATCGGCCGCGTCATTGGTTACGAGAAAACAGCCAGAGGTTATAAAGGCAAATTGTTAGCAATGGGGCTGACACCGGGAACTGAATTTACGGTTACTCGCTATGCACCATTGGGAGATCCCGTAGAAATCCTAGTACGGGGTTTCAAACTAAGTTTACGCAAAGATGAAGCTAAAACTCTATTTGTAGAACAAGTGAAATAATGACTCAGCAAATTATTGGATTGGTAGGTAATCCTAACTGTGGCAAAACTACTTTATTTAATGCCCTGACTGGTGCTAATCAACGAGTAGGTAATTGGCCTGGAGTTACTGTTGAACGCAAAGAGGGAAAATATACTCACGATGGTTTGGCAATTACGATTGTTGACTTGCCGGGAGTTTATTCTCTGGATGCTGAAGACGGAGACACCGGATTAGATGAATTGGTGGCGCGAGATTATTTGTTATCTGGCGAAGCTGATGTAATTATTAATATTGTTGATGCTTCTAATTTAGAGCGCAATTTGTATCTCACCACCCAAATTTTGGAGATGCGCGTGCCGATAATTTTGGCGCTGAACATGATGGATGTTGCCAAAGAACGGGATTTCAAAATTAATATTAGCAAACTCGCAGAACGCCTCGGCTGTACGGTGGTGCCGATGAGTGCTGCTTCCAATGACGGATTACCTCTGTTGCGGGATGCTATTAACAGGGCGCTGGCTAAGCCGATCGTACCATCTGCCTATGTCGCTTATCCGGCTGCGATCGAAGATGCGATCGTCCAACTCATCCCACACGTCGAAAAACACAGCCCAAATCGCACCGTAGATGCTCGCTGGACAGCCCTCAAACTCTTAGAATACCAGGATGAAATTGCCCCCGAACTCGCCAATACAGAATTAGAACAAATAGTCGTCCCCCACCGTCGCCGAGTCCACGAAACCCTCGATGATGACCTCGATATTATCATCGCCGACAGTCGCTATACCTTCATCCGCAACTTAACCCAAGGTGTCGCTGAATGTTCTAGGGAAGTCAAAACCAGCGTTTCCGACAAAATCGACCAAATTGTTCTCAACCGCTTCTTAGGCATTCCCGTATTCTTAGCGGTAATGTACTTAATGTTCACCCTTTCGATTAACGTTGGTGCAGTGTTTATCGACTTCTTTGACATCACATTGGGGACAATCTTTGTCGATGGTTTCGCTAAACTGTTAGAAAGCATCAGTGCGCCCGGATGGTTGATTGGACTTCTCGCAAAAGGTGCTGGTGGCGGTATTCAAACCACAGCTACATTTATTCCACAAATTGGGATGATGTTCTTATGTTTGTCAGTTTTAGAAGACTCCGGCTACATGGCGCGGGCGGCTTTCGTGATGGACAGATTAATGCGATTTGTCGGACTTCCCGGTAAGTCATTCGTGCCGATGATGGTAGGTTTCGGTTGCAACATTCCCGGAATTATGGCGACGCGGACATTGGAAAATAAGCGCGATCGCACGATGACGATTATGATGAATCCATTCATGTCTTGTAGCGCCAGATTAGCAGTTTACGCCCTATTTTGCGGTGCATTCTTCCAAGTCGGTGGTCAAAACATGGTATTGGGACTTTATCTGTTAGGAATTATCGCCGCTGTTCTCACCGGACTAATCCTCAAGAATACCATCCTGCAAGGAGAAGCCGCGCCCTTTGTGATGGAATTGCCACCATACCACATTCCCAAGCTCAAAGGAGTGCTGCTGCGGACTTGGGACAGACTGAAAGCGTTTATTACAAAGGCCGGAATTGCGATCGTGATCATGGTAATTATACTAGGATTTATGAGTTCAGTCGGCACCGATGGTTCCTTCGGCAAAGACAACAGCAAAGACTCAATTCTTAGCGCCGTCGGCCGCACAGTCACACCTGTATTTACACCAATGGGAATCAGCCAGGAAAACTGGCCCGCCACCGTCGGTTTACTAACAGGAGTATTTGCCAAAGAAGTCATGGTTGGAACCTTAGATTCCCTATACACCGAACTAGCAGACGAACAAAAAGCCATAAGTGGAGAACCGGAGAAAGAAGAAGAATTTAGCTTCTGGGGAAACATTGGTAAAGCATTTGTCAGCATACCAGAAAATCTCACCAAACTTCCCGCTCAAATTTTCGATCCCCTCGGCTTAAGTTCTGCTAATATTACCGACCAAAAACAAGCAGAAGAAGCGCAAGGCATCTCTGGTAGCACCTACGGACAAATGTCCCAGCGGTTCGGTTCTAATACCGCAGCTTTTGCCTATTTGCTATTTGTATTACTGTACTTTCCCTGCGTCTCCGCCACGGCTGCACTTTACCGTGAAACTAACTTAGGCTGGACAATATTCGCGGGTTCTTGGACTACTGGTATCGCCTATTTCACAGCAGTTGGATACTATCAAATCGCCACATTTTCGCAGCATCCAGACTCATCTCTGATTTGCATTGTCAGACTAATCATAGCTATGGGCTTGACTCTTGCGGCCTTAAAACTAGCTGGTGGAAAACGAGCAAAGCGGCGGGAAGCAATCAGTAGTTAGTTAACAGTTATAGCAACCGCCAAGGTGGTTAGGATACTTCCGGTCACTGAGCGGAGCGTAGCGTCGCCCTGAGCGGAGCGTCGCCCTGAGCGGAGCGTCGCCCTGAGCGTAGTCGAAGGGTCGAAGGGTCGAAGGGTCGAAGGGTCGAAGGGTCGAAGTGGCGACTGCTATAACTGTTAACTGTTAACTGCGTTTAAGAATCAAACAAAGGAGAAAAGCCATGATTTTAAGCGACATCCAAAGATTTATTGCTGACAACAAAAGAGCCTCTATCGCGGATCTAAAAATCCACTTCCGCATGGATGGTGATGCTTTGCGCGGAATGTTAAATCGCCTAATTCGCAAAGGCAGAATTAGTAAAATGGCAGAAGCCAAAAAGTGTGGTGGATGCGGCAGTTGTGCCGACGATGCCACCGAGATTTATGTATGGGTAAATCCTGGCCAGTCGGTGTCAGAAAAAGAGTCACTTTCTGCAACTTGCCATTAATATCAATTCCGGTTGCACCGGAATGATATAGATATAGAGGACACGGCAGTGCCAAGGAGTGTCAACTTAAGGACAGTAAGCGGGGTGCGATCGGCATTTTAAGTCGATCGCGCTTCACATCTACCACGCCAGATCAGGCAAACATCAGACTCGCTGTGGGGGGGTTACAATCAGGATCAAGTATGAAAGCGTGTCGAATTGGCACGATATGATGATGAGCCGAAAACACCCAGCTCGGTCAGGTAATCCAGATCTGCGTCGAGGTATGCAAGTACCGGGCCCACCGATCGCAGAAATAGAAGCCAAGTTATTGTACTGGCTGACTCCTGAAAGCTTTAAGCCATTACGCTTAACTGGCTTGACACAAAAACTGCGCGATCGATTATTGACATTACCCGTAATGATGGCAGAGCCGTGCTGAGCTTGGTCTACCGTAGGATTTCCGGCTTAAGTGAGGTAATACGAGTATTGGAGTCAGAAGGATTGCTGTGGGTAGAGCCGTTCAAAGTAAGTAAACAAGCCTTATCAAAACGACTTGCTTGTCTACCCACAGAATTGTTTGAACAAATATTTGAGCTGGTGATGATAAAAATTCAATCACAAGCCGATAAATTGCCGATTCCGATTGGTTGGGAATCAGTATATCAAAATTTTAGCGCCTTATGGATTGCTGATGGTTCAACCCTCGAAGCTCTCCGAAAAAAACTCAAAGCCACTGAAGACTCAACCAAGGGCTTGGGGGGTCGAATGATGATGATAGTAGAGGCATTTCACCACCAGCCCATAGCCACTTGGTACACAAAAAATAGTACAGTTCACGATCAGACATGGACTGAAGAGCTGTTAGAAAGATTACCGATTGGGGGTCTATTAATTTTCGACTTAGGATTTTTTAATTTTAAATGGTTTGACGCTTTTACTGATGCCGACAAGTTTTTTATAACCAGGATGAGAAAGAAAACAGGTCAGACAGTTACGGCTACTTTGTCGAGTGGAACTTTCTATAAAGATGAGATCATAAAAATGGGTAAGTACCGCTCGAATCCCTGTAACCATGAGGTTCGCTTAGTATCTGTGTTATGGGGAAAAACTTGGTATTACTATTTGACTAATGTTAAAGACCCAGAAAAATTATCGGCCGAGCAAGTATGTGAACTATACCGTCGCCGTTGGAAAGTAGAAGAGGCATTTTTACTGACAAAACGTTTACTTGGATTGTCTTATTTGTGGGTAGGTGGAAGTAATGGAGTAGAAATTCAAATTTATGCGACTTGGATATTTTATGCCTGTCTTAACGATTTATGTTCATCAGTAGCTGTTGAATTAGGTCAACCGAAGGAACGGATTTCAGTAGAGATGGTTTTTCGTGGACTCTATCACTTTTCTCGCTCTGTATTGCGGGGTGAGAGTATAGATGTAGTTACCTATTTAGTGAAGAATTATAAAATGTTGGGCTTGATTAAACAAGAGCGTAAGCGACATAGAGAGAATGCCGCTTACTATCAAGAAATCTGGGGGTCAACTGCTTAAGTTGACACCAATGGGCACTGCCCATTGGTGTCAACTTAAGGTCAAACCAATAGTCCGCCAGGGGTTAAAACCCCTGGCTAATAGCAAAAGTCCTCGATCGAGGACTAATGAG
>REAP01000174.1 GCA_004294385.1 Oscillatoriales cyanobacterium | reverse complement strand
GTGACTTGGGCGCCCCAAATGACTTGGGCTCCCTGAACCAAAGCTATGCCAGTAGTTTTGCTACCAGGGTCGATTCACTGGTAGGCACGGAGTTAGAGGTTTTTTGTCTGCGTCAAGTACAAATACTTGATTGGGAAGAGTTTTAGACATGGTTGCGTCTGTTCCTAATTAGTAAAGGTTGCCTCGGCATAGTTATTAGGCGGTACTTTCTCCACAGCACTGGCTTTACAAATACGCCGCCTGTTTAACTGCGGAGTTATAGTGCTTGGGGCTGGCACGTACTCCAAGGTATGAACTTTAACGCTCCCTAATAACGAAAGCCTGGACTTACTTAGCTATTTCGGGATTTCTCCAGAAATGTCTAGGATTTTAGTAAGTCATCGAACTTGCACGGTAGATACAATTCTGGCAACTTTGAGTAGCACAACTCTGATTTTCCAGGGAACTTAAAATTGCTTTTCGTCCCCATGTCCTTTCGCGAGTCGCGCGAAAAATTGCACTTCCTTAGCCTTTTATTGTAAATCCTCCGATGCCACTCCTATCTTAAAATTTAAGTTGAGCATTGTGCTGGCAAAATCTTGCTATAGCGGTTCTCCAGAAAGTGAGGTATGCCCAATGCCCCATGCCCCATGCCCCATGCCCCATGCCCCATGCCCCATGCCCCATGCCCGATCGCACTTATTATTGAGAAAGGCTATATATTTGCTTAAGACATTCTATCCAAGCGATCGATCCGCTTTAACAAACGCAACAGCACAAAGCCAGTACCAGCAGCTAATAAAGCCACAGCGACAGCCGGCCATACTTGATTGCTGACAAACAAAATTGTCGCCGACAGAATAAAAGAACTCATCACTAATGTGTAGTTTGTTCCCATTTGAACACTACTAATGCGACGCAGCAAACGTTCTGTTTCGGCTGAACGGACTCGAATCCGCAAATCTCCCTGTTCAAGTTTGTCAAGAGTTTCCTCAAGTCGGCGAGGTAAACCCAAAGCTGTCGAACTGACCTGGGCTGCTTGACGGCCGAGTTCGTTGAAAATACTGCTAGTTGGATCAGACCCATTTCCATTAGTCATAAGCTGCATGGCAAAAGGCTGTGCCACCTCCATAAAGTTAAACTCAGGATCTAAACCACGTCCCACCCCTTCAATCGTGGAAAAAGCTCGCATCACAAAAGTAAAGGTAGCTGGGAAGCGAAAAGGTTGGTTATAGGCGATATCGTAAAGGTCTTCGGTAATCGCGCTGACCGACTGACTTTCAAAAGGCTTGTCCATGAAGTTATCCAGCATATACTGGATCGATCGCCTAACCGGACTCATATCACCTGTGGGAACCAAAGCCCCCAAATTAATCAAAGAATCCATAATTCGTTGACCATCTTTGGAAGCAATACCGTAGAGTGTCTCCATCAGTCCTTCGCGGACGTTGGCCTGAATCTGGCCCATCATGCCGAAATCGTAGAAAATCAGATCTCCCTCAGCACTAACTGCGATATTGCCGGGGTGAGGGTCAGCATGGAAAAAACCATCGTTGAGCAACTGCCGCAAATAAGCTTCAGCTCCCTTTTGGGCGATCGACTTGCGATCGATTCCAGCAGCCTCCAAAGCCTCATAGTGACTGATTTTAATCCCCGGCAGGTACTCCAAAGTCAGCACCCGTGGAGCCGCGTACCGCCAATAAACCCGTGGCACCCGCACCCAGTCGCAGTTACTAAAATTACGTCGAAAAGTATCAGCATTCTTGCCTTCATTGAGATAATCAATTTCCAGCCAGAGAATCCGACAGCACTCTTCATAAATCCCCATCCAATCTCGGCCACGGCCCCATTTGGGATGATTTTGAAAATAGCGCGCAATTCCCTTGAGAATTTGCAAATCAATCTCAAACAGCTTCCGCAGTCCAGGTCGCTGCACCTTCACCACCACTTCCGGGCCTGAGTGCAGTTGAGCCTTGTGTACTTGGCCCAAACTCGCAGCCGCCAGAGGAACCGGGTCAAAACTCTGGTAGAGTTCGTGCACCGTCTTGCCCAAATCCTGCTCAACAATGACCTCTAACTGCTCAAAGCTGAAAGCAGGTACTCTATCTTGCAACTTAGACAGTTCCTCGACATATTCTGCTGGGAACAAATCGGCGCGAGTCGAAAATAATTGACCTACCTTAATAAAAGTCGGGCCCAAATCCAAGAGAGTTTCTCGAACCCAGATAGCCTGAAAACGTCGTCTGGAAACTTTCTTTTCTTCGGTAACACCTTTCCAGTAGCTCCAATCTTTGCTGTCGAGCCATAGGGAAGCCAGCCAGAGCAATACAAAAGCCCAAATGTCAAAAAAGCGTCGCTGTCGGGAGTATTTTTCGCGATTCCAACGATAAGCTTTACTACCGTAGGATTTACCAGGGGGGGTTGGCAAAACGGCATCGCCAGTAAGCTTTGGGTATCGCTGAGCATTAACAGAGTCATCAAGGAGGGCAGACACTTGGGTTCCTAAATTGCTGATTTTATATCTTTGCTGTAACAGGACTTACGCAAGACCTATGTAATTCTGTCATTCTGAGTGAAACGAAGAATCTCAGATAGTAACAACAGCATAGAGACTGCGTAAGTTCTATGTAATTAGAACGAAGAGCGCATCAGTTTGCGCTCCTGGGGGTAAATTTTGATCGGCACTTAGCTAGGGCAAACTGCTGCGGTAGCGTTGCAATTCCGATCGCACCAAGGCAACTTCTGCACGTAACTCATCAATAGTCACTTGCAAGTCTGCTGGTTGGATGTCTTGAATATTGGTAGTAGTTGCAGTGCCTGTTCTGCCTTGCATTGCGGAATCTGCTTCTCGATTAGCTCGTTCCATGACTCTATCGGTGAACTGGCGTAGTCGCTCTCTTTGTTCGGCATCAAATTTGCCTAGTTCAGAGAAAGCGTTAGTCGCTGTAGTTTCCAAGTGTTCGTATACTGCTTCTGCAAGTGCTCTGCCTATGAAAAAAGCCTGAACTGGTGGTTTACTCATAAAAAAAACTCGGTAAGTAGTGTTGTCATATAACTTCACATTGTAGCTCATAGTCGAATGCTTTGAACTCAAAAACGGTTCTAGGCTCTCAAATGATCCTAGATGCTGACAACAGTCAACAGTCAACTGACTAATTTTTAGCTGGTTCTGCCAAAGGCAGTATCGGTTCTGCAACTGTCGGCGGCGAGTCAGGTACGATCGGACTATTGGAATTACTGTCAAGACGGCTGGGTATTGGGGCTTCGATCGATCGATCCGGCAACGTTACTGGTGAAGGATTAAGCTCAGGTGGTGAAAACGTTTCACCCGTCTTAGCCACGGTTGGGCTAGGAGCTGGGGCAGATTTGCGGGGCGGTTCAGGTGGCAGGGGTTCAACTTCCGGTACTGGTGCTGGGGTGATTGTACGTGATGGAGCGATTTGGATTTTCGGCTCTGGGATGGGAGTTTCTGAAGGCTCAGGTTGAGGCTCTGGAGTGGGAGTTTCTGAAGGCTCAGGTTGAGGCTGTGGGCTGATTGGAGTTTTTGGGCTTGGGGATGGAGAAGGTTCAGAACTCACTTCTGGGGAATTGGTGGGTGTGGGAATAGTGGTGTCTAAGGTGGATTTGGGAAGATTGTCAACTTCGGTGGGAGGGACAGGACTACTTTCGACTGATGGCTGCCTAAACATTGGCCCAGACAAATCGCGGGATTTGAGCAAATCTTCCAGAGATGGCAAGGATTGAGTTTCAGGAATATTCCTGCTGAGTTTGGTGACGTTGTAGCGCGATGCTAAGTCAAAACCCATCCACCCTGCAATTACAGAGGTGGCAACAAAGGCTAGCAGAGTCAGTTGTGGAGGCGGAGGTGCGGGCAAACGCAGAGTTTGTTTGGTTTGTACTGGTGGTAATTCCTTGGTTTCCTGTAACTGGGATAGCCAATTTTCGATGGTTTGGGGGCGTTTTTCTGGTTCGGTTTCGAGTCCCTGAAGGATCGCTTGTTCAACTCCGGGGCTGAGGTTGGGCTGCCATTGTCGTAAGTCTTGGAGGGGAATTCGATCGCGTAGGGGTGCTGCTATTGGTGGTTGACCGGAGAGTAAGTAATATAAGGTAGCTGCGATCGCATAAACATCTGTGGCGGGTGTACATTTGCCGTCATAGAGGTATTGTTCGATCGGCGCGTATCCTGGCGAGAGCAAGTTAGTGTGAGTTTGTTTAGTGCCGGCGGTAAAGTCCCGTGCTATGCCGAAATCGATCAGCATAACTATGTGAGTGTCGGCTCGTCGAATAATATTTTCTGGTTTGATATCTCGGTGCAGCAAGCCGCTTTTGTGTACTGTGCTTACGGCTGAGGCTATTTGCCGAATGTAGTGTAGGGCTTGGGCTTCTGGTAGTGGTTGGCAATCACTGACTATTTTGGCGAGGGTTTCGCCGGGAATGTAGTCCATTGCGATAAAGGACTGTCCGGCTTCTGTAAAAAAGTCGATGACTCTGACTATGTTGGAATGTTGACAGCGAGACAGGCGCTGGGCTTCGGCGATAAATTGCTGCTGAAATTGGGCCGATTCTGGGTGTTGGCGCAGACTTTCGTTGAGGGTTTTGAGTACGACGGTTTGATTGAGATGGGAGTGGGTAGCTCGGTAAGTGATGCCGAACCCTCCTATGCCCAAAGTCGCGTTAATTGTGTATTTTCCCTGCTGGAGGGCTGTTGTTGGCGCTAAGTTCATCTGTAGTTGATGCCGTGTCCCAACCTATGCTACCGCTTTTGGGTAATTTAAGTAGATTTATGCCGATCGAACCGATCGCGATAACTCTGCTTTTTGCTTTGTCTCTGCTTTGTCTTTCGATCAGGCAATTGTTCGATCGGAATGTTTGACTCAATTCCATCTGTAGCAGACTTCTTAAAACTTAACATAATTTTACCCAATAAAAATCCCGCTCTTGTGGAACGGGAAAGCCATCAGGGTGCATCTATATTCATGACTATAACCTATGGGGGGTGAAACCCCTTTTATGTTTATAGAATCTTTACAATTGACTGATTTGTGTAAATATTTAGGTTTTAGCTTGACTTATGAATCTAATTATGGTACAGGTCGAAGGAGAAGTTTGGAGTTAAGTGCGATCGCGATAGTTAATTAACACGATGATAAATTTGATATAACTAAAGTATAACTATTTGAGGAATCTAGTTTTGAAAACTGCTATTTCTCTTCCAGACCCAATTTTTGAAGAAGCTGAGGTACTTGCTCAAAAGTTGGGAATATCTCGGAGCGAACTATATACCGAAGCCTTGAAAGTATATTTACGACGATATAACCGAGAGCGGATTTTATCGAAATTGAACGAGGTGTATTCTCAAGAATCTTCAGATTTAGATACGGTGATGACAACAATGCAATTGCTCTCTCTTCCACAGGAGGATTGGTAGTGTATCGTGGTGAAATTTGGTGGGCACAATTACTAATCACGAAGGATTGCGATCGCACGTTTAATTAAGAGCACCTACTTACCGTGCTTCGGCAAATGGTGCGCCAAATACCACAACACGGCGACATTCACGATAAATAGCACTAACTTAAGTACAGTCACACCCCGAATTAATTCAAATATTTCCGCCGGGATACTGATACCAACCAGAACTAAAACTAAAATTGTCGCCCAGCCTTTTTCGTACCACAAGCCAATAGCTTCAACAGCAGTTAGGACTGCATACAGTCCCGCAGCCAGTCCGCTAAATAGTAATGTTTTAGGTTTGAGGACGAGAATTTTAGCTAATAAAAACTCAATAATTTTAACTTTACTATCTAATGAATAAGAATCTGAAAAATCTTCCAAAAATTGATGATTTTTCATAGCAAAAATCAAAGCTATCGAAGTCAAAGTCCAGAGGGAAGCAACAAAAGTTTTGTAAACGACTATTGCGATTAAACCAGGAGGGCGTTGTTTTTTCACGGAAGAAGGAAGAAGGAAGAAGGAAGAAAGCCCTTGGGCTGTTCGGGTTTGTAACTATATACAGTTGACAATATCAATAATTCGGAAATATTGCCAGCTATTTTGATTGAGGATAATGTTGTGCTAAAAAAGAGATGGCAGAAGTGCGATCGCGCAAATGCCCATCCAACCTCGCCGCCAACAAGTCATCTAACATTAGTTTAAACCCAGGCGAGGGCTTGTAACCTAAAGCCTTCAAATCGTTACCATTCAAAGGCGGAGTGACATTCACCCACTTGGTGAAAAACTCCCAAATTTGGTGGCGAATACTGCGGGGACTTTGTAGGGCGATCGCAATTAACATCGGTAACTCATAATTCCGTAACAATAGCACCAATTGACTCGGTAACTCACACTTCGGCAAACGCTCTAACAGCTCGTGATTGCAGGCTGACAACTCTTGCAGTCGCTTAATGCTCTCAACCGGCAATTGAAGATTTGTAGCCACCTTACCCCGATATTCCGGCGCTAAATAAGCGATTAAAACTTCCAATCGCATTTGCCAATCAGGAATATTGATAATTGGGAATTGGGAATTGGGAATTGGGAATTGGGAATTGGGAATTGGGGATGGGGAATTGGGAATAGTTGCCTCTTTCAACATCAATCCCTTACATCCGTTAAATCCGTTACGAAATCCGTTGCCGAACTTCCTCCCGTGCAAAAAACGTTCCAGTAGACGCAATTGATGCCACAATTCTCGATTCAAATCCAAAGTAGGATGAATACAGCGCAACGCCTGCAAATCTCCCAACATTTGCAAAGCAACTTGCCAATAAGGAGCTTGCAAAATGTACTTCAATTCACTTTTTAGCCGCGTTTCCAAAGCCGGAGCACGACCGTTTTCTCCTTGAATGCGATCGTAAACGCCGCTAGCCAAAGCATGACGAATGTATCCTTCCGTCTGTGGCTCAATCGTAAATCCCAGGCGAACTGCAAACCGTACCGCTCGATAAATTCTTGTCGGATCTTCAATCAAACTATTGGCGTGCAAAACTCGAATTTGTTTCGATTGCAAGTCTAACAAACCGCCAAAAAAATCTAATAATTCGCCACTGCGCGGAACACCCAATCGCACCGCCAAGGCATTAATGGTAAAATCTCTGCGGTACAAATCTTGGCGAATCGAACTGGCTTCAACTTCAGGATTTGCGGCGGGATAAGCATAAAATTCAGTACGAGCCGTAGCGATATCGAGCCACAGGGAGCCGAAAGGAGAATCTTTGTTCCAGAAAAGGGCTGCGGTTTGAAATTGACCGTGAACGTCTAAACGCGCTGTGGGGTATAGTTTTTGGAGTTCGGAGGCCAACTCTACACCCGCACCGGCATTGCCCGATCGCGCATCACCATCTACAACTAAGTCAATATCAGCTAAGGTTAGTTGATGATTCGGAGCTAACTCACCTCTGGCAGTATTCTCAGCAACAGGCAAGATGCCTGTTCCACAAGAGTTTAATAAGGAAGGCTCAGCAACAGGCAAGATGCCTGTTCCACAAGAGTTTAATAAGGAAGGCTC
>REAP01000249.1 GCA_004294385.1 Oscillatoriales cyanobacterium | reverse complement strand
CCTTCGACTACGCTCAGGGAACCGATAATTGACCCTTCGACTACGCTCAGGGAACCGATAATTGACCCTTCGACTACGCTCAGGGAACTGATAATTGACTATTAATTCACCTTGATAGGTGGAATACTTGGATTAGGATTTTTAATTCTTCTTAATAGTTCTTGTCTGGCTTGCTCAGGATTTTGTCCTCTCGGTATCTGATATAATAATCGACAGGAACCGTCTTGGGGATTAGCTGCACAAATCATCGGTTGTCCTGTACGGGATGCGCCTGTTGTGACAATGTTGTCCCAGTTTCCCTGGGATTGGGAATTGTTGAGAATTGCTGAGACTCGTGTACATCGAGTCATCGCATCTTCGCCGGATTCATTGAAATAGTTGTCTGTTACCCACAAAATAACGGGAATATTTTTGCCTTGTTGATCGGCAATTGTGGCTGGATGGCTACCAGCAGCACCGCAGAAGAATGAAGTTGTTTGAGCAAAAGCGGGACTGTTTGCTATGATCGATGCGATCGCGATTATTGACGCGCTAAAAACTGACTTTGAGAGCCGAAATTTCATGGGAGTTAATCAGGCTGGCGATCCAAGGTTATTCATAGTTTAAAAAGTTCGATCGGTGTTTGCCGGGAAGATTAGGCATTTAGGCAAAAAAATTCTTCAAAAAGTTAAGTTATAAAAACAATAGAGGAAATCGGCACAAGCTAGACCGATAATTCAGATCAATAGCACCTTCTTTTTTCCTTTCTCTCTTAATTCAGAGGTTTTCTGATGGTAATAAATCTTTTAAATCTAGCGTTTACCAAGAATGATGACCCCATCCCGACATCAGGGACTGCGGAAATAATCAATACTGGTGCCGTCAATACCCTTGCTGGTAAGGACATCATCACCGGCAGTGGCATCAATGGCCTCACTGGCATCACTAGCAGTGGTCCCGGCAGTTCCGGCAGTCCCGGCGGTTCCGGCGGTCTCGGCGGTCCCGGCATAAATAACAATGGCACGATTGATACGGACATTGACACTCTCAGGTCTAAAGACGCTGAGATTCTGCGGACAAAGTAGGCTTGGGTAATACCCAAAGTCTAACTCTCGCTACGGTCGTCAAAGACCGC
>REAP01000019.1 GCA_004294385.1 Oscillatoriales cyanobacterium | reverse complement strand
GACTTTGGCTATGAGACAGGGGTTTTAACCCCTGTCGGACTCGCGGGATGACTAACAGACACGGGGCGGGCTTTCAGGCTTAAGTTGACACCAATGGGCTCTTGGAGTGTCCCTACAATTAATCACGGTAGGGACACGGCATTGCCGTGTCCTAATTTTGGCTGATCAGCCTGCACTATTATATTTATCAATGATTTTGGCTAAATCTGGTATGCCGTTTTCCACGTAATTCTTCGCTGAGGGACGGAGTTTGCCATAGGCTCCTTTCACCATCGCTCTTGTGCTACTCTCGACTCTTTTGTCGCTGATTTGGAGCAATTCATCTGCTAGTTGAGCTTTTCTTTCAGTTAGATATTCGACTGGGTTGCCATTATTTACTGCTTCATTCCACATGGGATCGAGTGCGATCGCAATTTCTGGCAAAAGTTGATCTACAACTTGGGCACAATAGTCAGCACGTATCCCCTTGACAGTAGAGTAGGCAGCTTTCAGAGCCAAACCACCGAATCCCGATGCAGCAGCAACTTGTTCGTCAATCAATTTTACACAATCATCAACAACAGTGTCTCTGTTCTTTTCATCCAATAGAGTATCGCTAAGTCCCATTTTAATTTTCCCTAGTTTAATCGTGACTATACTCTACATTGGAAAGAGAACCGATCCAGGAAAATCTCAGCCAGATACTCTAGCTCAGCCCGATCGCACTTGCACGTAAAATTAGGATTAGATTTGGCTCTCGGTACTTGAAGGTACTGCAACGAGGGGAAGTTTTAGCACTTGAGTCAAACTTGGGCTCGATCGCATTACATGATTTTGAGGTAATTTCGGAGACGTGGTTACTCCGGCAAATACGTGCAGTGACAAGGTTAAGCCGACGGCTAACAACAGTTTTTCCAACATGACACTGCCTCCACAAGATGCACTATTGGCATCACTTCTTTTATACCATCAAGATACAATAATTTTTGACTCTTGGATGCGATCGCACAGACCCATGTCAGTGATATGTATCACATATTACACTGATGGCAGAAGGAAAAAGGAAGATTAACTCTCAATACCCAATGCCCGATGCCCTATTCCTTCTTTAAATGCCCAAAATTATCCTTGAAAAAGCAGCCACCAGATACCTCCAAAAGGTAGAATTAGCCCGTAGAGGTTATTTGACACAGCGGAGGTACCGACAATATGCTTGCATACTTTCTAGCGTTGGCGGTCGGTTTGGGCAGTTGCAGCATTTACATGGCGGCCTTCTTTTTTCCAGAAGTTCACCGCAAAAATGATTTTGCCTGGAGCGGGGTTGGACTTTTTTATGCGTTAATTTTATGGGCTTGTGCGGGGCGAATTACCGGCGCTCTCCTGCTGGGTCAAATGGCGGCAGTGGCTCTGTTGGGCTGGTTTGCTTGGGAAACTTTGAGTTTACGCAGGCAAGTGGCCCCAATTGCTCAGCAAACGCCGATTCCTCAGTCTGTGAATTTGCCGACTGCGGGCATCCCATTTGCGGGATTTTTTGCCAAGAAACCAGAACCCGCAGCGAAAAAACCGAAATTTGTCCGATCGCCAAAACCGAAATCTGATACCGTTCCAGCACCTGTTGTCGATCGCAACGAGGCAAAAACAGACGTTTCCCCAGTAGCGGAAATTGTGGACAAAAGTGCGATCGCGCCACAGTTGCCAATTCCCGACTCAATCACACCCATAACTGAACCAATAGCCGTTTTGTTGATCGAAACACCCGTTGCTGAAACCCCAGTAGAATCAGCAGCAAGTAACGAAAGTGCGATCGACCCAAAAGTTGCAGAAATTGCCACCACACCAACTGTGGAGCCAACAGAAGCCCAGCCAGAGCTTAAACAAGAGCTAGATGATGATGACTTCGACCAGATGTGGAGGTCTGCGGCTAAAGAGTCCCAGTCTACAGTCCCAACGGCTGCCCCAACGGCTGCCCCAACGGCTGCCCCAACTACCGCCAAAGTCTCCAAAAAAACCGCTGGTTTCGGAAGTCTATTCGGCAATATCAAAAATAGTCTCGGCGGTTTATTAGGAAAGGGTTCAGACAAAAGCAAATCCCCCGCAAATACTCCTGCAAATACCGAGGTGACAACAGCGAAATCACCTTCAGAATTACCTTCAAAAGTTCCTTCAGAGTCGATCGCACCTACATCTGAAATATCCACAATTCCGACACCGGATATTGAGCAAATTCTCGAATCAGAATTAGCTGAAGCAGCCTTAGAAGTGGCGACAGAAACTAGCAGCACTGCTGTCAGTGCTGTTGAAGAAAATCTAGGAGTGCCATTTCCTCTCGATGTCGAAGCAATGGCAGAATTGATTTCCGCAGAAACTGCGATTTCTCCGACTCAATTTTCAGAAATGACTGCGGTGGAAGAGGTTTCGGCAACACCTGTGGAAGTGGAAATGTCATTCGAGGCGATCGACAGTGACACAAAACAGGCAGTAGAAGTGATTGTAGTAGACATTGAGGCGATCGCATCCACAGAAACAACAGAATTAATTCCTCCCAATCCGCCAACTCCCAATCTTGCGAAAACTGTCAAACCAGCCGATGAATCCAAGTCTGAAAATGTTTCCGGCGAAGAACCGACGACTCCCTAAAACACCAAGCAAAAGGTATAAACTAGATTTTTTACTTCAGTTTTTTACCTTTTGCCTTCCGCATCCAACCTTCATAAAACAGTCAAAAATTAGTACATCATATCTTTTCCGGTTGCATCAGTATTATTCAAACAGTCAACAGTTAACAGCAGTACCCTGCCCAACGACTGCGTTCATCCTGAGCCCTTCGACTACGCTCAGGATAAACGCAGTCGTTGGGCTCAGGAAACGCGATCGGTACCCTGAGCGTAGTCGAAGGGTCGAATGGTTCAGGAATGGTTCGACTACGCTCACCAACCGCCGCGATCGTACCCTGAGCGTAGTCGAAGGGTCGAAGGGCTCAGGAAACGCGATCGGTACCCTGAGCGTAGTCGAAGGGTCGAGTACCCTGAGCGTAGTCGAAGGGTCGAATGGCTCAGGAATGGTTCGACTACGCTCACCAACCGCCGCGATCGTACCCTGAGCGTAGTCGAAGGGTCGAATGGCTCAGGAAACGCGAGCGCACCCTGAGCGTAGTCAACAGTCAACAGTCAACCCAACGACTGCGTTTATCCTGAGCCCTTCGGCGTAGTTTATCCTGAGCGTAGTCGAAGGGCTCAGGGCGGCGCAGTTAACAGTTAACAGTTAACAGTTAACAGTCAACAATCATTTCGGTGCAACCGGAATTGATCCAACCTAGGTTAAATAAATATTATGAAAGCAATTATGGTCGTGGGAACAACATCTCACGCAGGAAAATCTCTACTCGTTGCAGCATTATGTCGCATCTTTTCTCGTCAAGGCTGGCGAGTCTCCCCCTTTAAAGGGCAGAATATGGCATTGAACTCCTATGTCACTGCTGCGGGCGGAGAAATTGGCTACGCTCAAGCCGTTCAAGCTTGGGCTGCGGGCGTAGCACCTTGGGTGGAAATGAATCCCATTTTGCTCAAACCTCAAGGAGATATGACTTCTCAATTAATTATTAAAGGCAAAGCAGTCGGAAATGTGCGAGCGACTCAATATTACGAACAATATTTTGATATCGGCTGGCAAGCTATTAAGGAATCTTTAGAATTTCTACGGCAAGAATTTGACATGATAGTTTGCGAAGGAGCCGGCAGCCCTGCGGAGATTAATCTGAAGCACCGCGATTTAACAAATATGCGAGTAGCTAAACATTTAAATGCTCGGACTGTGCTGGTCGTTGATATCGATCGCGGTGGAGCTTTTGCTCATATTATTGGTACTTTGGAATTGCTCGATCCCGACGAACGAGCATTAATTAAAGGGTTCATTGTTAATAAATTTAGAGGTCAAAAATCCATCCTAGATCCAGGACTAACTTGGCTAGAAGAACGGACTGGAATCCCAGTAGTTGGCGTGATTCCTTGGATAGACGAAGTGTTTCCCGCCGAAGATTCTCTCGATTTGCTCGATCGGCGTTCTCCACATTCTCACACAGACCTAAATATTTCGGTCATCCGTTTGCCCCGTATTTCTAACTTTACGGACTTTGACCCCCTGGAGTCCGAAACTACCGTCACAGTAAAATATATAGGCCCCAAAGACCGTTTAGGACATCCAGATGCCGTAATTTTACCAGGCTCTAAAACCACAATTGCTGATTTGCAGGTACTCCGACAAACCGGTATGGCAGAAGCGATTAAAAAATATTTAGTAGCTGGCGGTACTGTGATGGGAGTCTGTGGCGGGTTTCAGATGTTGGGAGAAAGTATAATCGATCGAGACGGTCTTGAGGGAGAACAGGGAGAATTTCAAGGGTTGGGATTATTGCCGTTAAAAACTGCGATCGCACCTAATAAAATTGCCCGCCAACGTACCGTAACTTCTAACTATCCTCAACCCGGTTTACCAGTTTCAGGTTACGAAATTCACCAAGGAAGAACGCAAATGTTGGAGTCAGATTTGACTAAACCACTGTTTGACGATGTTAGTTTGGGAATGGTCAATAATTCTCAATCAGTCTGGGGTACTTACTTGCACGGTATTTTTGATAACGGAGCTTGGCGACGAGCTTGGTTAAATCACCTGCGCCAGCAGCGAGGATTGCACGCTCTTCCTACGGGAATTCCTAATTATCGAGAACACCGAGAAGCTCTTCTGGAAACTCTCGCAGATACGGTTGAAAAGCATTTAGATATCAAACAGATTTTGGGATAGTTAACTGTTGACTGTTGACTGTTGACTGTTGACTGTTGACTGTTGACTGTTGACTGTTAACTGTTAACTGTTCATTATTATTTGTTAAAGTTGAGGTGAAGTTTGAATGGCAAAAATTTGTTTTCTACCAGAAAATGTAACGGTTGAAGCAGAAGCGGGAGAGCTTTTGCTGGATGTCGCAAAACGTGCAGGAATTTCTATTCCTACTGGCTGTCTTATGGGTTCTTGTCATGCTTGCGAAGTCGAACTTGAAGACGGAGAAGTAATTTGTGCTTGTATTTCCGGCGTACCTTCAGGAAAAGAGCAAGTCACAATTAATCTTTATGTTGACCCAGTTTGGTAATTTGTTTGTTGACTGTTGACTAATAACCAATAACCAATAACCAATAACCAATAACCAATAACCAATAACCAATAACCAATAACCAATAACCAATAACCAATAACCAATAACCAATAACAACTGACTATTGACTACTGACTAACTCTTTTGCCATTCTTTCTGTTTTTTGCGAGCCGATTGCAGCCATTTTTGAGCTTCTGGATAAACAGTTGTTCCCGGTTTTACAGATTCTAATTGGTTGATAATTTCCTGCAAATAACCTAGCCCATAACCTGGGTTTTGACTAATAGAACTTAGGTTAGTTTGGAACTTAGCAAACAAGGTTTTAGATTGATTCAAAGCTTCCACTGACTCTTTCTCAGTTTTCAGTCGAATCTGTGTAGTACCTAAATTATTTTGATATTCAGCTAGTTTTGTTTGAGCCTCAAGATAGCCCGGATTATCAAAGGGAATTTGGCTGAGTCGTTCAATCGCTTGTTGCCACAAATCTGCTATTTTTTGCCAACTTTCTGCTGAATGTGGGGGTTTCTGGGATGCTACAGCCGCAGTTAAGGCAAATCCTTTTGCTGCTTCGATGAAGTTGTCCGCACGCACTGATCCGGTTGCTACACCGCCCATTGCTTGAAAATCTCTCTCTGCTGCTTGGAGTTTTTTCCTAGCAGTTTCTCCCGCTAGAGTTTCTGGGGGAATTTGATTGAGTTGGTCGATCGCACTTTGCCAATTTATGCTAGCTTTTCCCTTATCTGCCGCATTCTTGGCTTGTTGGTACTCCTGTTTTGCGCCAGTGAGAGTTTGTTCGACTTGAGTTAACTGAGTGAAAGCATTTTTTTGCTGGAAAATCTGGGCATCCATGCGCCCAATATTTTTACGGGCGGCTTGAAATTCATCCACAGTAAAGCGCCAAGTACAGCCAGCAAAAGAGCAATAGGTTTCTGGATAATAGCCTAAAAACCAAACTGGCAAAGCATCAAGGTGTTTTTGGGCTTGTTTTGCTTTGGTTTCGCCCAAATCGAAATCAGCCATAGCAGTGGCTTTATTGATCAATTGATCGGATTGTTCCACAAGGGCGATCGCCTGCCGGTAATTGTGATCCATACTGATGAAACTGGGCAACAATAATATCGGCATTGTCTTCGCGACTGGCCACCGAATCATCGGAAATGGCAGATTTAGCAGCCAAATTATCCCCGCCCCAGCGCCTAAGAAACCGCCCGCAAAGATAATTTTCCCGAACAATCCAGGGGGGCGATTGGCTTTAACGGCGGCTTTGAGAGCTGTTTCGCTGAAGTTGGGAAATTCATCTTTGAAAGTAGCGCGGATTTCTTCTATCGACGCGAAAGTGCCGTTTTGCGATCGCATTTTTTCCAGCCGCTTCAGTACCATACTCCGGTACACATTACCAGCTAAAGTATCTGCCGCCGCGCACTTGTCAACTTCGGCCCGCAAAATTTCAAAAGCTCGATCGGTAAGACGCCCCATAAAACTCACCTATTCACTTTTTTCTTAGCTTCTGCGTCCACGGTATTAATCACCAGATAAACACAACTCCTAGTTTACAGATAAATCTGCCTAATACTCATTCTCCAGCAGCCTCAGCCGACGCAGCGAATCTATCCGCTACAGCTTTGCCAATTAACGCCACCTGACTTAGAGGCAAAAACTGAATTTTTTTCACAATATCATTAATTTCTGGTGGTTGCGAGACTGGATTGCCATCCAAAATGCTGAGAAACTCTTCCAGAGTATAACCTGCTCTCGCTGCGAGCTTACCCAAGTTTTCAGTATCGGGAACCGTATCGCCTCTTTCCCAAAGCTGAACAGCAGTCGCAGAAACGCCTAAAAGCTTACCAAACGCTCGTTGACTCATTGTTCCACGAGCAGTTTTGATGATTTCACTAAGTTTTTGTCTATTTTTGATGTTCACAACTTAAAAGCTATGCGATCGTACCTACAAGTCTACTTACGAACTGATAAATCAACTATATTTCCCAGACGACTCAGCAGCAGCAGCCAGCCTATCCATCACGGCTCTACCAATCACCGCCAACTCACTAATCGGCATACACTGAATTTTTTTAAGCAGCTCGTTTTGTAGCAATCTGAGTCAAATTTTTCGTATCTGGAAGTACCTGCCCCTTTTCCCAATACAAGACAGAAGCAGCAGAAACTCCCAACAGCTTGCCAAAAGCAGTCAGACTCATCGATCCCCGCGCTAATTTTACAACCTCACTCAGTTTTTTCTTAGCTTCTGCGTCCACGGTATCAGCCACGAGATAACAACAATTCCCAGTTTACAGAGCATCAACCATACTTCCCAGAAGCCACAGCAGCAGCAGCCAGCCTCTCCATACCAGCTCGAACAATTACTGCTAAGTCACTCAGTGGCATACATTGAATGTTCTTAAGCATATCGTTCGTATCCATCGGTTCCCGCATCGGCTTCCCGTCCAGATGACCTATCAGTTCTTCGAGTGTGAAACCAGCTCTAATCGCAATCTGAGTCAAATTTCCTGTATCCGGGATGCTCTGGCCTTTTTCCCACAACTGTACAGCAGTCGATGAGACGCCCAAGAGCTTGCCAAAAGCTCGCTGGCTAAGGTCGCCACGCGCTAACTTAACAATCTCAATTAGTTTTCTCTTACCTTCTGCATTCACAACAGCAGTTACCACTTAATCACACTTAACAAGTTTACTTCTCAATTTATTAATTTTCCACTTGTTGTTGACAAGAGAACTTATCGCTGCTATCATGACAAGTATACAAGTCAGCAACAACTGTTATTTTAAATTACCTAAAAAACCGCTATATCAATATTTGTGAGCTGCAAATACGAGTAAACCAGTATCAAACATCAGGGAGTAGTACAAATGACTCGCAAAAGTATCCAAAAAACTCACAAGCCCAGACGCACCCGTCAAAGCCTCACAGCCTCCGGTTGGCTAAAACCCCAGTGCTGGCAAATCTCCAAAATAGAAGCAGCCGAAGCCCTGAGAATGCCCGTAAACCGCATAGTCAAAGTCTACCCCAAACAACATCAAGTAATAGTCGTTTACCTGAACAATAAAGGGCAAAAATGCAGTTCCTTTTTCAGCTACAGACTATTTGCCAGATGGCAACAGGAGACGATCGCAGCAATTGCCAGTTGTCGAAACCAGCAAACCTTAGCACCCCTAGAACTCATCGTACAGTACGACCTCGAACATTTCAAGTATCCCGTGGCGATCGCCGATGCAATTTGGGAAGCGCTACTCAACCACATCCGTCGAGTCATCAGAGAACAAAGGCTCAGCAAACAATGCGCCTAAGTTCCCCATCAACCAATCAATTAGAAGTAGAAGCAGCCAACTGGGCCAAACGATCCTGCTGATCCTGAGAAATGCAAGTCTGAATAATCACCTCAATATCCCCTTCCAAAACACTATTGAGCGAAAAATTTTCCCCCAAACGGTGATCGGTAGCCCGATTATCCTTATAGTTGTACGTGCGAATTTTTTCCGATCGCGAACCAGTACCAACTTGCCCCAAACGCCGCTCCTTCACCTCATCCTGCTGCTCCCGCAACTTCAGATCGTAAAGCTTAGCCCGCAAAATCTGCATCGCCCGCTCCTTATTCTGCAACTGACTCCGCTCCTCAGTACAGAAAATCCGAATCCCAGTCGGCTTGTGAAACAAATCCGCAGCAGTTTCCACCTTGTTCACGTTTTGGCCGCCAGCACCGCCCGATCGAGCCGTACTCATCTGAATATCCTTGGGATCGATGTGAATCTCCACATCATCAACCTCCGGCATCACAGCCACCGTCGCCGTCGAAGTATGAATCCGGCCACTAGCCTCAGTCAACGGCACCCGCTGCACCCGGTGCACCCCAGCCTCAAACTTCAGCTTGCTATAAACGCTGTCACCCGTCACTTCCAGAATTACTTCCTTAAACCCGCCCATGTCCGCCAGCGACTCACTCACCAACTTCACCATCCAGCCTTGAGTTTGAGCGTAACGGGAATACAACCTGAGCAAATCTCCAGCCCAAATACTAGCTTCATCTCCGCCAGTACCAGCCCGAATTTCCAACATAATATTCTTATCATCATTCGGATCGCGAGGCAGTAACAAAACCTTCAAACGACTCTCGAAATGTTCCGATTTTGACTCAAGTTCCTCAACTTCCAGCGCAGCCATTTGCTGCATTTCGCGATCGCTCGCAGCTTCCTTGAGAACCTGTCGCGCACCCACCAAATCATCCTGAGCTATCTTCCACAGCTCAAAAGTATCGACCACTTCCTCCAAGGACGATCGAGCTTTTGCTACCCGCTGAAACTCATAATTATCCCTAGCCACATCCGGGTCAGCCATGCGGCGAGTCAACTCATGAAAAGTTTGCTCCACCGACTTCAATTTATCCAGCAAATAAGATTCAGCCATTGTCAAATGTCCTCCGTCAATCGATTTTAGATTTTAGATTTTAGATTTTAGATTTTAGACTTTAGATTTTAGAATTGAATCGCAGTTGCGATCGCATCTCGATCGCCCTCAACTACCGCATTGCAACTCTTCAATCTAAAATCTAAAATCCGAAGGCGGTAAGTTGTCTGTAGAAAAAACTACTCCCAACAAACTGCGGACAAATGACAATCCGGCTACTTCTTCTTTTTGCCTTTAGCAGCAGCCTTAGCAGCATCTGCTTTCGGGTCTTCCATTTTGATCGGCCCAGAATTTGCATCTGCCGTCGGCATTTCTACATCTGTCATGCCATATTTCCGCATAAAGCGTTCCACACGACCTTCAGTATCAATAATCTTCTGAGTGCCAGTATAAAAAGGATGATTCCCCGACCAAACATCAACTTGCAGTTTAGCTCTAGTCGAACCAACAGTCATTACGTGTTCCCCGTTGCAATAAACCTGAGCTTCGGGATACCACTGAGGATGAATTCCTTCTTTTGCCATTGTTTTTCACTCTCTAATCTTTGACTTTACAACCATTCTAGCTGTCCTAGGACTTGCATACCAACAACAGCGATTTTCCCTATTGTCTGTCGGAACCAGGAATCAGGAATCAGAAAAAAACCTTGAAAAAAGGAAGATAGAATTTGGATAATTTTTCTTTCTTCCCTCTTCCCGATTTTCCCCCCAAGGGGGGGGCAGGGGGAGTTCTTCTTTCTTCTATCCGTTACATCCGTTACACAATCCGCTGCCGACTATCCGTTACATCCGTTACAAAACCGTTACATCCGTTACAAAATCCGCTGCCAACTATCCGTTACATCCGTTACAAAATCCGCTGCCAACTATCCGTTACATCCGTTACAAAATCCGCTGCCGAACTTCGATTACCGCTTCGAGTATTGAGGAGCCTTCCGAGCCTTCCGCAAACCGTACTTTTTGCGCTCTTTCGCCCGTGGGTCACGAGTCAAATAGCCCTCAATCTTCAGAGGTTTGCGGTTGTCTGGGTCTAGTTGGCAAAGTGCTCTAGCGACACCCAAGCGAATTGAATCAGCTTGGCCAGTCAACCCACCGCCTTCAACTTTCACCAAAATATCATACTCATTTTCCAGACCCAAAGTTTCCAAAGGAGCCTTAGCCAGAGCCAAATAAGTTGGGTTGAATTGCAAGTACAAATCCCCTTCTTTACCATTCACAGTCAATATCCCAGTGCCGGGAACCAAGCGCACCCGCGCCACTGAACATTTGCGGCGACCGGTACCCCAGTACACAGCGCGGCCAGTATCTGTTGCTTGCATTACTCATTTCCTCCCGGAATCGTGTGAACAATTAACTCTTCTGGTTTTTGAGCTGCGTGCGGATGCTCAGGCCCAGCGTAAACCTTCAGCTTAGTAAACAATTGTCTGCCCAAAGAAGTGTGAGGCAACATTCCCCGAATCGCTTCTTCAACGATTCTTTCGGGCAAACGTGCTTGCAATTTGGCAAAAGTTTCTGTTTTCATCCCACCTGGTCTTCCAGAGTGGCGACGATAAATTTTCTGGGTGCGTTTTTTGCCTGTTACCGCAATTTTATCGGCATTGATCACAATGACGAAATCGCCCGTATCCATAGAAGGAGTGTAAGTCGGTTTGTGCTTTCCCCGGAGGTACGTGGCAACTTCAGTAGCCAGACGGCCGAGTCGTTGGTCGGCGGCATCGACCACGTACCACTTGTGCTCTAGGGAGTCGTGAGTAGGGACGTAAGTTTTGTTCATTGTTTGTTGTTAGTTGTCTGTTAACTGTTGTCAGTTGTCAGTTTTTAATTGTTAGTTGTCAGTTAACTGTTGTCTGTTAACTGTTGTCTGTTGTCAGCTTTTAATTGTTAGTTGTCAGTTGTCCTTAGTTTATATTAGTAGTTACCTAATGACTAATAACAACTAACTAATGACTACTGACTACTGACTAATGACTACTGACTAATGACTACTGACTAATGACTAATTTTGGCTGAGTATCATACCAAACTTCTGGGGCAAAGGGAAAGTCTTCATAGCCAACTCGCAGCAGGCACAAACCTTGAGCAGGGGCGGCGTATTTTACCAGTTCTCGGCGTTCGTTGACCCAAATATCTGTAAAATCATCGATCGCCCTTTCCCCGCGACCCACCTGCACCACTAACCCCACCAGCAGCCGCATCATCCCATACAGAAACCCTCTCGCCTGAACCTCGATATAGATCAGAGGCCCAGAACGGTGACACTCTGCCGCTTGCACGTCAACCCAAGAATGGGGCCTAGCAGATCCTGCACGGTGAAAAGCTGCTAAATGGTGACGCCCGACTAGGGGTTTCATTGCTGCCTGAATCAAAGATTCATCCACTGGTGCATGATAATAATGCCAAGCTACAGGACGTGCCAGGTAGGTTCCACCTTTGCCGAAGCTCGAATTAAAATATCTTTTGCCAGTCGAGAGTTGAGAACGCTTGCCCAGCGGTGAGCCGGAATTGGGCCGCAGGCGTCAAAATGGGCTACTTGAGCAGCGGCGTGAACTCCCGCATCAGTCCTACCGGCCCCATACAGCGTTACCGGACGCTCCAGAACATTCGAGATTGCTGTTTCAATCTCTTCTTGTACTGTACGCTGATTCGGCTGTCGCTGCCAACCGTGAAAGTCTGTGCCGAGATATTGGATCACAAGAGCAACGCGCTGCATCGATTCAGGGTTTTCGATTTGGGATTTTGGATGGTCAATCATAAATCAAAAATCTCCAACCCAAAATAGAATTAAACCAGTTCAACGATCGCCATTTCCGAATTGTCACCTTGACGGGGGACAGTACGCACAACGCGAGTGTAGCCGCCGTTACGCGAACCGTAGCGTTCTTGTGCTGCTTCAAACAGTGCGTGTACTAACTGTTTGTCATAGATAAAGCCCATAGCTTGGCGACGAGCGGCCAAGGAGCCATCTTTTGCCAAAGTAATCATTTTGTCCGCCTCTGAACGCAGCGCCTTAGCGCGGGCGAGAGTAGTAGTAATTTTACCGTGACGGATTAATTCGGTGGTCAACGAGCGCAGAAGTGCGCGACGCTGGTCAGCCGGTTTATTAAGTTGGGGGACGCGACAACGGTGACGCATAGCAGTTGGTAATTGGTAAAGGGTAATTGGTAATTGGTAATTGGTAATTGGTAATTGGTAATTGGCTAGAGAGTGAAAAACTTTTTTCATCTTTGAGCCTGCTGCCGATTACCCATCACCCATGACCGATTACCTTCGATTAACTTTTAGATGACTTTTCCTGCGGCAAGGTAATGCCCAAGCGCTTTTGCAAAGCTTCAATCACTTCTTCAGCAGATTTCTGCCCGAAGTTCTTGATCTCCAGCAAATCTTCTTGGCTATAATCCAATAAGTCTGCCACGGAGTTAATTTGAGCTCGCTTCAGACAGTTGTAAGCCCGTACCGACAACTGCAATTCCTCGATCGGAATTTGGCTTGTAGGATCAGTTACACCTTGAGATTCGGGTTTGAGAGAATCTTGGGTGATGTCCTTGAGAGGTGCAAACAGGTCTACCAGGATGTGAGCAGATTGACTCAGAGCTTCTTGAGGAGTCACACTACCATCAGTCCAGATTTCCATAATCAGCCGGTCTTTCTCGACAGTGCCACCTACACGAGCGTCTTCGACGCTGTAGTTGACTCTACGAATCGGCATAAAAATGGCATCAATGGACAGAAAATCCAAGGCTGCTCCATCATCGCGACTACGGTCTACAGCTCGGTATCCGATCCCTTTTTCAATTCTGAATTCCATCTCCAGAACTGATCCAGGGGATAGAGTCGCAATGTACTGAGAGCGATCGATTATTTCTACCTCAGAAGGTACATCAAATCGATCGGCAGTAACTGTCACAGGCCCCTCAATCCGCAATCTACCTATTTGCGGCTGCTGAGAATGAGTTTTGAGGACGACCTCTTTCATATTCAGCAGGATTTCGAGAACATCTTCTCGTACCCCTTCGATTGTGGCAAACTCGTGATTGACACCTGCGATTCTGACTGAAGTTACTGCTGTTCCTTCCAAGTTTGACAGCAGAACCCGTCTCAGCGCATTCCCAACCGTTGTTCCTTGACCGCGGTCTAGCGGTTCGAGGACGAATTTTCCGTACTGACTCCGATCTTTGTCAGTATTAGACTCAATACATTCAATTTGAAACTGCGCCACGGAGTGACCTCCCTTTTCCACTATTGATTTTTGATTTTGGATTTTAGATTGCAGAGCATACCCCTGAAAGGATTTCGGATTTTGGATGGACGGGGCAACAGTTAAAACCATTAATTATTGGCTTTAAGCAATTAGCCATTATCCAAAATCTAAAACCTAAAATCTCAAATCGTTTTAGACTCTACGCCGCTTGGGAGGGCGACAGCCGTTGTGAGGAATTGGGGTAACATCTCTAATCAGGGTAATTTCTAGTCCTGCCCCTTGTAGCGCCCGAATTGCAGTTTCTCGTCCTGCTCCTGGTCCGCTGACCATTACTTCTATTTGGCGCATCCCTTGGTCGTTGGCTCGGCGGGCGGCACTTTCTGCTGCTGTTTGAGCTGCAAAGGGAGTTCCCTTCTTAGCTCCTTTAAAACCGCTGGAACCGGCTGACGCCCAGGATATTACTTCGCCATTCAGGTCGGTAATAGTGACGATCGTATTGTTGAAGGTAGACTGGATGTAGCCTACCCCATTCGGTACATTCCGTTTCTGCTTTTTTGCACCAGATTTCTTGCCTGTCTGTTGTCGCGCCATATTAGTCTCTTTAACTTTTCCGTCAACTAATTTCCCGAAGCGCTAGGAGCCACCAGCCCCCAGCGTAATTTTCCAAAAAAGATGTTACTTCTTGGAAGGTGCCTTTTTCTTGCCCGCGACTGTTCGGCGGACGCCCCGACGGGTTCTGGCGTTGGTGCGGGTTCTCTGGCCCCGTACCGGCAGACCCAAACGGTGACGACGACCGCGATAAGTCCCGATGTCCACCAGGCGCTTGATGTTCATTGACTCCCAGCGCCGGAGGTCTCCTTCTATCTGGTAGTTTGCTTCTACATGAAGCCGCAGGGCGGTCACATCTGCTTCAGTTAGATCCTTGACACGAGTGTCAGGATTTACGCCTGTTGCAGCGATAATTTTCTGGGCCCGAGACAGCCCTATTCCGTAAATGTATGTCAGACCTATTTCGACGCGCTTATCGCGTGGAAGGTCTACCCCGGCAATCCGTGCCACACTTTTGTCTCCCTAGTTTTCCTGTTTGGCTACAATGTTCAATTAGGCCACAGCTATCTGCAATTCCTAATCTTTCGATTTTCTAACCCTGGCGTTGTTTGTGTTTTGGGTTAGCACATATCACCATCACTCTGCCTCGACGGCGGATGACGCGACATTTTTCACAAATCTTTTTGACAGATGCTCGAACTTTCATAAAAAAGTCGGTAAGTGGGAAACTCAGCAGCTTTAGCTCTGAGAGAGAAACGACACAAGCGGTTAAAACCGCATTGAACTTTTTCCATTACACGGGAGTTGATCTATTCGGTGTGCTCTTTGTAATGCACTTTCGATGGGACACTTCGGCTACGCGATTATCGCGCATCGCAATTACCATCTCAAACTTCACAACCCCTGACGCATAATGGTTTGCTCGCTTATGAGCCTCCCTTTCGGGGTAATGTTCGCTTCGACCTGGTTATAAGAGCTTGTCATGCTTGCAACACTGTTCCAGTGACCTTAGAACTGTTTAATCACAAGCGACAGAGCGGGGAACTAGCGTCGCATTCGCCCGGTGTCGTGACTCAAATAACGGCTCCTCTTACGAGGGGTCTGGTCAATATAGCTTGCGACAGATTTCTCTTACAAGCTCAGTCCCTTTAGGGCTGGGTTACTGACCTTTCTTCCTGCCTGGAGAACCCCGCTATACCGCAGAACAGGCACGCCCGCACTGCCTGTATAGCGGTGGGAGGAGAGACTGGGCAAGGTGTAGGCCTCTCCTCAATTAAAATTTATGAAGCGCGGGTTATTTTATGAAGGAACCCGCTGACACTCAATCCCACTAATGGGGTTAAGTTTGCCTGCTTTTGGGAGTGAAGGGCGATCGATACTTTCACGGCTTAACAATGAATTAACTCTGCATACCCGTGGGTTATTGACACCCTTCTCGGCAACACTACAAACCTAGCACTATAGCATAAATTTGACGGATTTTACCAAATTCTCTCTAATTAAACTTAGAATTAGTTAGAAAGTTTTATCTAAGCCTATTTTTTACGAAGGCGATAAGTAATCCTGCCCTTGGTCAAATCGTAGGGGGTTAATTCTACTTTGACACGATCCCCAGGCAGAATTTTGATGTAGTTCCGGCGGATCTTACCAGAAATGTGTGCCAGCACGTTAAACCCATTATCTAGGTCAACGCGAAACATCGCATTGGGCAGGGAATCCACCACCGTCCCTTCCATTTCAATTAAATCTTGCTTAGACAATTTGGTATTTACCTCAACTCTACATTTGATTAACTAGGAGTGTCCGGGCTTCCTTGTCGAACCCAAAGTTGCAAAACGGACGAGTCAAAAATCTCACTGTTAATCAACCCTCAGACAACCCTTTAGCACAAAAAGCTCCTAGTTAACACATCTTAGCAAAAGTTGTTGGGGTAACAGGCTCGATTGAGAAGGTTTAAGGGTCTACCGAAAGAGCTTGTTGAAGTTGTGCTGTAACTTCCTCCATCGATTGATCCCCATCAACCGCAACCAACTGTTGGCGGTCTCTGTAAAACTCAATCAAAGGCTCGGTTTGCTCCCGATAAACTTGCAACCTACGACGAATAGTCTCCTCATTGTCATCTTGGCGGCCCCGCGATAACAGACGAGTTACCAAAATGTTGTCAGGGACATCCAAATTGACAGCCCTCAAATCGCAGTCCTTACCAGACTTACCACCCCCGACATCGCAAAGCAGTGTGTCAAAAAACGCTGCTTGTGGGACTGTGCGAGGAAAGCCGTCTAGAATCCAACCAGCACTAGCATCTGGTTGATTCATCCGTTCTTGTACGATGTCCATCAGTAATTGGTCAGGAACCAAGTCACCAGCATCCATATAGGCTTGGGCTTTTTGACCCAAGGTAGTTTTTGCTACTACGCAAGCGCGTAGGATGTCACCGGTAGAGATGTGGGGTATTTTCCACAGAGTGGCTAGAAGCTGAGCCTGAGTTCCCTTTCCTGCCCCTGGAGGCCCCATAAATATCAATTGCATAGCGATTATTTCACCATTCCTTCATATCTTTGGGAGATGAGGTAAGTTTGAATTTGTTTAGCAGTTTCGATCGCAACACCGACTAGAATTAGTAAGGAAGTTGCACCGAAGCCTCTAAAAGTTTGCACTCCGATCGCACTTTCCACAGCAGTTGGCACAATCGCCACCAAACCGAGAAATATTGCTCCCAAGAAAGTCAAACGATTCAAAACCTTCTCAATATAATCACTCGTTTTCTGACCAGGACGAATCCCAGGAATACTGGCACCCATTTTCTTCAAGTTCTGAGACATATCTACGGGGTTGACAATCAACGAAGCGTAGAAATAGCTAAAGAACAGAATCAAAGTCAGATAAAATAGCGCATAAGCCCAAGGTGCAGGCCCGCTAGGACTCAAAACATTTGCCACTTGAACCAAAAACGGGTTATTCAGAGACTGAGCTAGGAAAGAAGGTACAATCAACACCGAAGATGCAAAAATAATCGGCATGACTCCGCCTTGATTTAAGCGCAGGGGTAGATAACTGCGACTCTCCCGATAAACCTTGCGGCCGACTTGACGGCGAGCAGAAATAATCGGAATCCGACGAGTACCTTCCTGAACAAAAACAATCCCAACAATCGTCACCAAAAAGACCAGCAATAGAACAATGACACGGCCGACAACTTGGGTGTCCCCACTTTGAGCCAATTCAAAAGTTTGTCCTAGAGAACGTGGTAAAACAGACACAATGTTGATAAAAATCAACAAAGACGCTCCATTACCGATGCCTCCCTCTGTCACCACTTCCGATATCCACATCACAAACATTGACCCGGCCGTCAGAGCCAAAGCAGTTTGTGGGATAAATAAAGGTGATGGAACCTGAGCAAAAGGGCTGACCCAAATTGCAATCCCAACACTTTGCAGAATTGCCCAACCCAAGGAAACGTAACGGGTAATTTGAGAAATCTTGCGCCGTCCCGCTTCCCCTTCATTCTTCTGCAAGTCTTCTAAACTGGGCAAAGCCGCAGTGAGCAGTTGCACAATAATTGAAGCATTGATGTAGGGTAAAATCCCTAGAGCAAAAATCCCCAAAGCTGATAACCCGCCGCCTGAAAATAGATCCAAAAAGCCAATTAAAGGGCTATTTTGAACATTTTGGGAAAAGGCGACGCGATCGATGCCAGGAACTGGCAAGTGGACGCCCAAGCGCACTAAAATCAATAAGCCGATGGTTACGAGGATGCGGCCCCGCAAACCCGCAGCTTGGGCCATCTGCATGAACGTTTCTTGTGCAGTTGGCGCTTTCTCTTTACTAACGTCCATAGTTACGATTTTGGATTTTAGATTTTTGCTTTTGGACTAAATCATTTTTTGATAGCAAGGTTGAGGATTTGAGATTTGGACACATTCTCAAACCTCAAATCTTTAAGCAACTAATTCGCAACTTCCACCAGCGGCTTCAATTTTGGTGCGAGCACCAGCGGTAAAAGCCTTGGCGCGCACTTGCAGAGCCACAGTCAGTTCACCATCTCCTAAGATTTTCAGCGGGCCATTGTCACTATTGACGATTTTTGCTTGAATCAAAGAGGTCAGAGTGACTTCTGTGTTTGCTGGCAGCGATGCTAATTTACTTACATTAATGGTAGTGTACTCTTTGCGGTTCACTAAAGGGAAGCTCTTCAGCTTAGGGAGACGGCGGTAGAGAGGATTTTGACCTCCTTCAAAACCGGGTCTAGTTCCGCTACCGGATCTAGCTTTTTGACCGCGCATCCCTTTACCGGAACTGGCGCCTTGACCGGCAGAAATACCTCGGCCCAAGCGACGACGGCGTTTTGTGGAGCCTGCTTTTGGGCGGGCGTCTTGCAATCTCATAGTTTTGGTTGTTGGTAGTTGGTAATTGGTAATTGGTAATTGGTAGTTTTGAGTTTTGAGTTTTGAGGAATGAAAAATTTTTATTCAAAATTCAAAACTCAATACTTAATACTCAAAACTGACAATATCCCCTTCCCTAGTCCTTAACCGTATAGGTTTTCTACTGGAATTCCGCGCTCTTGGGCAACTTCGGACAAGGTGCGAAGAGTTGATAGGGCGTTGACTGCGGCTCTAGCGTTGTTTAAAGGATTTCCTGAACCTAGCTGTTTGGCTAAGATATTACGGACTCCTGCTAGTTCGAGAACAGTTCGCACTGCTCCCCCTGCAATTACCCCGGTTCCGGGTGCTGCTGGGCGCATCATCACTTTGGCTCCGCCGCCAGCACCGTTGATGGGGTGAGGGATGGAGTTAGATTTAGTCAAAGGGACTTCAATTAGGTGCTTTTTGCCGTCAGCAACGCCTTTTTTTACGGCACCGATGACATCGCTAGCTTTGCCTACTCCAACTCCAACTTGACCGCGTTCATTGCCGATGATGACTATGGCGCGGAAGCTGAGTTTTTTACCACCTTTGACTACTTTGGTAACACGGCGAATCTGAACTACCCGTTCTTGCCATTCGGATTCTTTTTCGCGCCCTTTGTTACTGCTACTTTTTTTCTTGTTGCGCTGTTCTTTTTGTTCTGCCATGTTTTGTCCTTGGGGAATTGAGGATTAGTAAGTGGTAGTTGGCAATAATTAGAAATTAACAATTAGGAATTAAGAGTTTTGTTGTAAATTCTTTTTTCCTTCTTCCTGATATCCGTTACATCCGTTACATCCGTTACATAATCCGTTGCCGAACTTGCTTCTTCCTAAAATTCTAACCCGGCTTCGCGAGCTGCGTCGGCGAGGGCTTTGACTCTACCGTGGTAGAGGTTGCCTCCGCGATCGAATACGACTTTGACTATACCAGCGCTGGAACAGCGTTTGGCTATCAACTGACCGACTTGGACGCTGGCGTTGCAATTGCCTCCCGAACTGAGTTCTGACTTCAATTCTGGATCGAGAGTTGACGCGGCAGCCAAAGTGTGCTGTGTCATGTCGTCGATTACTTGGGCGTAGATGTGCTGGTGCGATCGAAATACCGCTAATCTGGGACGTTCGGAGGTACCGAACACCTTGCGCCGCACGCGGCGGTGTCTGCGGTGGACTGACTCTTTGCGAGTAAGCTTCATAGTTACTTCTTACCTGTTTTGCCTGTTTTACCAGCTTTGCGGCGGACGACTTCGCCGCTGTAGCGAATGCCCTTACCCTTGTAGACTTCAGGCGGACGTACCGCACGGATGCGGGCTGCTGTGTTGCCTACGAGTTCTTTGTCAATGCCGGAGACAATGACGTTTGTGTTGCCTTCTACTGCCACTGTGATGCCTTCTGGAGGGGGCATTTCAACGGGTTTGCTGTAACCGACGTTTAAAATCAGGTTCCGTCCTTGAACCTGTGCCCGATAACCTGTACCGATAATTTCCAGACGACGCTGAAAACCTTGGGATACACCTTCGACCATGTTAGCGACGAGGGTGCGGCACAAGCCGTGCAGTTGGCGGGCCACGCGAGATTCGTCTCGGCGTGTGACGAGTAGAGTCTCGCCTTCGAGTCCCATCAGGATTTCTGCTGGTATGACTCTGGAAAGTTCACCTTTAGGGCCTTTGACGGCAACTTTTTGACCGTCTAGGGTGATGGTGACTTTCGTGGGAATGCTAATCGGACGCTTGCCAATTCGCGACATAATTTTTATTTTTTGTGTGAGTTGGTAATTGGTGAGTTGGTAATTGGTAATTGATAATTGGTAATTGGTAATTGCACAATTCAACAGTTAGAAGAATTAAGACAATTATGAATTTGCTGTTGGAAATTCTTCGGTCCTATTACCGATTACCGATTTTCGGATTACCAAACATAGCAAAGCACTTCACCACCCAAACCTTGGCGACGGGCTTCTCTATCGGTCATAATGCCGCTGGAGGTGGAGATAATGGCAATGCCAATTCCGCCTAACACTCTGGGCAATTCTTTACGGTTCGAGTAGACACGAAGTCCTGGTTTGCTGACTCGCTTAAGTGCCGTGATGATGGGCTTGCGAGTTTTGCCTTTGTACTTTAGAGAAAGCACTATAAACCGCTCTATCCCTTCTGGTTCTGCTTCTTCAAATTCGCTGATAAAGCCTTCACTTTTGAGGACTTTAGCGATGCTACGGGTCATTTTTGTAGCTGGAATTTGTGTTGTTTGATGGCGCGCCATGCATGAATTGCGAATGCGCGTCAACATATCTGCTATGGTATCGTTAGCTGCCATGTTTTGCTCCTTACTCTACTACTTAGTTGTCCCGGAAGGGCATTCCCATTTCTTTGAGCAAGGCGCGTCCTTCTTCGTCGGTATGTGCTGTGGTGATAATTGAAATGTCCATGCCTCGAACTTGATCGATGCTGTCATATTCTATTTCGGGAAAGATTAGTTGTTCTCTCACGCCCAAGCTGTAGTTGCCGCGTCCGTCGAAGCTTTTAGGACTGATGCCGCGAAAGTCTCTGATTCGGGGAAGTGCGAGGTTGATTAGTCGATCGAGAAAATCGTACATCCGATCGGCTCGTAGTGTCACCATGACACCAACGGGTACTCCTTTGCGGATTTTGAAGCCTGCGATCGCCTTTTTCGCTCGCGTCACCACTGGTTTTTGACCTGTGATGATGCCAATTTCGTTGATAGATGAATCTAATGCCTTAGCATTTTGAGATGCTTCTCCCAAACCACGGTTCACAGTGACTTTGAGGAGTTTTGGTACCTGATGGATATTAGTATATTTAAACTGATCCATCAGTTTGGGTACAATCTTTTCTAGGTAAAGAACTTTGAGTTTGTCTGGCATTGTTTTTGGGTTTCTTTGACTGTCCCTGGGCTTGGTCAGGGAATTTTTAGTTGTCAGTTGTCAGTTGACGGTTGTCTGTTGTCAGCTAATGACTAATGACTAATGATTAATGACTACTGACTAATTATCGAGGATTTCTCCAGTTTTTTTGAGCTGTCGCAGTTTGCGACCATCTTCGCTAAAGGTATAGCAAACACGACTAGCTACTTTTTCTTTTTCGGAGTAGTGCATGACATTGGAGCTATGAATAGGAGCTTCAAATGTCACGATTTTACCAGATTCCCCTTCTTGTTGGGGCTTGACGTGCTTCGTCCTGATATTTACACCTTTAACAATTACTTTGCTGACTTTAGGATAGGTCTTTAAGATTTCTCCGACTTTTCCTTTCTCTTTGCCAGTAATTATTTGAACGGTGTCGCCCGCTTTGACGTGCATTCTATGACGCTGCGGTTCGCTCGTTGGTTTGCCCTTTTTTCCGTACATTTTAAAGTACCTCTGGGGCTAAAGAAACGATCTTAGTGAAGTTTTTGTCGCGCAGTTCACGAGCAACTGGGCCAAAAACGCGAGTCCCTTTAGGGTTGCCTTCTGGATTGATAATAACGGCGGCGTTGTCATCAAAACGAATGCTCATGCCACTGTCGCGACGCAAGGCTTTGCGGGTTCTGACAATGACTGCCCGGACGACATCGGATTTTTTGACTGCCATATTGGGAATGGCGTCTTTGACGACGGCAATGATCACATCGCCGACTCCGCCGTAGTGGCGGTTACCGCCTCCCAATACGCGGATGCACATTATTTTGCGTGCTCCGCTATTGTCGGCGACATTTAAGTATGTCTGGGGTTGAATCATGGTGATTTGTGACTGTTAACTGTTGACTGTTAACTGTTGACTGTTAACTGTTGACCCTTCGACTTCGCTCAGGGTACTGCTGTTTACTGCTAATTGACTGTTAGCCGTTTTTTGTACCGAAGATTTCGGCAACTGTCCAGCGTTTTGTTTTGCTCAACGGACGGGTTTCAGTGATGCGGACTCGATCGCCCGGTTTGCACTTATTTTCTTCGTCGTGAACTTTGTAACGTTTGGTGCGGACTACGATTTTGCCGTATTTAGTGTGGGAGGAGCGGTTTTCGATTGCCACTACCACAGTTTTGTCCATTTTGTCGCTGACTACTACGCCAACTCGTTCTTTAACTGCCATACCTACCTATTTTTGTTGTGCAATTGAGTTTTTTGTAACTGCTGTGCGATCGGTTCGGCGACTTCTGTCTCTTAGCTAACTGCTGCGGTTGAGGCAGCCTGTTCGGTCTCTATAGACTGAGCTAATTTTTCAGCAACAGCAGCAGCCTCAGCCACCCTTTGCCGATCGCGTTCAACTGTCATCAGTTGAGCTAGTCGGTGTTTGGCGTGCTTGAACAAGTGGGGCTTATCCATACGGCCGGTAGCTTGGAACAACCGAAGTTCCATTAGTTGGCGCTTGACGGCTAAAATTTGCTCTGCCACTTCGGCATCGTTCAAATCTCTAGCTTCTTTAATCTTGGGTAAAGACATAGTTTTGTCGTTGATCGTTATGACTGCTCATCTTCGCGGGTGATGAACTTGGTTTTAATTGGCAATTTGAAGTCTGCCAAACGCATTGCTTCGCGAGCAATTTCTTCGGTGACACCACCAATTTCAAACATTACCCGACCCGGCTTGACAACGGCAACCCAAAACTCAGGTGAGCCTTTACCGGAACCCATCCGGGTTTCTGCTGCTCGTTGAGTAACTGGTTTGTCGGGGAAAATCCGAATCCAGATTTTGCCACCCCGGCGGATATAACGGGTCATGGCGCGCCGTCCGGCTTCTATTTGGCGAGAAGTGATCCAGGCGGGTTCGATAGCTTGGAGCGCGAAGTCACCAAAGCTAACTGTGTTGCCGCGGGTGGCAACTCCGCACATTCTCCCGCGCTGTTGTTTGCGGAATTTAGTTCTTTTAGGGCTTAACATGGCTGGGGGATTTGGTAATTGGGAATTGGCAATTAGTAATTGATAGTTGGTAATTGGTAGGTTTTGAACCCTTCGACTAAGCTCAGGGCATCGCAACTGACCATTCACCACTGACAATTAACAGTTAACCACTAGCCTTCGTTCGATCGATCTTCAAAATCCTGACGGCGACGTTTGCTCTTGGTACGAGGCAAAGCTGCGTTCGGGGCGGCAATTTGCTCCTGTCCAGGAATAATTTCGCCTTTGAAAACCCAAACTTTAATGCCGAGGATGCCGTAGATGGTTTGGGCGGTGCAGTAGGAGTAATCAATGTCAGCACGCAATGTGTGCAAAGGAACTCTTCCTTCCCGCGTCCACTCAGTACGGGCGATTTCTGCGCCGTTGAGTCGTCCGCTGACTTGAATTTTGATGCCTTCAATGCCTACTTTTTGAGCACGGGTAATCGCTTGGCGAACCACTCGGCGGAAAGATACACGCCGTTCCAGTTGCTGAGCGATGTATTCTGCGATCAGAGTGGCATCAGCATCAACTCGTTGAACTTCAACAACGTTAATGCGGATTTGGCGGTTATTGCCGATTAGCTGTTGCAAACCAACTCGCAATGTTTCAATGCCTGCTCCACCGCGACCTACGACAACACCAGGTCTGGCTGTGAACACTTCTAGGTCAATTTGATCGGCTTTCCGTTCAATTCGGACTGAAGAGATCCCAGCGTTACTGAGATTTTTGCGGACGTACTTGCGAATTTTGAAGTCTTCTTGCAAGAGTTCGGGATAGTTTCTGGCATCAGCAAACCAACGAGAGCGGTGCTCTTGGGTTATGCCGAGGCGAAAACCAATTGGATGTATTTTTTGTCCCATAACAGTTTCTCTTGGTTATTTGTCTAGGAGCGGAGCTACTATCACGGTGATGTGACAGGTTGGCTTGCGAATTTGGTAGGCACGACCTTGGGCGCGGGGTCTAAAGCGCTTGAGGACTGGGCCTTGGTCTGCGTAAGCTTGAGAAACTACTAGCTTGGATTTGTCCAATCCTGCGTTGTGTTCGGCGTTGGCTACTGCCGATCGCAAAACTTTAACAATTGGTTCGCAGGCTCGGTACGGCATGAATTCGAGTAGAATCAGCGCTTCTTGATAGCTTTTGCCTCGAATTTGGTCGAGAACTCGGCGCACTTTAAAGGGCGAGCTTCTAATATAGCGGGCGATCGCCTTTATTTCGGATGTGGTATCTATAGCCATTGCGATTTTTGTAATTGGGAGTAAGGTAATTGGAAGGTAATTGGTAATTGGTAATTGTTTGCCGATTACCTATTACCTGTCACCTAATTAGGCTATCTTTTGGCCTTTTTGTCACCACTTTTAGCGTGACCTCTAAAGGTGCGAGTAGGAGAAAACTCTCCTAGTTTGTGACCCACCATTTGGTCTGTAACGTAGACAGGAACGTGTTGTCTGCCGTTGTGCACTGCGATGGTGTGGCCTACCATTTGAGGCAGGATTGTGGAGGCTCGTGACCAAGTTTTAATTAACTGTTTTTGGCCAGCGGCATTGAGTTTTTCGATTTTTGTCATCAGATGGTCTGCGACAAACGGGCCTTTTTTTAATGAACGAGACATGATTTTGGTAATTGGTAATTGGGAATTGGTAATGGGGAATTGGTAATGAGTAATAGGGAATTGGTAATTAGAAAAGGTAAAATATTTTTTTCCCTTCTTCCTTCTTCCTTCTTCCTTCTTCCTTCTTCCTTCTTCCTTCTTCCATTAACTTTGTCTGCCACCCTTGCCACGCTTGGAAGACTTACGGCGACGGCGGACAATTAGAGAGTCGCTGCGCTTGTTTTTGCTCCGGGTTTTGGCACCCAATGCTGGTTTACCCCAAGGTGTGACAGGCCCAGAGCGCCCAATGGGGGCTCTGCCTTCACCACCACCATGCGGGTGATCCACTGGGTTCATTGCCGAGCCTCGGACGGTTGGGCGGCGGCCTTTCCAGCGGGTGCGACCGGCTTTACCAAGGCTGATGTTTCTAGCGTCTGTGTTGCCGACTTGACCGATAGTGGCGTAGCAATCGGCGCGGACTTTGCGTTGTTCACCGGAGGGCAGTTTGAGGGTAACGTAGCTACCTTCTTTTGCCATTAGCTGAGCGCTGGAGCCTGCGGAACGAACGATTTGTCCGCCTTTACCTGGTACTAGCTCGACGTTATGGATGCTTGTACCTAGGGGGATGTTGCTTAGGGGTAGGGCGTTACCGATCTCGATCGGTGCGTCTGGGCCTGAGACAATTACTGTACCGACGGTTAGGTTCAGTGGGTGCAGGATGTACCGTTTTTCGCCGTCTTTGTAGAAGACTAGGGCGATGCGGGCGTTGCGGTTAGGGTCATATTCGATTTCCTTGACGGTAGCAGGAATGCTATGTTTGTCGCGGCGGAAGTCGATGTCTCTATAGAGGCGTTTGTGACCGCCTCCCCGGTGGCGACAGGTGATGACGCCTCGGTTGTTGCGGCCTTGTTTGGTGTGTTTGTTGCTCGTTAGAGACTTTTCGGGCTCTGAGCGAGTAACTTCAGCGAAGTCCGAGACGCTTTTTTCTCGGGTGCTGGCGGTATAAGGTCGGTAAGAACGAATGCCCATAATTTGGTAATCGGTAGTTGGTAATTGGTAATTGGTAATTGATAATTGGTAATTGATAATTGGTAATTGGTAATTAGAATTTATGAAGTCCGAATTCATCCTTCATAACTTTTTTATTACCTATTACCTATTACCTGTTACCTATTACCCATTGCCTATTACTAAATTTTAAACTTCTGGGAATAAGAGTTTGCGGATTGAATCTCCGTCGGTCAGAGTTACAGTTGCTCGTTTGTAGCAAGGTTTGAAACCGACGAACTTACCAACTCGACGCTTTTTGCGCGGCGGGTTTTGGGTGTTGACTGCGGTGACTTTCACCTTGAACAATTCTTCGATTGCTGCTTTAATTTGAGGCTTTGTCGCTTTTGGGGCTACGTCGAATGTGAATTGATTCAATTCCATCATTCGGGTAGCTTTCTCGGTGAGAATGGGACGCTGGATCAAATCTGCGTAGTCGCGGGGGTCGATTTTACTCACCGTAAATCTCCTGAATTTTGGCTATGGCTGTAGATGTGATGATAATTTTGTCAGCCGCAAGAACGTCGTAAACATTCAGGGAAGTTGCCAAGATGACGTTCACCAATTCGATGTTGCGTCCAGACAAATAAACGTTTAGTTGCGGTTCTGGCAAGATTAACAGAACTTTTTTATTGGGTTCGATACCCCAACGGGCGATCGCGCTCAGCAGTTCTTTACTTTTCGGTCTGGGAAGTTGCTCTGCAAATTCTTGAACCACAATTATGTCTTCGGTTCGACTGAAGAATGCTGTCCGCAAGGCGAGACGGCGTTCTTTTTTGTTCATCTTGACTTCAAAGTCTCTGGGTTTTGGCCCGAAGATGACACCGCCGCCACGCCACAGTGGAGAACGGATAGAACCTGCTCTGGCTCGGCCAGTTCCTTTTTGGCGCCAAGGTTTGCGTCCACCGCCTCTGACTTCGGCTCTAGTTTTGGTGCAAGCATTTCCTTGACGAGCATTGTTCAGTTGCCGTGTCAATGCTCTGTGAACGATATGAGAAGCGTTTTCTTTTTTGGCTACGCGCATTTCTAAAGTTGTTTCTCCAACTTCTTCGCCTTGCCAATTTCTTACTACACAGTTAACCATGTCTTTTGTCCTTTGTCTGTTGTTAGTTGTCTGTTATTAGTTGTCTGTTATTAGTTGTCTGTTATTAGTTGTCTGTTATTAGTTGTCTGTTGTTAGTTATTACTAAATAAATGCCCAGCAATATCTAATGACTAATGACTAATGACTGCTGACTAATGACTGCTGACTACCACCCAACTTTTTTCTCAGGCACAACATTGACCAAGGCACCGGATTTACCAGGAACAGCTCCTTTAATTAGTAGCAAGTTCCGCTCTGTATCTACCCGCACAATTGTGAGCTTGCGGACGGTTACTTGAACGTTGCCCATCCGTCCTGCCATTTTCTTACCAGGGTAGACGCGGCCGGGGGTTGTTCCAGGTCCGATCGATCCGGGCTCGCGGTGGTTTTTGGAACCGTGAGACATCGGGCCTCGTTTGAAGTTGTGGCGTTTTTGGAAACCCGCAAACCCTTTACCGATGCTAGTACCAATGACGTCTACTATTTGTCCGGCTGTAAAAGCATCGGCATTTAGTTGTTGACCTAATTCAAATGAACTGGTGTCTTCCAAGCGGTATTCGTGCAAGTGGCGCAATGGATTCGCCCCCGACTTGGCAAGGTGTCCCAGTTCTGGCTTATTGAGAGCCTTTGGTTTGACTTCGCTGTATCCAATTTGAACGGCGCTGTAGCCGTCAGTTGGTTTTGTTTTAATTTGAGTTACTGTACAAGGCCCTGCTTGTATGACGGTGACGGGGATTGCTCTCCCTTCGGCGTCAAACACTTGAGTCATGCCTAGTTTTGTACCAAGGATGCCTACTGACACTGATTTTTTTCCTTTTATTTACCCAAGAGGTTTCGGATTGCGAGGTTTACGTCAATCCGCTTGCTCTTGTGCAGAAACATTTATTTCACTGTTTCCGCATTTAACTGTTATCAACCAACAGCTTTCCGCGGTGTTTAAAATTGAAATTTTAAATTTGGGAGCTTGTGGAAGTCTTGCAAGTTGTGAGATTTACAGGCTTCTAGCTGTTGAGTCTCCGAGATTTATTTCGTTCTTGCTTGTTCGTGCCTGGACTTGAGCAGTTAGCCACTCAGTATCCTTTACAGCAACGATTCACAATAGTACATGAAGTGTTAATCATTTGTCAAGGCCGCGATGAGATTTTTTTGACTCAGCTTTAGGATTTATAATACTTTTATCTCGCAAGCTGCGATCGAGCAAATTTTCCTACAGTAAGCAACACAAAATTTATGGGACTAATTACGACGGGTTCAGATATGATTCGGGATTTGGAAAAGTCGGGGTCGCTGGCCCTGTACGTTCCCTTGGAGGGAGGATTTGAGGGGCGCTATCTTCGCCGTCTGAGGGCTGCGGGCTATGGTGCGTACAACATTACGGCGCGGGGTTTGGGCGATTTGGCGATGTATTTGACGGGGGTTCATGGGGTGCGGCCACCGCATTTAGGCAAGAAAACTACTGGGAATGAAGGGGCTGTGGGTTATACATATTACGTGCCGCCGATGTTGCAGACTCAATTAGACAATTTGCCTGCGAAAGCAAAGGGATTGGTGCTGTGGATTATTGAAGGGCAGATTTTGTCTAGTCAGGAAGTTGAATATCTGACTGTTTTGCCGACTCTTGAACCGCGAGTTAAAATAGCAGTAGAGATGGGGGGCGATCGCGTTTTTAGCTGGAAGCCACTCAAGGATGCTTTGGTTGTAGCTTAAACAAGACTTACGGGGTCAAAAACCCGGTTTCTGCGTCAATATTTATCGAAAAAGTGATGATTTTTGGAAGAAACCGGGTTTTTTGGGTAAGCCCTATTAAATTCGGTATAGGTGCGATCGCCAATCAACTAAAAAACACAGCGAGCAACCAAAGCTCAACAGCTTATGCTCGCTGGTTTTGCTCTTTTTGAAACTTAAATTAACAGGAAAAATTTTATGCTTCTGAATCGAGATTATACGATTATCATTGACAAAAGTGGCAGTATGTACACGAAGGACAAGACTGGCGGTAAAAGTCGGTGGGCGCTCATGCAAGAATCGACGATCGCATTGGCGAATAAATGCGAGGAATTAGACCCTGATGGGATCACAGTTTACTTGTTTTCCGGTCGCTTCAAACGGTACGACAATGTAACAGCAGCGAAAGTCGTGCAAATATTCCAAGAAAATGAGCCTTCTGGGACTACGAATTTGGCGATCGTTTTGCAAGACGCTCTCAACAACTATTTTCAGCGAAAAACATCCGGTAAGACTCAGCAAAATGGCGAAACAATATTAGTGGTGACGGATGGAGAACCGGACGATCGCAAAGAAGTGATGAAAACAATTATAGAGGCTTCGCGAAAGCTCGATCGGGATGAAGAGTTAGCAATTTCTTTTATTCAAGTAGGAACTGCACCAGAAGCTACCAAGTTTCTCAAAATCTTGGATGACGAACTGCAAAGCGCTGGGGCTAAATTCGATATCGTTGATACTGTAACGATGGACGATATGGAAGGAATGACTTTGACGGAAGTATTGCTGAATGCAATAACTGATTGAGAAGGTGAATGAAGTTGAATGCGATGGTATTTTGCCCGCTGGCTGAGAGGAATTGTTTAGGGGTTAAGTGATGGAATCAATAGAGCGTTTGTTAGCGGAACTTAAAGCTGAATATCAAGAATCCCAGAAAAAATCTGCTGAGTTGAAAGCCCAGCAGATTGCCCAACCAGAACCTCCTTTGGAAGCAACTGGTGTGCCGTCTGGTCAAGTAACTGTAACTTCGAGCAAAAATCTCGATTTTGGTACTTTTGACAGTGATTTAGCTCAAATAAAGGCTGAGTACGAAAAACAAGATCAAGCTCAAGAAGTTGCTAAACAGGAACAGCTTTTGGCTGAAGATGAAGTACAATACAAAGCTCAGAAAATTGTCAAGCAGGAACAACAGCAAGTCGAAACGATTGTACAGCAGGTGCCAGTCAGAACCCACCGGGAGAAGGTGAGACAAGCTCAAGTTTGGCTGAAGAATTTAAGTAAAGATTCTGATGAGAGATTTTGGTTTGATCAGTTTGCTTTTAAGTATTCTTCTAGGATAGATGCTGCGATCGACTATTTGCAAGTAGTCAAAGAGTTTGATTAGATGTTAACGGTTGACGGTTAACTGTTAAACGACATAACATCTTTTAGGACGGAAGTAGGATGCAGCAGAAATAAAGCAGCCTTTTTTGCTGTATCTTCGGATAGCTGAATTTGCTTAAGTTCAACAATACCTTCACTGATAAAAGTATCTCTCAAAGCTGCTTTTTCGCCGCTGTTAAAACTGGTTTCGTAAAATATTTCCCGAATCCCAGCGGCAATGACTAATTTCAAACAATAAATGCAGGGTTCTAAGGTGACGTAGATGGTAGCTCCAGCAGTAGATATACCATGTTTTGCAGCTTTGGCGATCGCATTTGCTTCTGCATGAACCGCCCGCGATGGTAAGGTTTTGCTGGCATCGCAACTACTCAAACCAGGATAACAGAAGCCTTGAGTCGTACAGTGGGCTGAACCTGACGGCGAACCGTTGTAACCCGTGGCTAACACTTGCCTGTTTTTCGCGATTACCGCACCTACGGGAAATGCTAGACAAGTCGATCGAGTCGCGGCCAATTTTGCTAACATTAAAAAGTATTCGTCCCAATCTGGTCTTTGAGGCGGTTCGTAGTTGTCTGGTGTATTTTCCATTTAAAATTTATAAGAAGGAAGAAGGAAGAAGGAAGAAGGAAGAAGGAATACAGTGAAAATTTTAGTGTTTTAGAATGTCCTAGCCATCTTGTTGCTGCTATGTAATTGCATCAACACGAGGGATTTATTGGGAGATTCCAGTTGAGCCAAATCCATTATCTCCTCTTGAACTCGAACTTAACATTTTTACTGCTTCAATTTCCACGCGAATTACTGGCGCGATTACCATTTGAGCAATTTTCATGCCTTTTGTTACTTGAAATGAAGTTTGACTATGATTGATTAAGATAACTCCAATTTCGCCTCGATAGCCTTCATCTATGGTTCCTGGTGAATTAAGTACAGTGATTTGGTGCTTGAGAGCTAAACCGCTTCGGGGACGAATTTGGGCTTCTGTTTTTTCTGGTAATTCTATGGATATACCTGTATGAATTAACTTGCTTTCTCCCGGAGTAATTTCTAATTCATCTATAGAAAATAAGTCCAGTCCAGCATCGGATTCATGGGCATATTTGGGAATTATAGCTGATTCATGCAGTTGCAGGATTTTTAATTTCATTTTGTTGGTATTTACTTGAGTTTTGTCAACCTAATCGGTCGCGGGTAATCGGTAATTGGTAAATAGAATTTAAGCAAGTCTTTAATCTGTAGGGTGCGTCGCTGTGAGATATTCAATGGACTTTCCAGATTGTCGATGGCGACGCACCTTACAATTCGATCGCACTTAGCCACAAAAAGTAATTGGATTACGGCGCTAACCTTGCTTTTCCGAGGCGAGTTGTTGTATACCACTTGGCAATGTCGGGGGCCCAATTTTCAAAATGAGGCCACATCATTTCGCAGAGTTTTTGAATTTCCAGTTGAGCATTTTTCTTGTTTCTTAAGTCGGAAAAATGCAGGAAAGATCTGAGATTGAAACTAACTACAAAATGCTGGCGGTAGTCAAAGGGTAATTTGCCTCTGGCGTGTTCTTCGGACATTCCGCCGTCGAAGTCTATTTTGTAACGTTTGGCGGCTTCTAGACACCACTCTAAATCTTTTTGTCTTTGTTCGGGGGAATAGTAGTATTTTTTGCCTTCGCGGTCTGTGTAATAATCTACTGGACGCAGGTAAAATATATCTTCTATGTCTTTTTTGCCGATCGCTGCATCCAGAAATTGATTACCTGTATAACGGAGGGAATTATGTACTACTAAACCATTAGCAACGAAATTATGCCATTCACCATCCACCTCTAGGTCATAAGTCATTTGTTCGCCAACATATTCAACACTCTTGACTTTTACGGGATGAGAACGCAATTTTCTCCCTTTTGGCTTTGGCTTGACTTGCCAATTTTGAGGCTCTAATATTGGCGAGTAAGCTTTAGCAAATTCAAGCTCTAAGTTGTTTTGATGAATATATTCGTGACATTCTTCTAGCCATGATTTGTCTGTGTAAAGCCGATCCGTCACTGATAAACCATTGCACATGACATAGGAGTTTTTGGCTATGCTAACGACATTGCCATCAGATGCTGTTGTCAATCCCACCGCATCTTTCATTGTTTGCCAACCGTTTGCGGTGAATAAACGGTGATTGGTAGTACACTCTAAAGTCTTGCCATCCTCCAATGTAACTTTATAAACGGGTTGAATACCGCTACACATGACATCTTTGATATGACCCACTTCAAACAAGCCAGTTTGTTCATTTAAAACTCGTAAGCGCATTTTACGGATTCTTTGCTTGCAGTCACGACGATATTCGCCTGGTGGTTCACCATTTCGACCTCGAATAGACCGAGAACGAATCGCTTTTTCCCCATTAGTCCAAAGATCATACAGTTCTCCAATGGTTTTGCTCAAATTTTTCTTACCAGCACTTCCCTCGCAATCAACAAAAGTGATTGTGGTATCAGCAGCAAGACATTGCACATCGAATGAGACTCCAACACGATGTGTCCTGGCTTGCTGCATGACACTGTGGGGAAAGTAGCCGCAATTAAAGATAATTTGGGGATGCTCTAGGGGGCCGTAATGCCCCCGATCGCCTGCGAGGAGTCTTTTGACGATAATTTCGCCACATTCTGCGTCTGAGGGCCAGGAATCGCGATCGTCAAATACGAAATTCTCCGTATAGTCTTGATGGAGGGCAGCATAAATTACTTGCTGAGGATTTGGTGTTTGTGAAATAACTTCTACTCTGAATCTATCCATATATATTTTTATTTTTGAAGGTTGCTATAGTTGAAAGATTGAACATTTTAGATTATTTCATAAGATGGCATTATTGGCAAGTTTTTTATGCTAATAACTCGTTTGGTCGTTTTGTCTTAGGATCCTTCACCGGGTAGGTTGCCCAATTGCCGATCGATGACGCTGGGAAATAAATAAAACAGCGGAATTAGGATATAGAGCATTGTGCTTAAGGTTGTATTGTTCAATGACAATAGCGAAGCAATCAAGTAAAGAATGGGATAACTAATACTCCAAAGAGCACTAACAGCGGGGTAATGTCAAGATAAATTCAGCTCCTTGACCTATCTCAGAATTCACCTCGATCGCACCTCCATGTTTTTCTACGATAATTTGACGGACGATCGGCAATCCTAATCCAGTTCCTTTACCTACACCTTTAGTAGTAAACAAATGGTCAAAGATTTTGGCTTTCACTGCTTCGGTCATGCCTCTGCCGTTATCGCGAATTTGGATCTGCACCTGGGTTGCATCGACTGAGGTGCGAATCGTAATGTGCTGAGGATGGGCTTGGAGTTTTTCAAAGGATTGAGTCTGTGCCATCTCATCGAACATATCGATCGCATTGGCCAAAACATTCATAAACACTTGGTTGAGTTGTCCGGGGAAACAGTCAATTGGTGATAACTCACCATAGTCTTTGAGCACTGAGATCTCCGGTCGATATTCGTTGGCTTTGAGGCGATATTTGAGAATTAGCAGCGTGCTATCGATGCCGTCGTGGAGGTTGGCGGTGACTTTGCGATCGGTATCCGCACGGGAAAAGGTGCGGAGGCTGGTGCTGATGCCTTTGATGCGATCGGTCGCGCCTGCCATCGAGTTGAGTAGTTTGGGGAAATCTTTGCTGAGAAATTCCAGATCGATGTCTTCCGCGTTGTGTTGAATTGATGTGACTGGGTTGGGATAGTTCTGTTGATAGAGTTCTAGATGTCCGAGCAGATATTTCACATAGTCTTTGGCGTTGTTGATACTGCCATTCAGGAAGCCGATCGGGTTATTGATTTCGTGAGCCACACCGGCCACTAAATTCCCTAAAGATGCCATTTTTTCGCTTTGGATGGTTTGCAGTTGGGATTGTTCAAGCTGCTGGGCGTAGTCTTGGGCTTGTTGATAAAGGCGGGCATTTTCGAGGGAAATGGCGGCTTGGGCGCAGAGGAAGTTGAGGAGTTGGACACGATCGCGCGTAAACGCCCCCACCGTAACCTGATTCTCCAAATACAATATGGCGACGAGTTTACCCTGATGCAGAATCGGGGTACACAACAGACTTTTGGGTTGTTGTTGCACGACATAAACATCTGTCGCCAGAGTAGGATGGGCAAGCGCATCGGCAACCACCATAGCGCAGAGGCTCCGTTTGACGCTGTTAATCAAGCCGTGGGGGACTTCTAAACTGTTGAGCAAGGGGATGGATTCCACTCGTGTCGGCCGATCGAGGGTGGCAACCGCTTCCACAAACCATTGATGATTTTGCGGCAATAGCAATGCGCCTTTATCGGCTCCAGCATTTTCTAGTACGGTATGCAGTAAGGTTGCCAAGAGTTTATCGAGTTGGATTTCACTCGAAAGGGTTTGGGATGCTTTCAGGATGGTTGCTAAGTCGAGGGTGTCAGAAATGCTAGTGCTAGTGCTATGAGATGTCTGCGATATAGTCGCATTGATTGTGTTCAGAGAATCGATCGCAAAAGCTGTTTCTGTTGCCGACAAAAATCGTTTTTGCTGTTGCAAAATCGGTGCGAGTAGTTGGGGATAGCGGTGCTCTAAGTCTTGAACTTTAGCTTTTGCACCCCAGTGACCATAGCCGTAGTAGGCTTCTTGCATATAGCTGGCGGCAATTTTTTCTTTGCCCCAGTTCAGATAAAATTTGGCGGCGAGTTCGTTGGCGAGGGCTTCTTCTTGGATGTAGCCGTTTTCCTTGGCTCCAGCGATCGCGCGATCGTAAAAGTCGATCGCTTCAGCTTTATTATCTAAAAACCTTTGCCGTTCTGCTTCTACGAGATAAAACTTGTGCAGGAAATTCTCTGGTGCATAACTAGCCCAAAACTTCAGATTATTTTGATGACTTTCAACCTGTTCTAGTGCTATCCTCTGTGCTCCTATATCGGGATAGTCACAGACCAACAGTGCAAGGGCATGGTAGTAGTACAGAAGCGCAACAAAATAATAACCAGGAGTTGCACCAACCCATTGATAGCATAATTCTGCCTGCTCAATCGCTTCTGGGTAAGCACCAAATTGATAGAAAAGGATCGTTTTTGCAGCGTAAAGGACAAATAGAACTGTACCATTTTTAGAAGCAATCAAATTAGGTAATAATGTTACTTCATCCAACTGTGATCCGGTTAATCTCAATCTTTCTGTTGCTTTCCCCGCAAAATTAAGCCCCAGTTGTTTCCAAATTCCTGCAAAATTAATTGAAGTCTCTAATTTGAGTTTTATCAGGGCTTCAATATAGGGATTTTGTTGTTCCAGTACAGCATCTAAATTTTCACCAACTGCAAATAGATAGGCGCAGTAGTTGTTGGCACAATATCCGGCAAACTCAATATCGCCTGTTTCCATGCCTGCTGCAAAACCTTCCTGAAGTGGTTTTAAACTATTTCTAGTAGCCTCTTTCCAGTGATTAATATGAGCATACACCATATTAAAAATTTTGGCTTTGAAGGTCTTTACCTTGAATTTTTCCAGAAGCTTGAGGGCTAGTTGGCTGGCATGATAGCCGGAATCCAACTCATTCAAGCTGACTAGTATAGTTCCATACAAAGAATAGGCATAGGCAAGAATAGCAGTGTCCCCAAACTCTTGGCACAGTGAAATCATAGTCAAGGTCTGTGGCAGTAGCATTTCAGATTTAGCTGCGAATATAGGATAAGTCATTGCTCCCAAAATTCTCAAAGCAGCAAGCTTATCGGGAGCGGTCATTGCCTGATTAGCATCCAGATTTTCCAGATCAGGCATCTCGATCCCAAATCCATGACTAGCATTGGGTTCAGGAAGATGCACTTCGAGCATTGCCAATGCCTGAAGTCCGAGATCAATGGCTGCTAACATACGAAGTTGAACGGTATTTGAAAGAATCTCAATTTCGTATGCTCTAGAGTGTTCTAATATCGTTTGGGCTTTTTGGTGAATGAGTTCGGTGAGGCTTTGAGAATGCTCAAAGTTAGAATTGATATAGGCAACTTCTGCTAATTCCAAATGAAGTTCCAGTGTGAGAGCATGATTTGTTATCCAATGATCCTCTGTGAGCAATTCCCGTCCATTGGTAAGGTACATAATAGCTGCGGTATAAGCGGTAGAAAGCTTAGCTCTCTGCCCAGACCGAAGATTAAGTTCAGCCAAAGTTTCCCGTTCTGCTGAAGTTTGGATGAGATCCATACCTACATTGAGATGATTGACAATCTCAAAAAGATTCTCATCTTGCTGCTCAATGGATGTATTTTGTAGAAGAAGTTGTCCAATTTGTAGATGAGTCATATGTTTAAGACGGTCAGGAATCAGCGAGTAAGCGGCTTGTTGAACGCGATCGTGCAAAAATCGATATTTCGGATTGACCGTATTTTGCGTATCTGATGTTTCTGTCCCCTGAAAGAACTTGTAGACTTGGCTCGTAGGCAAAATCAAACCTTCTTGCAAGGCTTTCCACAATGCTGTAGCGGCATTGGTGGGCGATCGCTCTGCCACGATCGCCAATGTCGCCAAATCAAACTCATTCCCGACACAAGCCGCCAACTTCAGCACCTGTTGAGTTTCGGGTGGCAATTTCTGCAACTGCAACGCCATAAACTCCACCACATCATCAGTCAGAGCCAGCGCATTCACTTGAGCAATATCACATTCCCAATAACGGCGATCGCGATCGAAGGTAATATGTCCGTCATCATGCAACGCTTTGAGAAATTGAGTTGTAAAAAAGGGATTGCCTTGGGTTTTGCGATCGATGAGTTCAGTAAGGGGCTGTGCTAGTTCTGTTGAACACGCCAACGTGTCGGCAATCAGCGCGTTCGTATCGTTCAGCGTTAACGGTTGCAGGGTAATTGTATGGACGATCGCTTGTGCTTTTTTCAGGTCTTCTACGGTCAAAATAAAGGGATGGACAGCCGAGACTTCGTTATCCCGATAGGCACCCAAAACCAGTAAATAGCCATTGTCATTCATCAGCAGTTTGACCAACTGAAGCGAGGCTAAATCGGCCCACTGCAAATCATCTAAAAACAGCACTAACGGATGTTCGGCGGTGGTAAATACTTCAATAAAGTTTTGAAATAGTCGGTTAAATCGATTTTGAGCCGCATTGCCCGATAGTTCCGTAACAGAGGGCTGTTTGCCAATAATCTGTTCTAGTTCAGGAATGACTTCAATCAAAACCTGGCCGTTTTCTCCCACTGCGGCCTGAATTTTGGCTTGCCATTGCGCCAGTTGCGCGTCAGATTCGGAGAGCAATTGCTCCATCAAATGGCCCCCGGCTTGCACAAACGCCGATAACGGAATGTTGCGATTAAATTGGTCAAACTTGCCTTTGATGAAGTAGCCTTGCTGTCGAGTAATGGGCTTATGAACCTCGTTCACCACCGCCGTTTTACCAATCCCGGAGAATCCGGCGACGAGCATTAATTCAGAGGCTCCATCGGCAACGCGATCAAAAGCATTCAATAATGTTTGAACTTCGGCTTCGCGTCCATAAAGTTTTTCGGGAATCAGGAAGCGATCGCTCAAATCCCGTTCTCCTAGTTCAAATTCGACTATTGCACCGAGTGCTTCCCACTGGCTCAAACATTGTTGCAAATCATGTTTAAGTCCCCTCGCACTTTGATAGCGATCTTCGGCATTTTTTGCCATCAGTTTCGTGACGATCGCGCTCACCATCTGTGGCACATCGGGATTCACCTGTGCGATCGGAGTCGGCATTTTTGCCATGTGACAATGCACTAACTCCAAGGGATCATCGGACTGAAACGGCAACGATCCGGTCAAAAGTTGATATAGCGTGACCCCCAGCGCATAGAAGTCCGCCCGATAATCAATGCCGCGATTCATCCGTCCGGTTTGTTCTGGAGCCAGATATGCCAGAGTACCTTCTAAAACATTGGGGTTTTGAATGTCTTGCGTTTCTTTGGGTAGTAAAGAAGCGATACTGAAATCGATTAACTTGACTTGTTTGGATTCTGGATGAATCAAAATATTGGCGGGTTTGATGTCTTTATGCACCACTCGATGGTGACAAAGATTGTGAAGTGTCTCGGCGATTTGAAGTGCGATCGCTAAGATTTCCGTCAACGCCAAAGGCTGCTGCTGCCGAGCATATTGTCCGAGAGGAATGCCGCCCATATCTTCCATCACCAAGGCATACCCACTCCCCAACGATTCCAGGCTGATGGGTTCAACCACGCCAGGGACGGGGAGGTGTTTGGCGATGATATATTGATTGCGAAACTGCACTAATTCGCCAAAGCTGGGATACTCCCGCCGTAGCACCTTAATCACCACTGGACGCTGCTGCGCGATTTCGATCGCGCGATAGACCGCTGTTCTCGACCCTAGATAGAGTTGCTCAACAATGGTATAACCATCAATCGCTGGGAATGTTTGCGCTTGGGTGCTTGCGGGGAGTGCCATAGGTTGAGTTATGTAACGGAGATATCTCTAGCATATCCGAAAGATTTGGGCGATCGCATTAATTTTTTGATTCAGCACTTGAGTAGCCAGTTTTCTGATGTTAATAAATTATTTTAACAAATTTCTTAAGCCAACAATTCACTAACAGCTACGCTAAAACCTGCAAGCACCTTTTGAGTATTAACAACTTCATCCACATTAAACAACAGCCAGCGTTCCCCTGCATTCACAAATATCAATTTCGCTTCAGGAAACAGCAACCAAACTTCTAAACATCCTGATGCCAAATATTCTTGAGCTTTTGCAAATAACTCTTCGCCGCTATCTTCGGGAGAAGCAACTTCCGCTATCAACGGAAAACTTTGAGAAAATGCTGTAAAATTGCCAGATGGTGGCAAGAGTTCAGGAGTAATGTAAGCAACATCGGGACGGCGACCCTGTTTGTTAGTGCGGCAAAGTATTTCGGTAAGAACTTCTCCTCCCTGTCCGCTGGAATTTTGGTAATTCCTCCAGGATGTAGATAATTTAGATTGAGCCAGACTGTGCTTGAATGTCATTCCTGTTTTCTCCACTAAGTTGCCGTCAACCCATTCCATTCTATCAGGAGGTCTGACTAAAAATTCTTCGAGAGATATGACTTTTTCTGGCTCAGATTCTGGCTGGATTTCTGCTATGTTTTCAAGTTTGGGCTGTGATTCATACTCTGATTTTTGGTCGGCATTTTTGGGTATAATTATAGTAGCTGTCACGATCGCAACCTCTCTTTAATAATTCTAAGTTTACAGATAAACTGATTAAATCAGGTAACTTCTATGATACTATCAAACCGATTTTCCGAAGCTCTCATCTATGCCACCGAATTGCACGCTACCCAAGTCCGTAAGGGTTCGGGTGTTCCCTATATCGCTCATTTGTTGGGTACTGCTAGTATAGCTTTAGAGTACGGGGCTTCGGAAGATGAGGCGATCGCGGCTTTGCTTCATGATGCGATCGAGGATCAAGGTGGCACCACCACCCGCGAAGCCATCCGCAGGCACTTTGGCGATAACGTCACAGCGATTGTAGACGGCTGTACCGACAGCGACATCACGCCGAAACCCCCTTGGCGGAAACGAAAAGAAGCTTATATCGATCGCATTCTCACGGCTTCTGGCTCAGTTAGATTGGTCTCGGCTGCTGATAAAATCTATAATGCGCGATCGATCCTCAAAGATTATCGTCAATTAGGCGACTTAGTTTGGGAACGCTTCAAAGGTGGCAAAGAAGGTTCTCTCTGGTATTATCGTTCGTTAGTAGCAGCATTCCGCAAAGCTGAGTCAACGCCAATCGTTGAAGAATTAGCCCGCATAGTTTTAGAATTAGACAAACTTTCTGAAGACCAAATGTAAAAACCACTAACAAATAACAACTAACCAATAACAATGGCAAATGTTCGCTTAGAAAACATTACCCGACGCTACCAAAACGTCACTGCAATCGAAAACATTAGTTTCAAAATCCCGGATGGGGAATTTTGGGTATTAGTTGGGCCGTCGGGTTGTGGCAAATCAACGATTATGCGGACAATTGCAGGTTTAGAAACTGCTACTTCTGGCAATCTTTATATTGGAGATAATCTAGTTAACAACATTCCAGCAAGACAGCGGGATGTGGCAATGGTATTTCAAAATTATGCGCTTTACCCGCACATGACTGTAGCAGAAAATCTGGCTTTTGGATTGCGGATGCGGAATGTTGAGCAATCTCAAATTAAAGAAAGGGTGGAGACTGTAGCCCGATCGCTCTCGATAGATCATCTCCTCAATCGTAAGCCCAAACAGCTCTCAGGAGGGCAACAGCAGCGGGTAGCACTGGGAAGGGCGATCGCCCGCGAACCCAAGGTATTTCTGTTAGATGAACCGCTTTCTAACCTTGATGCTCAATTGCGAGATGATACTAGGGCTGAACTAAAGTTACTCCATCAACGACTAGGAATTACTACCGTTTATGTCACTCACGATCAAGTGGAAGCGATGACTTTGGCTGACAAAATTGTTGTTTTAAATCGCGGTGTAATTCAACAAATTGGAGACCCTCAAAGTGTTTATGCGAAACCAGTTAATCGGATGGTTGCGACATTTTTAGGCAATCCTGCTATGAATATTTTGCCTGCAATTTATGCTAACGAATCTTTTCAAGTGGGAAATCAGTCTTTAGCTTGTCCGCCCTCGATTCAGAAAAAGTTGCAGCCGAGGGAAGGACAAGGATTTGATTTGGGAATTCGTCCAGAACATATAGAAGTTTTTACTAAATCAATGACAGACAATGATGATTTTAAAAGCGATGTTTGGGCCTTAGAAAAAGTACCTCTTGAAGTGGAGGTGAAGGTGGTAGAACCCTTGGGGCGAGAAACTTTAATCCGGGCGAGTTTGCCAATGTTGAGTCCAGAAACTACTATACAGATGCAGGTGGCTGCGGGTGTTCGATCGCGATCTGGCGATCGGCTAAGTGTTCAGCTTGATTTCGATCGACTATTTGTATTTGACCCTTCTACTGGCGATGCACTTTATCCTTAATTATTGCTTAACCTGAAGCTCCCAGATTTATCGGTATTGTTACAAAAATTTACATTTGACATTTGTAAATTTACAAAGTAATGCTAGAATTAGTTATAAGCACAAGAGAAAGCCATCCCCCCAAAGAAGTATTTTCGTAATTCGGGGCGATCGCGATTAATGGACTCGTACTCGCGGACTTTTTAAATGAATGCTGAAAAACTGCCTCAAATGCTGCAAACCGGATTTCACCTAACTTTGGGTGCAACTTCCTTTTTAATTGAGACATTGCAAGATCCCCTAAAGCGATCGGAAAATCTGGAAAAATTGAATTCAGATTTAGGCATACTAGCCGATGAGTTGCTAGAAAAAGGCGAAATGACTGATCGAGAAGCCCGAAATTTTGTAGATACCATCTTTTCCGGGCCAAGCGATCGGGAGAATAGCCCTAACGAATCGGTCTCGCCAAAGCAATCTGATTCATCCGCTGATTCGGTGACGACGCCAGAACTACAGTTAGAGATTCAAGAATTAACTGCACAAATGATGGCACTTAGAACCCAATTGGAAAACTTACGCGCCCAAAAGCATCAGGATTAAAGCATCTTGAGTTTCTGACAAACTAAGTTAAAATTTTTTCATCTAAAAGTCTTCCTCCTGAAAAATATTTATTCCTACGCTGTTGCAAGGAGTAATGCAAAAAAAAAGCAGTTAGTAGGTTAATCATTGTCCCATTTTTCAGAACCGATCAGGTCGGCGATGCGATCGCGCAACAAGAAATCACATTTTTCTAGTTCGCACTCGACACAAGACCATTCGCGGGGCGGAATGAATTCGCACAGGGTATAGATGGGCTGTTGACGGCTGAGTACGCCATCATGCACTAGGTGGCGCGCTTCATCTTGGATAACGTCTAAAGAGTATTGCAGTTTGTGGATAGTGGACTGAATCATAATGCGCCCTCAGTGTTTTACTAAAAAAATGTATTGCCTACTAATAATATAGTCTAAACTTCCTTAATTCGTAGATTAATTATTTTCTGTATGTATGGATACAATTTGCTTAGATAAGCCTCAAATAAATCAAAATATTTACAAAAATTAAGGAAGCAAGGATTACTCTCAGCTTCAATCTGGATACTTCGCCCTCAAACCTTTGATTTCTCGAAGAAACCAGTCGATCAGCATAAGTCCCAACTTAACAAAAGTTTATAAATTTTTCAGATTTGATTGATCCACTGATGAATCCGGGAATCTGGATCTAATTGCGTTCAATCACGGCCAAATAGTAATTCTAGGGCGATGGCTTGCGCTGCTGACATCTGTCCGAAACAGAATATATAGGGAATACTCGGAGGCAGATGTGGCAAAAATTGCTCTAAAACGTAGGGACTCCCGTAAATTAACACCGCTTGCAGTTCACCAGTTTTTAATAGCTTGTGAAACCAATTCTGAGCGGCTTCGGTCAAACCAGCACTTCCTCGGAAACAATTTCCGCGAATAAAGACTTGCAGTAATGTTGCAGAAAATGAATCTGTATTAGCAGTATCACCGATCGCACCAGCCCGATCGTCAATAAGTTGCAATTCGTAACCTAACTGTGCGGGTAGGGCGATCGCCGGAGTGTGGTTTCCCAAAAACTCGCATCCCAAAACATCATCTACAACAATCAAATTCCGCAACAACTGATTTTTTTGGGGTTGCGGTAAAGGTAAATTTCCGCCAAATTTCAAGGAATCTCGCAAAATATTGGCAGCAGTTTTCATTGCATCGGGATTTGACAGGGTGCTCAAGTCAATTAATGCTGAATTCTTACTCCCCCCCTTAGCAAGGGGGGGCTGGGGGGGGTCAGAAATCGACAAACCAACTTTTTGCTTGGCTTCCCAAATTCGCTTGACAGACTCCTTAATTTGTGTTATGGAAATCCTACCTTGAGTCACAGCTTCGCAGACAGCCCGAATCGCCTCTTCCGGGTCAAGGGGCATCAGCAAAACATCAGCACCAGCCTCAGCCGCCAAAACAGCAGCCTCATTAGCGCCGTACTTATTGGCGATCGCGCCCATCACCAAAGCATCAGTTACAATTAAACCCTGAAATCCCAACTCTTCCCGCAATTTCCCAATCAAGATTTTGCGAGAAAGAGTAGCCGGAAACTCATCATCCCAAGCTGGAATCAACAAATGGGCTGTCATCACAGCATCGACTCCATTCGCGATCGCCTCGACAAAAGAAGGCAACTCAACTTCAGCCAATCGAGTGGGGGAATGCGGCAAAACCGGCAATTCCAAGTGAGAATCAACGGCGGTATCCCCATGACCGGGAAAATGCTTTGCTGTGGTCAAAACCGGGTGCGAACTAGCGCCTCGAATAAAAGCACTGGCTAACTTGCTGACAATTTCCGGTGTCTCGCCAAAAGCGCGGACGTTAATTACTGGATTGTCGGGATTGTTATTAACATCAACCACTGGGGCGAGAACCCAATTTAGACCGATCGCCCTAGCTTCGATCGCAGTCACAGCGCCCATTTGTTCGGCATATCGATCGGCCGCTTCAGGATTTTTCTTGGCGATTTCGGCAATTGCCATCGGTGGCCCAAACCAAGTCGCCCCCGCGAATCGCTGGCCAACACCTTCCTCAATATCCGCCGCTAATAACAGCGGAAATTTTGCCCAAGACTGCAATTGGTGCGATCGCATTGCCAATTCCGCAGCACTTCCACCGACCAAAATCACACCGCCAACACCGAGATTTTCCAAGTAATGGCGGAGTTTGTCGGCGGTTGGTTCCCATTCGGGATAGCGAATTTGGTGGTCAAACAAGTAACCAGAAGCACGCACTACGAACATCTGGGCCACTAATTCTGGCAAGGAAAGATTGTCAATCATCATGGGAAATTGGGAATTGTTGACTGTTGACTGTTGACTGCGCCAACGGCTGCGTTTATCCTGAGCCCTTCGACTACGCTCAGGATAAACGCAGTCGTTGGGCTCAGGATAAACGCAGTCGTTGGGTTGACTGTTGACTGTTGACTGCCTTCAGATGCTAATTAATCCTCATCTGCTTCTAAATCATCAAGATCATCATCAAGATCATCATCATCATTTGTCAATTCTTCGTCATCTAAAATATCCGGTTTGCGATCGACAGAAAGCTGATTCAGCAGTATCAGCATTTTATCACCTCGTTCCAGGGAACGGTCTTCGAGAAATGCGACTCCTGGTGTCCGGCGCAGTTGCAACCGCTGGCCCAACTGGTTACGCACGTAGCTAGTAGCCGATTTCAAACCTTCCATAGTCTCGGCTTTCGCCTCATCAGTACCGTAAATGCTGACAAAGATTTTTGTGTGCTGAAGGTCTCCCGAAACAACTACTTCGGTAACGCTAACTATACCTGCACCGACTCGATCGTCCTTAATGCCATTCAGCAACATCAGGCTGACTTCTCGTTTAATCATTGAAGCTACGCGCTCTATGCGACGACTTGTAGCCATACCAACTATCCCCTACTTTCAGATCGGCCGTTTTCATCCCGACTGACAATTGTAGCGCGACCTGAACCTAAATTGAGTGAATTAGATTGAGCCGATCGAGTTTTTGCAGGAGTATTTAAAATAGTCCTGGCATGGACAAAGAATCTGAACTTTAGGTTGATGTGGGTAATGAATGGGCGATCGCTCAATATAAAATCAAGTAAAGTGCGATCGTCCCTCATCATGCCCGATTCTATACAACAAGAAGCCCGCCAAATTCAAGGGCACCCTTGCCTTCACGCCCTTCGAGCAATGCCAACCCCTCAGCCGCAACTTTAATAGCATCCCCTCTCGCCCTGGACTTTATGCTGTTAGACATCGTATGGATGGCTTGCTTTACATTGGCAAAACCAAAAGTTTGCGCGGTAGATTTAGTGGCGGACACAAAGCATTTCTCTGGGCATGGCTCGACAAATACAATTGGGAAGATGTTCGCATCGCCATTCACCCGCTATCGGCTTGGAGCAACCCTGCGTTATTATTAGAGCTAGAAGCCATTATTCTGAGAGCAAGTGAGCCTCCCTACAACGTTCAAATCCGACCCGAAAGCTAAACTCATGCAATCAACAACTCTGGAACAACTATCTGTTGCCGATGCCGAAGCTATCCTTAAATACCTTCCAGAACGAATTCGTGCGGCTCTGATTGCCCGTGCTGCTGAAATTGACTATCCGATCGAAATTGTTGTTGAAATGGCTATTGCTAACTTTCTCGATAGCGAAGCACTTGGTTTTGCTGATTGCAAACCGGGGCGAGGAAACTAAACAAAAAGAATAAAAATCGTGGAAAAAGAATTTACTATCGGTCAAAAAGTGCGAGTTGTGGCGATGCCACCCTACGTGAAAACCGCCGAACGGATGCCGATGCTACGCCCTGCGAATGTAATTGCGATCGGCGCTGAGGGTATTGTGCTCGATCGGCGTCCCGGCAATTATTGGGGCATTCGCTTTGAAAATGGTGCTTTCCTTCTAGACGGCCAGTATATCGAAGCTGCGGATGATACTGTTGATGGTTGACAGTTGACCCTTCGACTACGCTCAGGGCACCGCTGTTGACTGTTATTAGTTATTAGTTATTGGTTATCTGAAAATTAACAAAAACGTTGACTTTCTAATGTCGCATCTCCAATCACCGCTGATATCTATCCATAGAAAGACAACAATGTTACTTTTATTCGCTAAAATAGAATTTATTACCACCAAAATTTACTGTATTAAAACTTTGATATTGTTAAATTTGGTAGTGTTAAGTTTTGCGAAGATTTTGGCACTGCCTAGACTGGAAGTTGCGATCGAGATCCATGTCACATAAAGCTATGTGTTCGATCGCAACTTCCAAAAATAACTGTGCTAAAATTGGAAATATAAACAAAAAACTTAAACACCTGAAGCAACCCAGGAGACACTCATTATGAAACTGAATCTGTTAGCTGCTACTCTCCTAGTTACTCCCTTGCTGTTGGCAAACCCCGCCCGCGCTGAAAATTCTTCAGAGGTTCAGCAGTTACTGGCAACTGGGCAATGTTTTAAGTGTGATTTATCGGGAGCAGATTTAAGAGGCGCTCATTTAATTGGTGCTGACTTGAGAGAAGCCAATTTGCAAGGAGCAAATCTCTATCAAGCTAACCTCGAAGGCGCTGACTTGACTGGTGCTAACTTGACAGGTGCTAACTTAACAGCAGTTTTCCTGACTAATGCCAGTTTAAATGATGCAGACCTCGATCGGGCAAATCTCACCGCCGCCATCATTAACACCACAGATGTATCCGGCGCATCAATGGAAAATATGGTCATCACTGATGCCAAAATCTACAATACCCAAATCGGTGTCGGTGGCAGCTATGATCAGTAATTGACTGGTAAACTGCTAAGCACAAAATTTCCGTTAAAAAACCCGGTTTCTGAGTAGGAACCGGGTTTTTAATTGATTCGCCGTATTTGAACCCAGGTGCTAAATTAAAGTTAGTATTGCTTTAATGCTGATGATATTAATAAAGTTGTACAATAAAGCCATGTCCAAACGACTCACCATTGCCCAAGCACAGCAGCAGCTTCCCAACCTACTTCAAGAACTCACTGATGAGCCGATCGTGATCACTCAAGATGGTGTTCCCGTTATGGCGGCAATCAGCTACAACCATTTGACTGAACTCCTCGAAACCTTGGATATTCTCACCGATATTGAATTCGTTACCAAACTTCGCCAAAGCATCACCCAAGCAGGCGAAGGCAAAACCGTTTCCTGGGAAAATGCTAAAGCCAGACTGGGACTATGAAAGGCGAAGCAAATTCAATCGAATACGACATCCAACTTACGCCGTTGGCAGTGGAAATGTTGGCGGAAGTTAAAGATAGACGAGAACAGGAGAAACTGCGCGATCGCATCGATAAACTCAAAATTGAACCAGAGAAGCAAGGCAAAGCGCTTGTTGATAACTTATCTGGATTTCGCAGTATCCGAGCCGTTGGACAGCGCTATCGCATTGTTTACAAAGTCGAGCAAGATCGAGTTATGGTGGTTGTTGTAGGACTGGGGAGACGTAAAGATGGTGACAAAAAAGACATTTACTCTATTCTCGAAAAACTGTTAGATTTATAGGAATTATGTTGAACTGCCAAATCCCCGACTTCTCGAAAAAGTCGGGGATTTAACATATCTACAACCCCAAATCCACGGCAATTCGATGAGCACAAGCAAACCCAGAAAACGCCACAGCATTTAAACCCTGTCCCGGAAATGTACTATCACCGACACAATACAAACCGGGCATCGAAGTTCGATTAAATGGCATTCCCAATAAACCCATTAACTTTTGTTTCGGAATCGGCCCATAAGTGCCATCTTCGCGGCCTAAAAATCGACGGTGCGATCGGGCTGTGCCAACTTCCATATAATCCAAACCCGCATCCAAACCGGGAAAAATCTGTTCTAGGCGATCGATAATTCTGCCTGCTGCTTCTTCCTTCTTATCTTCATATTCCTGCTGTGAAAGCCCTTCCCACTCCTCCATCCAACTCGAAGTAAAAGCATGAACAATGTGAAATCCCTCCGGCGCTAAACTTGGATCTAACAGCGTAGGAATAGACACCAAAATAGTTCCCTCCGCCGCTTCCATTTTGTCCCAATCTTCTAATAAAATGTGATGACAAGCCGTGCCAGAAGCGATTACATCTGCTTCTACTCCTAAGTGCAAACTCAAGAAACTGGGTGCTTTTTGATAGCGCTGTTGCCATTTCTTCTCGCTAGCTGGCATCTCTGCTGCGGGCAACAATTTCTCAAAAGTATCCCATCTAGTCGCATTAGAAACTATCCGTTTGGCCCGATAAATTTCGCCTGTGGCTAACTCGACTCCGACAGCATGACCTTTTTCTGTAATAATTGTTTTAACCTTAGCTTTGTATTGAATTTGCCCGCCGCATTGTTCTAATCCTTCGACTAATTTCTGGGCAATTTGACCGACTCCGCCTTTCGGATAATTGATACCGCCATAATGTCTGTCGGAAAATACCATTCCGGCATTAATCATTGGTGTCAAGTCTGCGGAAACTACAGACCAGTAGTAGCATTCCATGTCGATAAATTTCAACAGCACAGGGTCTTTAATGTAGCGCCTCGCAATGTCACCAGTATTTTGTGGCAGATATTTGACTAATCCCAAACAGCCAAAAGGATTTTGGAAAAAGACTCGCATTAAATATCGCGGTTCTTCTAGGGAAAGCAATTCCATTGCGTTGAGACAGTTGAAGACTTTCCAGCATTCGCCGTAAAATTTGGTGATTCCTTCCTTTTCGTGAGGAAATCTGTCAACTAATTCTTGCAAGTATTTGTCATAAGACTGGGGAACCTCAAGATCCAGACCGCCCGGTAAGTGATAGTGAAGTTGGATGGGATCGGGAATAGTTTCTAGGCTGACATTGACTGCTGCTAGGGCGCGGGTGAGCAGGTTGGTGGTGCCACGGTCTCCGAAGCCAAAAATCATGGAGGCGCCGACGTCAAATCTGTAGCCTTCGCGATCGAAATATCCAGCGCTACCTCCGGGAATCAGGTAGCTTTCAAGGACGAGAACTTTAGCTTTTTTAGCTGCTAGCTGGGTTGCAGTCACGAGTCCGCCAATACCGGAACCGATGACAATCACATCAAACTCTTGTGCTGTCGCGCGGGAGTTGGGGGAGAATAATTGGGATTGGGTGGGGGCAGGCATTAGGTTAAAAATCTTAATATTTTTATAATTTTACAGTCGATCGCTCCAGAAAGAAGTTTGGCAACCGATAATGCCTATGCCCTATGTCCTACGCCCTATGCCCAATAGTCAATGCCCTATGCCCTGCTTCAAAAAAAAATGCGGGAGCAGTCTACCATTGCCGACTGCTTCCGTCTGCCGATCCTTTGAGAGGAGAACACTGAAATCAATATAGCGTTATTGCTAATCTATGTCAATACTATTGGCAAACTTTTTCAATAAGTTGACATAAGTCAAGTGGTAAATGGCTTCTAAGGGACGGCTTGTATACGGTTCAGGATATGATAAGTTGACAGAGCGGGCGATCGCCCGATCGACCGCACCGCACAACATCCCTAAAACCTCAAAATTCCCCCAATTTTCCAATGCCCCTGCAACTCCGCGTTTACGTTCCTCCCCATCCGTTGATTCAGCACTGGCTAGCAGTCGCCCGCGACGCAGGCACCCCATCGGTACTTTTTCGTTCTGCAATGACAGAATTGGGAAGGTGGCTAGCCTACGAAGCCATTCGAGATTGGCTACCGACAGTCGAAACAACGGTGCAAACTCCTTTAGGCGAATGTCCGGCGACGTTTATCAACCCACAAGCTCCCTTATGTGTTGTGCCGATTTTGCGGGCGGGGCTGTCACTGCTGGAAGGAATTCAGACGGTAGTACCGCTGGCTTCGGTTTACCACTTGGGTATCGCCAGGAATGAGGAGACTCTGGAACCAACTTGTTATTTAAACAAATTGCCGGCGCAGTTTAACCCGGAAACACGGGTGATTATTAGCGAGCCGATGCTGGCGACTGGCGGGACGATTATGGCGACAATGCAGGAGTTGACTTCACGGGGAGTAGATCCCAGTTTGATTCGGATTATTTCTGTGGTGGTTGCTCCTGCTGCTCTGAAGCGCCTGAGTGTAGAGTATCCGACTTTGAATATCTACACGGCAACGATCGACGAAATAGTCAACGAACAGGGCTTTATTGTACCTGGGTTGGGTGATGCGGGCGATCGCACTTACGGCACTTAATCAGTATAAATCTCCAGAAAAGCCAGCTTTGAACAGGCAGGATGCCTGTTCCACAAGAAATAGGATGTCTGTTCCACAAGAAATAGGATGTCTGTTCCACAAAAGAAATAGGATGCCTGTTCCACAAGAAATAGGATGCCTGTTCCACAAGAAATAGGATGCCTGTTCCACAAGAAATAGGATGCCTGTTCCACAAGAAATCTGGCCGATGTCTAGTCAGTAATGGCTAAATTCTAGATCAGTTAAAATAATAACGTTTAGCAAAGTTGCCCGTGAAACTTGATTCTGTACCGCCAAATTTGTCTGATTCTGAGCCAGTAAGTCCTAATTCTGACTTATCGAAACAGCTAGAACTAAAACTGACAGACACTCCTGAGATTTTCCCAAAATTCAGCCCAGAATCGGTAGAATTTTCAGTAAGTTCAAATCCCGATTTATCTTCAGAAAAAAAGGGAGTTAGCCAGAAAGAATGGGCTATTTTTGCCTCTACTTTTGTCACTATTTTCTTGGCAGAAGTTGGAGACAAAACACAGATTGCGGTTCTGCTGATCGCGGCTGAATCTCACAATCCTTGGATCGTTTTTGCTGGTGCCGGTTCGGCTTTGATTGCGACGAGTTTGCTGGGAGTTTTGCTGGGAAGATGGCTAGCAAGTCGGATTGATCCGAGAACTTTGGAGAGAGCAGCCGGAGTGATTTTACTGGCGATTTCGGCGATATTGCTGTGGGAAGTGTTTGGTTAGTTGTCTGTTACCCGAAACTATATTTACTAAAGAAACATGGATTGGCAACTTTTAGGAATAACTTTTATTACAGTGTTTTTGTCAGAATTGGGAGACAAAAGTCAGGTAGCTGCGATCGCCCTTGGTAGCAGTTGCTCTTCGCCACGGGCTGTGTTTTTCGGCACTGCGTCAGCGCTACTTTTGGCGAGTTTTATTGGTGTTGTGGTTGGTCAAGGTACGGCCCAGGTGTTACCTGCTAGTCTGGTAAAGGGGATAGCTGCGATCGGATTTGCGGTGATGGGTGTGCGTTTGTTGTGGCCGAAAGCTGATGTGCCGGAAGAGATAGACTAGGCGGTTGAAACCGCTTCTACACAAACAAAGTCCGCCTGCGCGGACTAAGATATAAGACGGTTGAGTGTTTTGTGGATTAAGCTTGATGTTGATAGCACCAGGTAAGCAGTGTGCCACCGACAGCCAACTTGACTGCTTCCAGAGCGAAATAGCCTTTGTGTAGTAGATTCATACCGGTGGGAACTTCTGCTGCATCGAACAGATTTAGCTGCATTCCCAAGGCGCTCATTTGTGGTGTCAGAGCGTAGGTGTCAATCAGGGCGATCGCCAGAAGTACCAAAGATAATATAATTGCTGTGCGACTCCGCTTGCCAAAGCCATTGCCAAGATTGCTCAAAACCATCAAACCAGTCGCAGCCAAACCTGCACAAATTAACTCAACGCGGTTGAATCCCCAGAACATTAAGTTTCCTGCCGTTGCAAAGTCAGGAGATATCATCATCCCAGACACATATAAGCTGGGCATAATTACTAAATCGACAATCAGGCTGCCGCTGATCCAAAAAATTAATGCTACCATCACAATCGCTTGCCAGCGCGGTCTGATCGATTCTACTCTTGATGTTGTAATAGCTGTCATAACTGAACCTCTTAAAATTTTTCTGCCTCTTTTTAGAGCTTAACCAATTTTTTTCTCAAATCGTGTTAAGTATTTATAATTTAATGCTAACTTTTGTGTAATTGATTCATAATTTTTATTGAAAGTGCCTAAATTGCCATCTTGGTTTCCCCGTCTTTCGTCTCAAGTATGGATTCTCGCCACTGGCAGATTCCTCTCCCAAAGTGGCAGTGGTTTTACCCTATTTTACGCGCCCATATATTTTGTCTCTCAAGTCGGTTTATCTGCGACTGCTGTTGGCATTGGTTTGGGAAGCGGTTCCATTTCTGGCATATTTGGTCGAATTTTGGGCGGTTCTTTTTCGGATTCTCCAAAATGGGGAAGGCGACGAACTTTATTACTGTCAGCAATTATTTCTGCTGTGGCTTGTTTCATGTTGGCGGCTGCAAATGATTTCCCCAGCTTAGTTGTGGCGAATTTACTGATGGGTTTTGGTGTGGGTTTGTATTGGCCGGCAACGGAAAGTATGGTGGCGGATTTAGCAGATGGGGAACAGCGACAGGAAGCTTTTGCTTTGACGCGGTTAGCGGATAATTTGGGTTTGCAGGTGGGGATTATTCTGGGCGGTTTTTTGATTGCGCTAACCGGGAATTATCGATCGCTCTTTGTGATTGATGGTATCTCGTTTGTGATATTTTTTGCGGTAGTTTGGGGCGCAGTTTCTGAAACCTACAAACCCTCTACTACGGTGCAGACAGGCAAAAATGGTAAGCAAAATGGCTGGATGGTGGCGTTGAGCGATCGCACTTTGTTGATCTATGCCGTTGTCAACACGATGTTTACTTTATATATTGCCCAAATCCAAACTACGATGCCGCTCTACTTTACCAACTTTGTCTCGGTGGATGCGTCTGGAAAAGGCTTCTCAACAGCTACAATTACCATTTTGTTTGCTTTTAGCACTTTTTTAACTGTGGCGTTACAAATGCCGATTGCGAGGGCTTTGAGACGGTTTTCTTGTCCGCGAGCCTTGATGATTTCTGCTTTGCTTTGGGGCATTGGATTTATTGCGATCGGCTTGACGGGAATGGTAACAACTGGTAATCTATTTTTAGCTGTTGTCGGCTTGTTTTTCTTGTCAGTTGCAACGGTTGCTTACACTCCTTTTGCCTCTGGTTTGGTGGTGGAATTAGCCCCAGAG
>REAP01000173.1 GCA_004294385.1 Oscillatoriales cyanobacterium | reverse complement strand
TTTATCTCTGAGGATTTCCCGTGCGGCTGCGGTGTCTAAACCAGTCAGTTGTAAGGTACGAATGGGAGTATTTTCGCTGGTGAGTTGAGGAACTTCTTTCGGCGGTTCCCAACCGACTAGCAGAAAGCAACTTTGATGGGATAATTTTTCTATCTGTTTGAATAAAGAGCGATATTCTTCGTATTTGGGTTTATACTTTCCTGCCAATTCGCCGCTACAAAAAAGGTTGTGAACGTCATCCAAGACTACTAGACAGCGATGGTTTTGTAAATATTTAATCAGCGGTAAGCGTTTCTGGTTGGTTGGTGATGAATCTAGGTTTTCTGAATTGGAAAAAAGCTGTATTAGGTTAGATTGAAATTTATCGATGGTGGGGAATTCGTCTAGCGTGCACCAAACTGCGTACTCAAACTCGTCTTTGATTTGTTTTACGAGTTGTACTGCTAGGGTTGTTTTGCCGATGCCGCTGATGCCGGTGAGGGTGATGAGGCGGCAGTTTTGTTGTAGAATCCAGGTTGTGAGGGTTTGGAGTTCGGATGTGCGATCGAAGAAATTACCCAACTCCGGCATTTCGCTTAAATCTTGATGTAGAGTTTCAGGTTGTTTTGAGTTAGCTGTTTCTTGATTTGGTGGGTGTGAGTTTCTTTGTTCTGGTGGGTGTCTTCCTTCTCCACAAATGTTGAAAATACTACTGATGTGTTGTTCGCTGACGTTTTGTGCAAAATGTGATGAAAATAAGGAGACTTGCAATCTCTCTATTGCCGATCGTAAATTTGTTTTACTAACATCTTCTCCCAACTCTTCTGAAAGTATTTCCCATAATTCTGCTCCCACTTTCCGAACACTACTTTCCGAACAATCAAAGTCTTTGGCTATGTGCTTGTATGTCTCACGTTCTAGAGTTCCCTGGAGTACCGCTGCTTGTAAATCGTCAAGGTGTTGGCCTGTTCTCTCGAAGACAATTTTATCCGCGATTTTTAAAGCTTCTTTTAGGTTCATCGGATAAGGGATATGTGAAGTTTTTATGTATTATACACATTTATCCGCTTTTTAGAACAATTTTGTACAAAAATGTACAAAAATAAATTAAATAAAATGAAACAGAGAAAAATTGTAGGCAAAATTGAACTTTTTTGTGCTGGACAAATCTTTAGTTTCCACAAATAATAGAACAATGCTAAATCAATCAAATGTGTGAGGCAAATAAATGACAGTTTATCTTGGTTCTAAACCTCTTGCTGAAATCGCAGTTAATGGTTTGAAAGAGGAACAGTTACAGAAAATTAATCCAAAAGTTGTAGCTGCGATTCAAGCGATTCAAGCCGAACGTATGGGTAAAGAGCCAATTGCCTGGGCTGATTTCAGTAGTCACACTACTGATTAAATTCAGATTATTACAGAGACGGCGCTTGGCTGGGAAGTCTTTTAGCCAAGAATGATTTTGGTTCTACAGTATAGTTTTGAAGGAAAATTTATGTCACTTGAGTTGCTTCTACCCCAAAGAACTGAGTTCTACGAAGTCCGACCTATAACAACTGTTGTAGTTAAAATCGTGAGTCGTTGCAATCTCAAGTGTTCCTATTGCTATATGTATGAGCACCCAGATCAAACTTGGAGAGAGCAGCCAGTTTTGATGAGCGTTGAGACGATCCAGCTTCTGGCGGATCGTCTCAGTAGCTATGTTCGCGAGCGTAAGTTAAAGCAGCTTATTGTGGTCTTTCATGGGGGTGAGCCTCTGCTACTAGGAGCTTCTAAACTTAGAGAGTTTTTCACTATCTTGCGAAGTAGTTTTCAGGATGTTGAAGCTGATATCAAGTTCGGACTTCAAACGAATGGAACGCTGGTAGACGATGACATTGTACAGGTATTTCAAGACTTCAAAGTGCGTGCAGGTGTGAGTATTGACGGGCCGCAAGAATGGAACGATCTTATGCGAGTTGATGCCAAAGGGCGTGGCAGCTTTTCGCAGATTATCGCTGGTGTAGAAAAGCTGCGTAATCCCAAGTCTGGAGGGTCTGTGTTTGGAGGTTTTCTCACAGTTGCGAATCCTGAAATAGATCCTTATGAGCTATTGACATTCTTTGAGGAACTAAACACCACTGCTATAGATTTTCTTCTGCCAGACTTCAACTATGATACTTTTCCCTACGATAAGTATCCCCCAGGAACTTTTGGTCGATGGCTATCCGCTCTTTTCGATTATTGGTTAGCTTCAGAAACTAAGATGGAAGTTCGTATATTCAGAACTATCATGAAGCTTTTAATGGGTGGAAAGAGAGGCTATGATTCCTATGGGGCATTGAGTGATGGAGTCATTGTGGTTGAGACTGATGGCACTTATCACGGACTAGATGTTCTGAAAACTGCATATCATGGTGCTACCAAAACAGGTATGTCACTGAATTCTCATCCGATTGAAGCTTTAGAATCTTTGCCTCTGGTCACAGCACTATCTAACAAGCAGTCTTCTGCACCTCAAAAGTGCTTTGATTGTCGCTTATTTGATATCTGTGGTGGCGGATATCTTCCCCATCGTTACAGTTCCGAGCATGGTTTTAATCGGGAATCAATTTATTGTGAAGATCTAATAATTCTCATCGATCATATCAAAGATTACTTATCCACTGAACTATCAGCTATCTCATAAATACGTTGCGTTATGATCGTGTGTGCAGAGCAAGAGACTAAGATTGAAACTGTTGACTTGGAGTTGACCTGTAAGCTAGATGACACTCAACTATTCTACCAAAATGCGTTGATTAAATATGTCGAGGAGTCAGCTACTCGACACATAGCCATGCTGTATATTCTCAGCAATCAAGGTTATGAGCTAGCTGTGGCGCTTCTCCAACAAAGCGATGATGTGAATATGTTGAGCGGTTTGTTTTTGCAATATCGGGAACTTGAAGCAAAATCTCGATCGCTTTTCCAAGCTTACGTCAGTGGTGATATTGCTAGCATTAAGGCCTTCCTAATTAATTTTTATACTCTGTTTTCACCACTGAGTGGGGGTTTGAGTTTAGGTTTAGAACCTCTCAAAAACGTGAAAGTCACTCCTGGCTCTCTTCTTTGTTTTCCTACGCTAGCTAGAGCGGGGGCTGTGACGCAAGATAGCAATCTTGCAGAAATTACAGAACAAGCAATTGAGGTGTTAATTGATGATAAATCCGATCGCATAACCTGGTTGCCAGACAGCTTTACACGGTCAGGAATTCGTATTTCCACAGCAATCACTCAACCAGCAGCAGCGGGAAATGAGTTTAATTTCATTGAAAAAGGTGATCTGCACGATGTTTCGGCTGTAAGCACCAGGCATGATGAAATCCGCCTCTGCTTGGATATGCTTGGATTCCTAGATATTGGACTTGGTGTCAGCATGAGTCGCGTGATGAAGGTGTACACTGTCTTACCTCGTTACTCTCCAACTACACGGAAAGCTGGTTCTGTATCACAGTTGCCTGGTTGGGCTTGGCAAGATTTCGATCCAGAAGCCGATCGAATGGAAGAAAAATGCCACTTGTGCGTACAAATGGTGCATGAGTTTTTTCATACCAAAGTTAATCTAATAGAAAAAAATGTGCGTCTTTACACAACAGACGGAAATTCACCAGAGGTTTTCTCTCCTTGGAAAAACAGAAACCGTCCTCTTAGACAGGTGATTCATGCTTTGATGACCTTTTCGGCCGGGGCGGCTGTATGGGCTAAACTTGTATCTTCTCCTTGGTTTTCATCTGGAAAGTTGTACTCTGAAGCTGAAAGTTATTGGGTTGAAACACTTGGCTTTGCTGATATAGCTTATCAAGGTTTAATCAAGTCTGAAGCGTTAACTGATGCGGGCAAGCTTTTAGTTAGTGCTTCTGTTGATAATTTACATTTTGTAGTTAAGGCAGGTCGGAGTAATTTATGCTAGATGTTCAAAAATTTAGGCGACCAGTAGTTTTTTTGGCTAATGGCATTGGAGATCATATTGTTGCATTGCCTGCACTTCGTGCGCTTTCTAACATCTTTTACGGTCGCTTATCACTGATTGTTGTAGATGAAGCGTACACGCAGATTTTCTCAGATATTGTTTTTGAATCTGTATGGTTTATAAAAACTTTTGGAGTTCTAGGTACTCATGTAATGCAGAAAATAGGAAGAGAATTAGCACCGTTTGATTATGAAGCATTAGCTGAAGAAGCTAGTGGCTGTGACTTGTTTATATCTCTTTGTTTATGGACTTCACCTGATTTAGAACGTTTAGTTAAAAAAATATCACCTTCTGTTTCTGTGGGGTTTCATTCTAGATTCACTTATAAATTTTCAGAAGCTGTTAATTGTTTTGATACTCTTTTTTCTGTAAATCATTTTTTCAATCCTAAGATTAAGATTGAAGATTTTAGTAATCCTCCCTCTATCGAACAAAAATATTTAAAGCTAGTCCATGACCTGAAAAAAAATATGACAAAAAATAAACTACTAATTTTACACACAGATACTAAGCAAAGAAAAATGTGGTCATCTGACAATTTCCTGAAGACAATAGATGAATTTTTGTCAGTTCAGACTGACTACATAGTTATTATTGTAGGAATGTGTCACAACTTACCTTTGGAATCGGCATATCATAGAAATAGAATTTTTGACGTATGCGGCATTCCTCTAAGATTGTCATTTGCTTTACTAAGTGTTGCTGACCTTTTTTTGGGTATTGATTCCTGTTTGCTTCATGTTGCCGACTTGTTTCGTGTACGAGGAGTAGGTATTTTTGGACCAACTAAGCCAAAAAAATGGGGCTTTCGGTTTGCCCAGCATAAACATATTACTTCTGATTCTATTGCGTCGATTGCATCAGAGGAAGTCATTGATGCTCTGATTTCATTGTGTTAATTTAAAGGAAAAAATCATGGATCAGCTTATTCAAGGGGTAAGAATACTTCTAAATTATAATGACATCACTTGGGAAAATCGCCTTTTTTTAAGTTCAGGAACAGAACAGGCTAGTGTTTCAACCGATCGAGCTTTGACTCCTTATTGTAGTGATGCAATTGTCCCTCGATTACCGTGGCGAACACTTACTTCACTGGAACAAAAAATCCTCTTCAGCAGTAAGCTTGAGAATCTGCCAAGTCTGTATGTAAATATTCTGAATATTCCTCAAAATATTTTATGTTATCTGAATGAGTTAGGTAATGTAGAAAACCATAACTTGTTGAAGGATGTTTTGCAAAAAAAGAGGGTAAGAAAAGGTATTAACCTAATTCAGAAGTATATTGAGACGCTCCGCATCCAAAGTGCAGAATTAAGTGAGTATAGAATTGGGTGGAATGCTCCTAAGCAGATGACTGTAACTGTTGGAAGCGATAATTGTAGGGTCGGTCTCCACATTGACAATCAACGTGGATCATCGCTGCATCGTATCTCGATCAATCTTGGCTCTGAACCGCGCTATTTCTTGTTCATCAATTTATCAATTGACCAGTTGTATAGATTGGTTTCCGAGACTGATGGTAATGTAGTTAGTAAAACTTCAGGTAGTTCAAAAATTTGTCTGGCATTCATGCAGCTTTTCCCAAATTATCCCGTCGTCAAATTGAGAGTTAATCCAGGAGAGGCTTATATAGCTCCTACAGAACATATTACTCATGATGGGTGTACTGAAGGAACAAGTAGTCTTGATGTATTCTTCACAATGCGAACTATTTTTGATTGCCAGCCTAGAGTACAGCACAGCGTTGTTATGTCGTCGCGTTCTCCCCCACTCAATCCCTGAATCTACATTACGCAAAACATAAATAAGTAGGCAGAAATGTTAGAATAAGCCAGCTAATGCTAGTCTAATTACTCATAAAACAATACAGTGAAGATCATGGAAGAAAATTTTATGCTATTGGGTGAGTTAGCAAAAAGACTATCCTATAAGCCAGGTTATAGCTTTTTAATCCGTAGAATCGATAACGAAAAAGCTTTGATCTCTCTTAGATGTCCATCCTTACCTCATTCTCAAGAACAAGGTGAGGAGGTTGGGTTAACAATTAATAATACAGTAAAGCTGTCAGCGATCGTAACACCCTCAGATGGCTTACACGCTTTTGCAAACCTCGTGGCAAGTCTGGAGCTTCACGAATCGGCAGAATGGTTCAAAATCGACGATCGCCAAGTATTCCTGCCACATGGTTGGGGAGATGAATTTGGCGGCTTTAAGTGGGAGGATTTTATGAATCTTAGTGGTAAGTTCCTTAGTGCTCTAAAGAAATTTATAGAGCCGCCTACTATGTGAAGAATTCAAAGTATTCTATGATCTAGAAAATTGATGAAAAAAATAAAAAAACGGGATATTTTAGTAGTAGTTTTATTCCTACTGATGTCGTTTATTTTTCCGATTTTATATCAGTTTGAATGGAGTGGCTTTGGGGAAACATCTAACAAATCGGCATCTGTAGAAGAAGCAGTAAACCCTAGAACTGGAAAACTCATAAAGATCAAAAAAGAAACTGAGAATTTTCAATCAGGAAAGACGCTTTGGGATTGGCTATTCCTGGCTGGTACATTGGCAATTCCATTAGTTATTCTGCGATTTCAAAGCGCGGAAAAAGATCGAGATGCGATGCGCGCTGAAATTGAAAACAAGGAAGCATCTGAAAATTTACGAGAGGAGTCAGTCAGAGATTATTTTGACCGAATATCGAATCTTTTAGTCCACAAGGAGTATCGAACAGAACTGCTGCTTAATAAAGATTTGAATGATTTAATGACTGATAATTCTATAAGGCAAGTAGCCCGTATTAATACAGTGATGGTATTACGCAGACTGGGAAACGATACAGAGCGAAAAAATCATGTTTTAGATTTTTTGAGAAGTGCGAAACTTTCCAATTTTATATTGGTAAACTCTAATCTCAGCGGCACTAACCTTTCTAAAACTAACTTTTATGAGGCTTGTCTTGCCAATGCTGACTTAACTAACGCTGATTTAACTGAAGCCAAACTCTTTAAAGCTAACTTTTCCAGAGCCAACCTCTCTAAAGTTAAATTTTTCGCTGCCGATCTTAGGGCTACCAATTTCAGTGGTGCTGATTTTTCAAAAGCAAAGTTTAGTGATTCTAATCTTAGTGATTCTAATCTTAGTAATGCCAATCTTAGTGGAGTTGATCTTAGTGATGTAAGACTTAACAAAGCTAATCTCAGTGGTGCAAATCTCAGTGGTGCAAAACTAAACAAAGCCAATTTCAGCGGCGCTAATCTTAGTTATGCGAACCTCAGCAATGCTAACCTCAACGGTGCTAATCTTATAGATACAAATTTTAGTGGTGCTGTTCTCGATGGTGCTGATTTTACTAATGCTGATTTACTCCAGGCTAATCTTAGAGATGCGAAAAATCTACTCCCAGAACAGGTAAAAAATGTTGCCAGGAATTGGGATAAAGCTAAATACGATCTTGAACTTCGGAATCAATTGAATTTGCCAGAAGATTAATTTTTTTTAATAACAGTGCGATGTTTGTACTCTGGCGATCGCCATTCACACCAAATACCAAACACTGCGATCGTTTTACGGAGTACGCGCGTGCGTAGCTATCCCGTAGGGAATCGCCCTTCACACCAAATACCTTCTGACTGCAATTACAGTATAATGAGTAAGCATGATAAGCGTAAAAATTGCAGAAAAATCATGACTATCGATCTACAGATTTTTCAA
>REAP01000172.1 GCA_004294385.1 Oscillatoriales cyanobacterium | reverse complement strand
AGAAGATTGGGAATTTTCCAGCTATCAAGAATATATTGATTTGCGCCGGGGAAGTTTACCTAAAATAGATGAAGTGCGATCGCAATTTCAGTCAGCAGAGGCTTATCGCTACTTTTTAGAAGACTTAACTAGCGATAAATTAATCCAGCATTTAACCTTTGAAGAATAGCCAAAGTCCAAGAAACCGGGTTTCTGCGATAATTTACGCATCATCACCCAGATTCAGGAAGAAACCCGGCTTCTACCTCCCCACCCAAAGTCCAAGAAACCGGGTTTCTGCGATAATTTACGCATCATCACCCAGATTCAGGAAGAAACCCGGTTTCTACCTCCCCACCCAAAATTCAAGAAACCGGGTTTCTGCGATAATTACGCATCATCACCCAGATTTAGGAAGAAACCCGGCTTCTGAACCCCCACCCAAAGTCCAAGAAACCGGGTTTCTGCGATAATTTATGTATCATCACCCAGATTCAGGAAGAAACCCGGTTTCTGAACCCCCGCCAATCGCCTCCAAACCCGGAATTGCTGTTAGACTACCCGTTTGATATAATGTTCTTACTAGATTGTAGAATAACAATCAAAAAAAGGGATAATTATGACCGTAGAACAAGCCATTTTGGAAAATGTGAAGGTCTTATCGCCAGACCAACAACAAGAAGTTTTAGCTTTCATCAAATTCTTGCAGTCCGATAAATGGGAAGATATTTATAAAGGACGCTTCAAAGAACTGCAACAAGAAATTCGTCAAGATACTGACATCGATCGCGATGATGACCCCACTGAAACAGTCCTCGAAGGGCTTAAGCAAGGCTTCCATGAGGCAATTACCGGACAAACTCTCCCCTTATCTCAACTGTGGGACGGCATCGATGACAATTTATCCGCAACCGATCGCAATTGAACTCACCCCTCGATTTCAAAGAGATTTGCGAACTTTAGCCAAACGCTATCGCAACATTCGCAACGACATTCAGCCTGTAATCGAACAACTTCAAGCGGGGGAACTTCCGGGCTCGCGCATTCCGGGAATGGAGTACGAAATTTTCAAAGTTAGAATTAAGAACAGCGACATTCAAAAAGGCAAAAGCGCTGGCTACCGTGCTATTTATTACCTCAAAACTAGCGATTCCATCGTTTTGGTCACTATCTATTCTAAATCAGACCTATCAGACATCGCAGCCGAAACAGTTCGAGAAATTCTAGCCCAATACGAGCAACAATTGCCCGAATCAGAAGAATGAAGAAACAGCACCCGATCGCAAACTTTACGTGGCTATTAGTGCGATCGCATATAATACCTTCTTCACTCAAGATGCGATTCAATTAATTGTAAACAGACATCAACTTCCGCTAATTGTCGTCAATACAGAAGTAGAGGAAATAGTACAATAATTCTGGATCGAAGAAGACTGGACAGAAGATGGAATTGCAACGGATTTGGTGCGCGCAGGAGTTCCCAAGGAAGATATTGTGTTAGCATTTCACGAACCTGGAATGCGGCAGTACACAGATTTTGCAGTAGCTTCATAGCGTTTTATGGATGGGAAAATCAAATCACAATAAGCGCGATCCAAATCCAAGAAACCGGGTTTCTACGACAATCTTCGCATCCCCACCAAGATTTAGGAAGAAACCCGGTTTCTGAACCCCACCCAAAATCGTAGTTAAGGATTTAGCATTTAAAATAAATTCATAAAATTTAGGGATAGTCAACCGTAATGCTACTGAAATTCAAAAAATCTGCGATCTCCAAAAGCTTCAGTACGCATAAATCCTTTAGGATGTCGGTTTTTTGATGTTCCTTCAATGCAGCAATAAATTTTGCTAAGATAGAATATGATGGTTAAATAGAGGATGATCGCTTTCTAGGACTATCCTCTATTTGCCCGATCGCAAAATTTGCGAGATACAGCCCATGCCAAAACCGACCACAACTTTTAGTAAACTTCATCTGTCAAATCAAGCGATCCCAAAAATATCCCTGCAAACCCTCCTGATCGTTCCATTTGTCCTACAAATCTTCGCAGCCGTAGGTTTAACTGGATATTTATCATTCCGCAACGGACAAAAAGCCATTAACGAGTTAGCAAATCGACTCAGTAGCGAAGTCAGCGATCGCATCGATCAGCACCTAGACACCTATCTAGCAACACCTCAACAAATCAATCAAATTAATGCCGATGCTATTAAATTAGGACAATTAGACTTACAAAACTTTCCTAAAGTAGGACATTTTTTTTGGAAAGAAATGCAGGTATTTAATGTTGGCTACATCTTCTACAGTTCAGCCCAAGGTAACTATGTTGGTTCTGGATATTTCCTCGATCCTGGAAAAATAGCTATTGATGAACTTTCAGCCAAGACTAAAGGTAAAACTCACAGTTACCATACAGATGGGCAAGGAAATCGCATTCATTTGGAGTATGTATATGATTACGAGCCTCGGAACGATCTGGTGTATAAACAAGCCATCCGTTCGAGAAAACCGATTTGGAGTAAAATTACTAATTGGGAAGGTTTTCCCGAAATTTTATCTATTGCTTCTGGCTATCCCATCTACAATAATAAGAGTTTACAAGGTGTTTTGGTTGTTGACATCCGCCTTTCTCAAATCAGCGATTATCTGCGAAAAATAGCAGTTAGTTCTTCGGGTAAAATTTTTATTGTAGAGCGCGACGGTATGCTGGTAGCAAGTTCGTCTCAGGAACATCCTTTTAAAATAACTAACAAAAAAGCGGAGAGAATTAATGCTGTAAATAGTAGCGATATTTTAATTAAATCTACAGCTACTTATTTGAATAAAATCTTTGGTAGTTTTCGGGAAATCACAGAAAATCATAACTTACAATTTACCGAGAAAGGTCGTCGCCAATTTGTCCGTACAGCACCTTGGCAAGATGAATTTGGTTTAGACTGGCTAGTAGTAGTCGTCGTCCCAGAATCTGACTTTACAGAACAAATTAACGCCAATACCCGCACTACAGTTTTGCTGTGTGCGGGAGCGCTATTACTAGCAGTTTACTTAGGATTTTGGACTTCTGGCCACATTGTCCAATCTATTTTTACTATTGTCACCGCCTCTGAAGCGATCGCAGCGGGAAAATTAGACCAAAAAGTGCCAGACTCAAATGTTCAAGAGCTAGGAATTTTAGCAGGATCTTTCAACTGTATGGCCGAGCAGTTGCGGGAATCTTTCGCAGCTTTAGAAAATACTAACGAAGAACTAGAAATTAGAGTCAAAGAACGCACCAAAGAACTTTCACAAGCTCTTTATAACCTGCAAACAACTCAATCGCAATTAGTCCAAACTGAAAAAATGTCAAGTTTAGGACAAATGGTTGCTGGGATTGCCCACGAAATCAACAATCCCGTCAGCTTTATTCATGGTAATATCATCTGTACTAAAGAATATATTCAAGAACTGCTAGCAATAATTAATCTCTACGAAAAATACTATCCCCATCCGACGGATGAAATTCAGCAATCTTTAAAAAATTGTGATATGGATTTTCTGAAAGAGGATTTGGAAAAAATGCTAAATTCTATGCAAGAAGGAACCAATCGTATCAAAGATATTGTGCTAAATTTGCGAAATTTTTCTCGACTAGATGAATCACAATTGAAGGAAGTTGACCTTCGTTCCGGTTTGGAAAGCACTTTGCTGATTTTACAGCACCGTCTAAAATCAAGCGATAAAAGACCCGCCATTGAAGTTGTCAAGAATTACGGTAATTTGCCTGAAGTTGAGTGCTATCCTGGTTTATTAAATCAAGTTTTTATGAATATTTTGAGTAATGCAATCGACGCTATTGAAGAATTACAGACCAATCGCACAAACAACAAGCTAACTATTTTGATTTCCACAGAAATGACCGCCAAAAATTGTGCGATCGTCCGAATTCGAGATAATGGATTCGGTATAGCTGAAAATTTATTACCCAAAATATTCGATCCTTTTTTTACTACAAAACCTGTCGGCAAAGGCACAGGTCTAGGATTGTCTATAGCTTATCAAATTGTGCGAGATAAACATCAAGGAGAGCTGATTTGCACGTCTAAATTAGGGGAAGGGACGCAATTTGCGATCGTACTTCCTCAAAACATTAGATGCCATAAAAAAGATTGATTAAATTAACTTTATTTTAAATATTATCGGATAAACAGACATGGAATGATATTATAGTATTGATTTGTTTTTTCAGTTTGAATAAATTCTAAGATAGATGGCTGATTTCTTAACTGCTGCATTATATAAGTTCGTTGAACTATCCGATTTTGCCGATCTCAGAGCACCGCTGCTAACCTGCTGCGAAGCCAATCAAGTCGTTGGCACTATTCTACTTGCTGAAGAAGGCATCAATGGGACGATCGCAGGTACACCCGAAAATGTCTATGCAGTGCTCGCATTTCTGCGAAGTGATGCCCGTTTTGCTGATCTGGTACACAAGGAATCGTACTCGAAAAAACCACCATTTTACCGCCTCAAAGTACGCTTGAAGCGCGAAATCGTTACTCTGGGTGTACCTGACATCAATCCAAACCAGATGGCTGGTCAATATGTCAAGCCCGAAGAGTGGAACAAACTGCTTGATGATCCTGATGTTGTCGTGGTTGATGTGCGTAATGACTACGAAGTATCGATCGGGACTTTTAAAGGTGCGATTAATCCCAAAACAAAAAGTTTTTCTGAATTACCTGAATGGGTGGAACAAGAAACTGCTTTACACCATAAACCCAAGGTAGCGATGTTTTGTACAGGTGGGATTCGATGTGAAAAATCTACGGCATTTTTGCGTAAGGTAGGTTTTGATGAAGTCTATCATCTCGAAGGCGGGATTTTGAAATATTTAGAAGTAGTCCCGGAAGCAGAAAGTCGCTGGGAAGGTGAATGTTTTGTGTTTGATGAACGTGTGACAGTTGGACAGGGATTAAAACCCGGTGATTATGAACTTTGTCGTGGTTGTGGCCACCCGATTAGTCGAGAAGATCGGACTTCAGAGTTATTTGTGATTGGCGTGAGTTGTCCTTATTGTTATGGTACGAAAACCGAAGCACAAAAACAAGGTTTATCGGAGAGGCAACGTCAGGTTGAGTTGGCGAATAGTCGCAATCAAAAACATATCGGTGCGCGTTATGATGCTCAGGAAAAACTAGATGATATCACAATCTGATCGCGTTTCAAACTACCCAATTTTGTATTCTTTTCGCCGCTGTCCCTATGCGATGCGGGCGCGTTTGGCGTTAGTTGCGATCGGGATGGTGTGTGAGTTGCGGGAGGTTGTCTTGCGCGATAAACCACGGGAATTGTTGGATGTTTCGCCGAAAGGTACGGTGCCTGTATTGGTCGATCGCAATGGCCGGGTATTAGACGAGAGTATTGATATCATGTTTTGGGCTCTGTTGCAACACGATCCTGAACAATGGTTGATGCCACAGGAAGGTTCTGTTGCAGAAATGCTGGAATTGGTCGATAAATGCGATCGGGGTTTTAAATATCATCTTGACCGCTATAAATACCCTAATCGTTATGAAAATACCGAGGCAATTGTTCACCGGGCTGAAGGTTATTTGTATCTGGAAATGCTCAACGCACGGTTAAGGAAGACCAAGTATTTATTTGGTAATCGTGTGGCTTTGGCAGATATGGCGATCGCACCTTTTGTTCGTCAATTCGCTCATACCGATTTAGGATGGTTTCAGGAACAGCCATTGCCACATTTGCAGACTTGGTTAACTGAGTTTGTAGAATCAGAAATTTACACTCGCATTATGCAGAAATATCCGAAATGGGAATGTGGGAATGAATGCGTTATTTTTCCTTAATACAAGTACATTATTGTTAGGTTTGCTTCTTCAACGATTTTTTAAGGTGCGTCGCTGTGAGATTGTTGATTTTTATTCAGGGTTGTCGATGGCGACGCACCCTACGGTTACTCTTGCTTATCCTAATGAGCTATACTAAATCTCTTGTTCAATTTTTAAGCTTCAAAATCAGGACTTACGCACCCAATCAAAGAAACCGGGTTTTTTGACGAAAATACTTCGTTTTGACCCACAGATTCTATAAAAAACCCGGTTTCTGGGACCCCATGCGTAAGTCCTAAAAAAGCTACATCATTTCAGCAATAATCACTGAATCAAAATGGAAACTAAACCACCTCTACCACCTTTTACCTTAGAAACTGCTAAAGCAAAAGTTCAAGCCGCAGAAGATGCCTGGAATAGTCGCGATCCAGAACGAGTAGCTTTAGCTTACACCGAAGATTCACAGTGGCGAAATCGTGCCGAATTCTTCAGTGGAAGGGCAGAAATCAAAGCTTTCTTAACGCGCAAATGGGCAAAAGAATTAGACTACCGTTTAAAAAAAGAACTGTGGAGTTTTACAGATAATCGAATTTCTGTGCGTTTTGAATATGAGTGGCATGATGATTCTGGCTATTGGTATCGCGCTTATGGTAATGAACAGTGGGAATTTGCCGAAAATGGGTTGATGCGAAGACGTGAAGCTAGTATTAATGATGTGCCAATTCAAGAATGCGATCGCAAGTTTCGATAATCATATCAAATTCGGTAACATCGGAATTATTATTTGAAATTAGGAGACGGCAGTGCCGTGTCCCTACAATATTTTGGGTAGGGACACGGCACTGCCGTCTCCTCCATATCATAAGTCCTTGTAACCGGAATTGATATCAAACTCGAAATTTATCAAGTCCGTTAAGAATCAATTCCAGCCCAAATTCAAAATTCTGAATGCCGTCATACCGTTTCTCGATAACCGCATGGGTGAGCGTATTCATGTATGGATATAGATCAGCGGAAATGAGTGGAAGTCCGATTTTGGCCGCTTCGGAATAGTTTTCAGTCTCGACTGGAAAGTTCAACTCCTGAAGGGTAAACCCATAAATATGACTATCGATCGCATTCCAAATATGATCCGCCATCTCCAACGAAAAACCCGCCTCAAACAGACATCCTAAAGTCGCATTAATATAGCCCAACATTGCAGGGCCCACGTTGATTCGGGACACTAATGGCATCGTCGCCCAAGGATGCCGCAATAGGACTTCGTGAGCTGAAATCGATCGCCGTCGCATGGCCATCTTCCAATCTAGGCTGAAGTCCGGCACTTCAATCTCGCTCACCACCCGATCGACAATGCCATCAATAATGTCATCCTTATTTGCGACGTGGTTGTACAGCGACATCGCCTGAACACCGAGTTCGAGTGCTAATTTCCGCATAGAAAGTGCCTCAATCCCGCCCTCGTCAGCCATACGGAGGGCAGCTTGTAGCACCCGTTCCCGGCTTAACGGGGTAGGAGATGTGGCATCGGAGTCGATCGTCTTAGGCATCTCGTGTTTCCAATTTTTGACACTCCCCGGCATGAATGCGCGGGGATTCTTGGTTCACCGATACACCTTTAAATTGCCTATCCTTTCGGCATTACTTAAACTAAAAACCCGTTCAATAGAACCTGTGTTTCGAGCCTAACTTAGGCAATCCCAGAGGGCTTATCTCCCCAAGCGAAGCGAGAGTTTCCTCTCTTTCGTGGTTTTCGCCACCCACTAACCATTATTATTTCCTAGCCAGTCATTTTGGGATTGACTACCCATTTGTGCCAGCGGTTATTCTACCTGTAGTATTCATCTATCTTACCATGTTATTAATAATGATTGTCGGAAACGAGAAAAAAATTAATCTGGATAATTAAAGCCGTCGAGCGAAGGACGGGGCTTTAGACCCAATTTACTGGTAATCGCTATCTTGACAAACTTACGGTGTAAGTTAATCTTACAGTATAAGTCTAAAGGTAACACCATGAAAGCGATCGTTCAAACGGAGTATGGTTCGCCGGATGTCTTGAGTCTGGAGGAGGTCGATCGGCCTACGGTAAAAGACAATGGTGTCCTGGTGCGAGTCCACGGGAGTTCTGTGAATGCAGGGGACTGGCATCTGATGCGTGGAACGCCCTTCATCGCTCGTCTCGCGTTCGGACTCCGCCAGCCTAAATTCAAGACGCTGGGGATGGATGTTGCTGGACGGGTGGAGGCGGTGGGTCAGAATGTGACGCAGTTTCGACCTGGGGATGAGGTTTTCGGTGACATCTCTGGGTGTGGGTTTGGAGCTTTTGCAGAATATGTTTGTGTACCGCAAGACGCATTGGTAATCAAACCTGAAAATATCAGCTTTGAACAAGCCGCAGCGGTTCCGGGGGCGGCACTGACGGCACTTCACGCATTATGCAAATATGGTCAGATTCAGGCAGGACAACGGGTTTTAATTAATGGAGCATCGGGTGGCGTGGGATCTTTTGCAGTGCAGATTGCGAAGGCTTTTGGGGCTGAGGTGACGGCGGTTTGTAGCACGAAAAAAATGGATATGGTGCGATCGATCGGGGCAGATCACATTATTGATTACACGCAAACGGATGTGACTAAAACTGGACAACGGTATGATTTGATTTTGGATGCGGCGGCGTATCGATCGGTCTTTGATTATTTGCCAATTTTGACGCGCACGGGAACCTATGTCCTCATCGGTGGTTCAACAACGCGACTGTTTCAGGTGATGTTATTCCTTGGGCCGTTGATTTCGCTCATGAGTCGCCGCAAGGTGAAATGTTTGATCCTGACTCACAATCAAGCAGATTTGGTTATTTTGAGAGATTTGCTGGAAGCGGGCAAAATTGTCCCCTGGATCGATCGACGCTACAATCTAAGCGAAGTCCCCGCAGCAATTCGCTACCTCGAACAGCGGCAGGTAGTGGGGAAAGTCGCCATTAGTGTTTGAAATACAGCATCTCATATCAATTCCGGTAGCATCGGAATTATTAGCGACCAAAATGAGGAGACGGCAGTGCCGTGTCCCTACAATGAATCTGGGGTAGGGACACGGCACTGCCGTCTCCTCTATATCATTCCGGCGCAGCCGGAATTGATATCATCAGTCCACGACTTACTAGATTTTGAGCAATCATGAGAAAGCCGCAAACAGTAAAATCTCTGGAAGAATTAGGACGTATCCAGCTTTCAAAAAGTTTTTTTATGCGTGAGTTTCTGTATTCTGAAATCTCACAAATTGAAAGCATTCCCAATATCCCAGACGATCCAGATTTAGCAATTGCCGCCGGGAGAAATCTGTGCGAAAAAGTGCTTGAGCCAATTCAAGATGCACTTGGTCGAATCAGCGTTCGTTCCGCTTTTCGTGCTAGTGCTGTCAATAAAATAGGTGCGGAAAATCAAAATCAATATAGTTGCGCCAGTAATGAAGCAAATTATGCAGGACACATCTGGGATGTCAGAGATCAGGATGGGTATATGGGTGCAACTGCCTGTATTGTTGTGACTTCCTTTATTCCTTATTACGAACAGACACAAGATTGGACAGCATTAGCTTGGTGGATTCACGATCGTATTGATGCGTATTCAGAAATGACGTTTTTCCCAAAATATGCAGCTTTCAACATTAGCTGGCATGAGAATCCAGAGCATCAAAAAGTGATTTACAGCTATGTAAAAAATCCACATACTCAAAAGAAGAGTGGGTATTTAACAAAGACTGGAATGGAAAACTTTTCAGACTCACATGAGCAGTTTTATCAAGAGTTTATTCGACAGTTGTACCCAGCCAGTTAACCAGGGCTTGTAGCAGAACGGATGTTTACGCTATGGAGACAGTATTGACATCCTTAAAATCTAGCCACCATAATATCGGATAATTGGGAAGCAATTAACCAGGCCAACAGCATGAGTATTGACCAACTAAACACAGACTACAGCATCGCCGGCCACCTCACCTTCGCCAGCGGAAACGGTGGTTTTCCGATGATTCACATCGACAATGGCCAAGCCAAAGCCTTGATTTCTGTGTATTCTGGCCAAGTGCTCTCCTTCCAACCAGCCACCGAAACCGCCGATGTGATGTTCCTCAGCGACAAAGCGTACTATGCGGAAGGGAAAGCCATCAAAGGCGGTGTACCCATCTGTTGGCCTTGGTTTGGCCCAGATCCCGAAGGCTTGGGCCGCCCAGCCCACGGGTTTGTGCGGAATCGCCTTTGGAATGTGGTGTCAACCAGCACTACTCCAGAGGGCGCAACTCAAGTGATTTTGGGGCTTAAGGATACTGAGGAAACGAGGGCGATGTGGCCGCAAGCTTTTGAATTGACGATCGCGATTACCGTCAGCACCACTCTCACAGTAGAATTAATTACCCGCAATTTAGGCGACAAAGCATTTCCCCTCACCCAAGCTTTCCACACCTATTTCCAAGTAGGAGATATCAGCCGTGTGCAGGTTTTGGGATTGGAAAATACCCAGTATCTTGATAAAGCCGATGGTGGTGTCGAAAAAACTCAAGTGGGTGGAGTGGTAGCTGTCGGTGAGGTCGATCGCATTTATCTCGATGTTCCCAACGAATTAGTCATTGACGATAGCGCCCTGAATCGCCGTATCCGCATTAAATCCTCTGGTAGCAAATCCGCCGTTGTGTGGAATCCCTGGGTGAAAATCTCTGCAAGTATGGCCGACCTTGATGATAGCGATTATCAGCGTTTAATCTGCGTGGAAACGACCAATGCGGCGACGGATATTGTCGAAGTACCCGCCAAAGGTGAGTTCCGCTTGGCGGCAATTTACAGCGTTGAACGCGACTAAGGAATGAGAACTTAATCTCAGCGGTGATAGGGCTATAATTCTCAAGGTAGGATTGAAAAACTCTATCACCGTAACGACGAAGAATGTCTTACCTTCAGAGATATTGTTATAATGAGATATTGAGGAGAAGTTATGGGTAAATCAACAGCTAAATCATTTAAGGTTGGATCGGAATGATTTAACCGCAGAGAGCGCAGAGAACACAGAGTCAGAAAAGAGAGAGATGAATAATTCCAATGCCAATGGATTTGATATAATATCGGAATATACGGACTGGCAAAGTACCGAGTGGCAAAATTTTGCATTAATCCAACTTTTCGCCGAAGATGATGAGATTGAATATTCCTTAGAAGATGCTGAAGAAATCTATCAACCATGAAACTAGGTGATATTGCACGCCGAGGCCAGAAACCGGGTTTCTTCCTAGATATTTAGTTGAGAATCTTAGATTTTTCACAGAAACCCGGTTTCTTTGGTACTTATGTCAATCCTAATACTCTCAAATGCAATAAATGTAACATTTTTAAATAAAGATTTGCTGTAAAATAAGGTGTTTCCAAAATATTACCATCAATGGTTATGCAAAACTATAACTGGAAAAAACTCCAAAATGGCTCAGATATTCGCGGCATCGCCCTCGAAGGGGTTCCCGATGAAAAAGTTAACCTCACCCCCGAAATTGCCACAATTTTAGGTCAATCCTTTGTGATTTGGCTGGTGCGAAAAGTCCATAAACCTGCGGAAAAGTTAATAATTGCGATCGGGCGTGACAGCCGCTTATCCGGGCCAACTCTAATGCAAGCAGTCATGGCCGGAATCACCTCACTTGGTAGCCGAGTATACGACTTTGACATGGCCTCAACTCCCGCCATGTTTATGAGCACGATTACTCCTGGTTTTGATTGCGATGGCGCGATTATGCTTACCGCTAGCCATTTGCCTTTTAATCGCAACGGCTTAAAGTTTTTCACCGCTAATGGTGGTTTACAAAAAAAAGATATTACAGATATCTTAGCATTAGCTGAAAGCAATGAGTTTGAAAAAGCAGCCGTTCCCGGTAGCATTACCAAACATGATTTTATATCAGTTTATGCGAACCAATTTGTGACTAAGATTCGCGAATCAGTGAATCATCCCGATAATTTTGAGCAGCCACTGACAGGACTTAAAATTGTTGTGGATGCGGGAAATGGTGCTGGCGGATTCTATGTGGATAAAGTTCTAAAACCTTTAGGTGCGGACACTACAGGGAGCCAGTTTCTAGAACCCGATGGCACTTTTCCAAATCATGTGCCAAATCCTGAAGATAAACAGGCAATGCAGTCAATTTGTCAAGCGGTAATTGCCAATCAAGCGGATTTTGGGATTATTTTTGATACGGATGTCGATCGCAGTGCGGCCGTCGATGGAGTTGGTAAGGAACTCAACCGCAATCGCTTAATTGCTTTGATTTCAGCGATTGTGTTACAAGAACATCCAGGTTCTACGATTGTCACCGATTCGATTACCTCCGATGGCTTAACGCAATTCATCGAACAGGATTTAAAGGGAATTCACCATCGCTTCAAACGGGGCTACAAAAATGTGATTGATGAGTCGATTCGCCTCAATCAAAGCGGACAGGAATCATGGCTGGCTATTGAAACTTCTGGACATGGGGCTTTGAAGGAAAATTACTTTCTGGATGATGGCGCTTATTTGGTTAGCAAACTATTGATTGAATTGGCTAAATCAAAGCTGGCAAATAAGTCATTGCCAGATTTAATTGCGAATTTGCAAGAGCCTGAAGAAAGTGCCGAGTTTCGGATTAAAATTGGTGTGGATGATTTTAGGGTTTTGGGCGATCGCACAATTGAGCAACTACAAGAATTTGCCTCAACGCAACCCGACTGGAAAATCGTTCCCAATAACTACGAAGGCTTGCGGATTTCCTGCACATCAGCTAGCGAATCCGGCTGGTTTTTGTTACGCTTATCGCTACACGATCCAGTGATGGCTTTGAATGTGGAGTCTAATGTTAATGGTGGTGTTGCTCATATAGGCGATCGGCTTTTAGCTTTTTTCCAAACAACAGAATCCCTTGATTTTTCGGCACTTTTGAGATAAGACTCACCCCTAGCCCAGGGCTGTTTCATTCTCTTGTAGGGGCCGCCCCCCGTGGCTGCCCCAATCCCTGAAACACTTACAAAATCGTGGACTGGGAGGGCGGGCACGGGGGCACCGCCCCTACAAAACGATGATTTACCTGAGAATGAAATAGCCCTGGCACTACCCCTACCAATATATTTGCAAAAATGAGATGCTGCCAACGAATCAAAGTTCTAAGGGAGCAACAGCATTCAATAATTCTTCTAGCATAAATCGCAGAAATGATTGAGTTGCTAATACTAAACCTAATCGTGCTTGGGCGAGTTTTGGGTTTTCTATTTTAACTTCTCCCCAAATTCGGCACTGGCTATAAAAAGTCTGAAATGCTTCGCTCAAACTATTCGCTAATTTTAAATAATTGATTGGTTTTTGAGGGCTGTATTGTTCAAGAACAGGAGCTAAACTATCTAGCACTGTTAGTAATTGTGAGATTAAATTGTATTCTGCTGGATGTACTAATCGCAGCTTTTTGTCGTCCAGCCAGGGTATGGGGTTTGGGGTTGTTAGCGACCAAATTTGGGGTGCTGTGGCTGGGTTGGGATTGCCGATCGCAATTAATAGATCGCAATTAGCCATTCGCAGCAGAGAACAACAGCGGGCGTGACTGTACTGAATCGGAAACAGTCGATCGACTGACACCATAGGTGATAATATTCGAGACTCTGGATCTGGCAACGCAGTTTGAGCTAAATGCTGCAACCACAAGGCCAAAGCTGTATCACTCAACTTAAACTGAATGATCCCCGATCGCGCGACTGTAACGGCGAAATCTCCGTTGCATAGGGTTTGTAGGGTTTCTGTCAACTGTGCGGCGATGGCTTGGGGTGTCTGTTGCCACGTTTTAGCTAATTTGAGCGCGATCGCCGAAATGTACACTACTCCTAGACTATCCTTAGACCGATTTAAGGGAATTTCATCTGGTTTCAAAGTGCTTTCGGGCAGATTAGTGCGATCGATCTGATATGTTCCATCAATGTCAGCAACAGGCAAGATGCCTGTTCCATCAATGTCAGCAACAGGCAAGATGCCTGTTCCATCAATGTCAGCAACAGGCAAGATGCC
>REAP01000171.1 GCA_004294385.1 Oscillatoriales cyanobacterium | reverse complement strand
TGAATTTTGAGTTTCCGATGAGGATGTGAATTTTTTCATTCAGAATTTTAGCTGTGCTAAAATTCGAGAATGAAACAGCCCTGGGTTTTAACCCCTGTCGGACTGTGAAATGAACGTTAAGTTGACACCTATGGGCACTGCCGTGTCCTAATTTCTGCCGTGTCCTAATTTCTGCCGTGTCCTAATTTCTGCCGTGTCCTAATTTCGGGTAATATTAATTCCGATGCTACCGAAATGATTGTTAACAGTCAACAGTCAACAGTCAACAGTCAACTGTTAACAGTCAACAGTCAACAGTCAACAATCATCGAGATTACATTTTATTGAGCTGCGATCGCAATTCTTCCAATTCAGCATCAATCACCGGACTCGATTCAGCACTATTGGCCGCAGCAGTTTTACCCGATGCCGGTAATTGAGGTTGAGACACAGAACCTCCCGCGAGTTGGGCTTTCATTTGAGCCAGCTCGTCATCGACACCACCGCCACTTTCGAGCAAACGGAACTGTTCTTCCAAATTGCTACCGCCCGCAGCCAATTCTGCTGACGCGCCCGCACGAGCTTCAATTTGCAAAACTTTTTCTTCCATGCGATCAAAAGCTGCCATTGAACTGCCAGTATTCAGGGAACCAATGGTGTTGTTGAGTTTTTCCTGAGCATTCGCAGCGGATATTCTCGCCTTGAGCATATCCTTTTTTGTCTTGGCTTCAGAAATCTTGCTCTCCAAACCAATCAAGTTGCGCTTGAGACTTTCGACTTGAGTCGATTGCTGATCCAAACTAGATTTCAGAGTAGTCGCTGTTTCTGCGTGGGACTTTTTCCGCACCAGGGCTTCGCGGGCTAAGGTTTCGTCACCTTTTTGCAGAGCCAATTCAGCACGCTGTTTCCATTGATTCGACTGCGACTCAGCTTGATTGTACTGGGTCTGGGTGCGCTTTTGAGCGGCGATCGCAGTGGCAACTGCCATCCGCAACTGCACCAAATCTTCCTGCATATCGGTCACGGACTGTTCTAAAATCTTTTCTGGGTCTTCAGCTTTGTTGACTATATCGTTAAGATTGGCTCTGACAACTCGGCTAATGCGATCGAATAATCCCATAATCCTATTTTTCCTTGGTGAGGTGTACGAGGTAAGCGGACAGCAGGCTTCAGGTACTAGCCTGCGGTTTTGAAATTCGGTTGGTCAGATTTTTAGTGCGATCGAGCCTTTGGCAATTTTGCAAACATATAAATCTATTTTAAAGGGATTTTTGTAAGAGAGTCAGCAAGCTTTTTAAGCTCTGTCTACTGAGTTTAGCTTTGATCCGGGAATTCCTCAAGACGCTTTGAGTAATCTCTACCTAGTCGATCGAGGATTTCTGTTCGCCCGATCGCAATTTAGGCGTATTATTACCCCCAAGCATTTGCGCCTTCATCGCCGCCAACTCCCCATCGACATCGCCACCACTTTCCAAAGCCAGAAACTTCTTTTCTAAATCGTTGGTCCCAAGTTCTGCGATCGCCTCAGAACGAGCTTCTAGCTGCATCACTTTCTCTTCCATCCGTTCAAAAGCGCTGACAGCACTGCCTGTACTGAGATTCCCCATCATTTCTTGAAGTCTTTCCGATGCCGCAGCCGATCGCACCCTAGCAATATACATATCTTTTTTAGATTTTGCCTCAAAAATTTTAGTTTCTAACCCGCGCATATTGTCTTTAAGTTGACCAACAATCACATTTTGCTGATCCAGACTAGCTTTCATCGCTGTTGCCGTTTCTTGATAAAACTTCTTGCGAGTCAGAGCTTCCCGCGCCAAATTGTCCTCACCTTTCTGCAAAGCTAACTGCGCCCGCTGATACCATTCCTGAGCCGTAGACTCAGCTTGAGAATGCTGACGTTCGGTGCGTTTTTGAGCAGCAATTGCCCCAGCCACAGCTTGTCTGAGCTGCACCAAGTCTTCCTGCATATCCATCGTAGCTTGTTCCAAAATCTTTTCTGGATCTTCTGCTGCGCCGACTAAGCTGTTAATATTTGCTCGAATGACTAGCCACAGGCGATCGAATAATCCCATTTTGCCATTCTCCAGATTTTTAATTTTAGATCTTAGGAATAGGAATTAATCACCAAAAATTAAAACTGAACACTTTTAAATTCTATTTTAATTTTTAAATTTTTAACTCCCTCTGACTAATTTAAGGTTGATAGTATTGTGGCTTCACCCCTTTTGCTTGGAGTTCCTTCACCAACAGTTCTGCTGAAGCAGCATCGTTCAAAGCTCCCATTTGGATCTTGACACCCTTTGAGAATTTTCGCACATAGGCATCTGGCACTGCAATTCTGGCTTGCTCTACAGACTTGGCATCGGTGTAATCGACAACAACATAATAGAAACCATCGGTAGCCCGTTTGGGGGTTCCCAGCGTTGCTGCGGGGGCTGGCGCTGTCACCGTAGGGGAGACCGCACTAGGGGATGCAGTGGCAGTAGGCGCTGAATTAGCAGCCAATGGGGAGGCTGTTGGAGGCAGTGTTGGTAGTGTTGGAACTGTTTGTGCTGCGCTGGGACTGGGACTCGGAAGTAAGGCTGTGCTGAGATTGTTGAGTCCTTTTTCCCTAACTTTGGCTGTACCGTCTTCTGTTGGGATCGGGACAACCCCGATCGGGTTGCTGACTGCTGCTGGAGTTGGCGGGATTGAGGCTTTTGGGGAGGGGGAAGTAATCGGGCTGGCGGTGGGTTTGACATTGCTCAGGGTGCTCAAGTCTAGCTCGACAAATTCTTTGGAAGCCAGATTGGGAGCTTTTGGTAGTTCTTTGCTTCGGGTATCAGCTACTGTACTGGCGGTGTTTTGAGCCTCGGATGGTGTGTTTTGGCGATCGACCAAACGATTGAGCCCTACCACTTTAGCCAAACTTGATGGGTAAAAAACTGCATAGCCCAAAGCTGTACAGGACACCAGAAAGAGCAGCATTGAACTCAGTCCCAAGGGAGTTAACAGACTGGCTGCTAAACTGCGTTCTTCCGTAGCTTCGGCCATTGGCGAGTCCAAACTTTCGATCAGTTTTTCGCTAGATTCGAGATAGTTGTTTGGTGATGGAACACTGAGCGATCGTCTTATTAGTTGGTTTTCCTGTCCGCTACCAGTCATTGGGTTCCCAGTCAGGAGAGGTATGGATAGGGGCTGCTGGGTTTCTTCCGCAGCCGAAGGTGGCAAGTTTTGATCCGGCTGTTGGCTACCAGTGCTCGTTTGTTTTCCTGGGCGCACAGATGGTGACACCCACTGTTCGGCTCGTTTTCTGTGTCTTCTATATGTGGTCAATTCTGCTTCCAGGTTCACATCCAAGCAGCCTAGGGCAGCTTGTAAAGCATGATTGACGGGGGTTGAAGAGGATTGATGATTTGGGGATTCAACTGAAGAACGTTTATTCATAAAAAATACTCCTATCGCCTGTGAATTAATTTTATTTTAGTGCTGAGATTTGGAACTATTTAACTTTACCGAAGATGGAGTAGCACTTCTGCCGATCGCGCGGCATCGCTTCTGCCATTTTGACATATCCTTTGTCAAGCTAAGCTGCGATCGCAGATTCTTCAACTAGCGTCTAATATTTCCCGCTGCACAGACTTTTGACCTTGCAAACCCGCTGCCATATTTTTTTTGTATCAAATTTATCAATTATTGATTGACATCTTATTTTATTCTGTACCAGCTATCTGGCTTTTGTGATCTGAGGCACAAGTTTTGCTAAAAATATCTGAAATTGAGCGATAACTTGTAACACCTGATATTAGTTACCCATTTGTGATTTACCTTGATCCCTGGTCATTTATCAACTTTTCCCCTGCCTTTATACATCAAAAATGAGTGACTACTAAGCCAAGTATTGATATATATAACAGGATTATAAATAAATTATAAAGTTTGATCGTGGTTCGGGGATCACTGAAAGCCAGACAGCATAAGGGCTAAGACCCTCTAATACCTGCTATCTCAACACAGGAGAATTAGAGAAGAAAATGAGAAACACAAAAACTTTTATGAAAATCCCTTTAACTTCAGCTTGCCGTCACTGTCGCCACTATCTGCCAGAAGGAAGACGCGGTGGTGTTTGTCAGCAATTAAGCGTTCCGGTTCAAGGTCAGTGGAAGGCTTGTTCTTTGGCGGTTTCACCATTTGGGTCATCTTGGGAAAATATAGAAGAACTTCCACTGTGGCAGGAACAGGTTGCTACTTTGCCAGAACCAGCCGTCGCTGTTTCTGAACGCAATGCCTATCAGCCAACAGGGACGACTCTCATAGAAAAGTATGTGCCGACAGTCTCAGTTTAGTTTGCCCGCTTGATTTACGGATCATAAATCAAAAACACTTTTGAGATAATCCATTAAAAAACTTTTTTTCTGCAACTATGGTAGCCAAGGATACTGACTAAAGTCTGGTTCTCGCTTTTCTAAAAATGCTTGTTTGCCTTCGGCTCCTTCTTCGGTCATGTAATAGAGTAAAGTGGCGTTTCCTGCGAGTTCTTGTAGTCCAGCTTGACCGTCGCAGTCGGCATTAAATGCGGATTTCAGACACCGAATCGCGATCGGGCTTTTGTCTAAAATTTCTGACGCCCATTGAATTCCTTCTAGTTCCAATTGTTCTATGGGAACAACAGAATTGACTAAACCCATTTCTAAGGCTTGCTGGGCGCTATACTGGCGACACAAAAACCAAATTTCTCGCGCTTTTTTTTGTCCGACGATTCTGGCGAGATAGCTAGCCCCGAAGCCGCCATCGAAACTGCCGACTTTCGGGCCTGTTTGTCCGAAAATTGCGTTTTCCGCAGCGATGGTTAAATCGCAAATTAAGTGCAGAACGTGACCACCGCCGATCGCATAACCTGCAACTAGAGCAATTACAACTTTCGGCATCGATCTGATCAATTTCTGCAATTCCAGCACGTTTAACCGGGGAATGCCACCATCATCTACATAGCCAGCTTTACCCCGCACGCTTTGATCCCCTCCGGCACAAAATGCGTATTTCCCGTCCGTGTGGGGCCCCGCACCGGTGAACAGGACTACGCCGATTTTTGTGTCTTCCCGCGCATCTATAAAGGCATCACAGAGTTCAGAGACGGTTTTGGGACGAAAAGCGTTGCGCTTATGGGGGCGATTGATGGTAATTTTGGCGATGCCCTTGCTTTTGTGATACAGAATATCTTCGTAGGTTTTGGCGGTTTGCCATTCAATTTCCATCATCGGTCGATTTTAAATTTGAGATTTGAGATTTGAGATTGAGCTGAGTCATTACATCCAGCAACCAGTCGCTTTTAGATTTTAGATTATTGGTGTTCTAAAAGAGAAAGCAGGTGCTTTGCGGAAGCGGCAAATACTGGCTCGCGGGACTCGAATTTGAGCGGGCCCAGTAGTTCTTTAACTTCGGCAAAAGCTTCGGAGTCTACAGTTGCTTCTTTGGTGAATGTAGCGTCTATGGCTGCAATGTGTCTGGAGTCGATGCCGAGTCGTTGTCCGATCGCAGTTAAGTACATTTGCTCACGAAGGTCGATGCGTCCGTCTACCGCTGACATTTCGTAGCCGAAGCAAATCAACAACAGCTTTTCGGAATCAGAAAAAAATGCTGTCAGGGTTAGCAGTTCTGTTGGGTTAAAATAAACTTGCTGTTTTGAGATACCACTGACAATACGTTGAATTAGTCCGACTCGATCGCGATCGCTACTGGCAAAGGCTTTTAGATTTTTTTGCAACCGTTCTTCTTCTTCTGTGGCGATCGTTCTATCGATAATCATCACTCCTCGCAAAATCGAAACTAGAGCCGTCAGGAACACAACTAGAGGAGTGACATCTTCTTCGCGGAGCTTTTGCCGACTGATGCGGGACAACAAATCGATGACTTCAGTGCTAATGGTGGTAGTGTCCATAATTTAAAATTATTTTCGATCTGGTTGTAGTGTAACTTTTCTTTGTCGATTTTAAGTGTTTTTACATATACTTCAAGTCCAGGACTAAAAACTTTGAATTCTCAAACAGAGCTGTTATTTACTGGCGATCGCACTTATTCTATTCACAAACGGTGGATGAGTCGGGCTGTGGAACTGGCATTCGCAGCCGGCGATGCTGGCGAAGTACCCGTTGGTGCTGTGATTGTTGACGGTGGTGGTAAGTTGATTGCACAAGCCCAAAATCGCCGAGAGCGAGACTGCGATCCCACTGCTCATGCTGAAATTTTGGCTCTGCGGGCTGCGGGGCAAGTTTTGCAAGACTGGCATCTCAATCAATGCACTCTCTACGTGACTCTGGAGCCTTGTCCGATGTGCGCTGGTGCTATTGTACAAGCTCGCCTCGGTTTGCTGGTCTACGGAGCAGATGACCCGAAAACTGGTACGATTCGGACTGTGGGGAATATTCCAGATAGCGCCTATTCTTGTCACCGCCTACAGGTGCTCGGTGGGATTATGGAGTCGGTTTGTCGCGAGCAGTTGGTGTCTTGGTTTGAATCCCGAAGGAAAGTTTGATATGTCCGTAGGTGTCCGATCGCTCAATGTGTATAATGCCAATAGCAAAACTGTCCCGATCGCCAGACTAAAGATTTGTCAAACAACATAACTTTAGACTCTAGTCATCAATCAAACAGATTAATTGCTACGTGTCATACTGTCACGATCGCCCTTAATTCCAGTACCTCATCAAAGAGTAAAGCCAATGCCTGCCAAGGTAGCATCTAATACCTCTCGCGTTTCTCCTTGGTTAACCTCCTTGCTCTATCCATTAGGTCACTATGTTGTCATGCCGTCTTATTTTGGCAAGATACAGATCACTGGACAGGAAAACTTGCCGAAGGATGGGCCCGTAATTCTAGCACCTACGCACCGCTCCCGGTGGGATGCGCTGATGATGCCCTATTCAACTGGACAAAAAGTGACTGGGCGCGATTTGCGTTTTATGGTGACAGCAGATGAGGTGAAAGGACTGCAAGGTTGGTTCATCAGGCATTTGGGAGGTTTTGCTGTCGATATCCGACATCCAGCAATTAGCAGCCTCCGTTATGGCGTGGAACTGCTTCTCGACAAGCAAATGTTAGTCATTTTTCCAGAAGGTGGCATTTTTCAGGATGGTGAAGTTCACCCGATTAAGTCTGGATTGGCTCGTTTGGCAATCCAAGCCGAGTCCAGCTTACCCGATTTGGGTGTGAAAATTGTACCGATGAGTATTCGCTACCGCCCGCGTATTCCTAGATGGGGTTCTCAGGTAAAAATTGCGATCGGTTCTCCGCTTTCAGTGATGGATTATGCTAAATCGGGTAGCACCAAAAAAGAGGCTCGATTGTTGACTGCTGATTTGGAAATAGCTTTAAAAAGTCTTGATGAAAGTTATTAGTTGTGATTGGTTAGTTGTTATTTGTTATTGGTTATTTGTCATATCAATTCCGATAGCATCGGAATTATTAGTAGCCGAAATGAGTCCAAGGCAGTGCCCAAGGAGTGTCAACTTAAGCCTGAAAGCCTTGATAAACCTGGGTTTTATCCCAAGTCTAGATCCCCCTAAATCCCCCTTAAGAAGGGGGACTTTGAGAACACTCCTGTCCCCCCCTTCTTAAGGGGGTTCCGTTAGCATTGGAATTATTAATCTCTCTCTTCTCTTCCTTTGCGTCCTTTGCGCCTTCGCGGTTAAATCATTCCGATGCAACCGGAAACGATATGACTGGGTTTGACCTTAAGTTGACACCAATGGGCACTGCCTTGGACTCTAGATAATTCCGGCGCAGCCGGATTTGATATCAGTTGCATCGGTATTGTTCAAATATCCAAACAGTCAAAAGTTAACAGTTAACAGTTAACAGTCAACAGTCAACAGTCAACAGTCAACATTATTAATGGGTTTTGCTTTGAACTTTAAGCCCGGTCAAATTGTCAGTTTAGAGTGTGGAAATACTTGTCTGCATTCCGAGGTGATTCAGGTAGTTGAGGCGCGTCAAGTCTGTTGGGTACGCCCTTTGATGTTAGTTGTATTTCAGTCTGGGGATGATTTAGCCGATCGCCTTTCCGAAGACTACACTATATCTGATTTGCGAAATGGTGCTGATTTGCTGTGGCCACTGAGTTTGTTTCAGGCGGCTTTCGATACAGAAGTAATTTCACTGTTGAGTCAGTTGTACTCTCTGGATTCCGAAAAAAAGGATGCTGTTATGGCTTCTCGGCAACTTAGAGATTTTGTCGATCGAGTTTGGACAGCTTTTCCCACCGCTTTTAATTAGTTATTAGTTATGAGTTATGAGTTATTAGTTATTGGTTATTGGTTATTGGTTATTAGTTATTGGAGAAAAACAACTAATAACTGGCAACAGCTAACAAATAACAGCTAACAAATAACCAGTAACAAATAACAACTAACAAAAAATTAAGTTAAAATACCGCGTGTGAAAGCTCTGCGGGATTGAGATTATTATGAATAACTTCACCGTCGCGGAACCAGACAATTCGGCGAGTTTGCCGCGCCACTTCCGGTTCGTGCGTTACCATCACCACAGTCATCCCACTTTCATTAAATTCTGTAAAAATATCCATGACTTCCTGGGTAGTTTTAGTATCTAATGCACCAGTCGGTTCATCAGCAAGTAATAATACAGGACGATTGACAATCGCTCGTGCGATCGCAACTCGCTGCTGCTGTCCTCCTGATAGTTGATTCGGTTTATTTTGCAGCCGACTTTCCAAGCCTACCTTAGTTAAAGCCTCTATAGCCCGATCGCGTCTTTCGGCTGCGGGAACACCGGCATAAACCATCGGTAACATCACATTTTCTAAAGCTGTCAACTGAGACAACAGGTGAAATTGCTGGAAGACAAAACCTAATTTTAAGTTGCGAATTCCGGCTAATTCTGCTTCCGGCATTTGGGCGACATCTACGCCGTCTAGGTAGTAACTGCCGCTCGTAGGGCGATCGAGACAGCCGATAATATTCATAGCTGTAGATTTACCCGAACCCGACGCGCCCATAATCGCACAATATTCTCCTTGTCTTACCGTCAAGCTGACACCGTTTAAGGCGCGAACTTCTAAGTCGCCAATCCCGTAAACTTTTGTGATATCTTCGAGACCGACGATGACGGGTTTTGAGAGGACTTCTTCGTTTAGCTCTAGTTTGGTCTCGGTTTGTAGTTCAGGCATTTTTTTTTCTGTGCGATCGACACAACTAACTACTAACTTAACACTTCTTACCGGTTTTCGTGGCTTAAATGCGATGTTTGGACGGTTGCGGGACTTACGCACGGATAGTCAGAAACCAGGTTTTTTGAGTAAAATAATTAGTTAGAGCGCGCAGAAATGATAAAAACCCGGTTTCTTTGGTGTTGGTGAGTAAGTCCTAAATTAAACAATTTGTGGCTTAAATGCGATCGGGATCGATGTTCAATTCGCGCAGTTTTGCTGCCAAACGTTCGGCTCTTTGAACTGCTTGTTCTGCACGCTGTCTTTCAAAATCCCTTTCTTCTCTCAATTCTTCAGGAGAAACGAATGCTTCTCCATCTGGTCGATAAATTTCTAACCCATCTTCACCCAACTCAAATCGTACTCCCAATCTAGGACTGATCCATCCCTCCATCGGCTCAATTACTTCTAAATTACCTTCAATTCTTTGCCAACCACTCAAATCATTATTTTCTGGATTGTAAAGGTAGTATTCCTCGACTCCATAGCGATTGTAAAATGAAAGTTTTTTGTCCATCTTGATTTGCCTGTCGTTATGAGAGCGAATCTCAAATACGACTTGGGGAGCAATATTCTCTTCGAGAAATTGCATATAGGAAGGCCGATCGCCCTTTGGTCTACCAAATATTACCATCGTATCTGGTGCTTGAGAAATGTCTGGTCTACCTTGAACTGGATACCACAGTAAATCGGCTGCTATAAAGACGTTTGGGTCATTTTTGAACAGCGATTCGCAGCCTTCTTTGATTTTGACAATTAATTTGTATTGAATTGTGCTTTCTGCCATTGGTTCACCATCGCTGGATGGATAAATGATTTCTGCGGTTGTGACTTGCATAATGGTTGTCTCCGAGAACTATTTGAGATTGATTGTACTGTTTTTGAACGATCGCAATTTGTTTCCCTATCCATAGACTAATCTGCGTTGATCCGTGTCTATCTGTGGTTCAAAATTTCCCTTAATATCTGCTAATTTTCGCGGCCCAAAAAAGTATACATTTCGATATGTTTTTTGGCGCTAGCTTGATGTATAATCTTATAATGGGAGTGTGAGCATTTATCCTAAAAAATGGTCACACTCCCATTATAAAATGATATCATGTCAACTACAAGAAGTCAAGCGATTACCTCGAAAAAAAAAGGCGAATTTTTGAGCTACCATTAAGAAAAATTAAGTAAACTTGGTAAGTTCAAGATAGTTGGTAAGGACAATTATGACATACGATTACGACTTGTTTGTGATAGGTGCGGGTTCCGGTGGATTAGCGAGTTCCAAGCGGGCGGCTTCCTACGGGGCAAAAGTGGCGATCGCCGAAAATGACTTAGTAGGCGGAACCTGCGTAATTCGCGGCTGCGTGCCCAAAAAACTGATGGTTTACGCCTCAACATTTTCGCATCTGTACGAAGATGCGATCGGCTACGGTTGGAGTCCAGTAGAAAGCAGCTTCGACTGGGAAAAACTGGTGACGACAGTAGACACAGAAGTGCGACGACTCAGCAAACTGCACATTAGCTTTCTCGAAAAAGCCGGAGTCGAATTAATCTCAGGATACGCTAAATTTATCGACTCTCATACCGTCGAAGTTGGTGACAGAAAAATCACCGCCGCCAAAATCTTAATCGCTGTCGGCGGAGAAGCCCACAGAATTGATATTCCTGGGATTGAACACGCGATTACTTCCCGCGAAATCTTCCTGCTAAAAGAGCAACCAAAACGGCTGGCAATTTTGGGTGGAGGCTACATCGGTGTCGAATTTGCCTGCATCATGAACGGGCTGGGAAGTCAAGTAACTCAAATCATCCGCCGCGACTTAATTTTGAACGAATTCGACGCAGAAATTCGCACCAATGTCCAAGAAGGAATGGTTAAGCACGGAATCGAATTTGTGACAGGAAGCTCGATCGCACAAATTGAGAAAACCCCAGAAGGATTAAAATTAACTTTGTCGGGAAAATCCTCAGAAACCTTGACAGTAGACGCGCTGTTGTGCGCTACTGGACGCTGGCCCAACTTAGAAAAATTGGGTTTGGAAAATGCGGGAGTAGAAACAGAAAAAGGTGCGATCGCTGTCACCAAAGATAGCCGCACCAATCAGCCACACATTTTTGCAGTGGGAGACTGTACCAACCGGATTAATTTGACCCCAATTGCGATCGCCGAAGGACGCGCTTTTGCCGATACTGAGTTTGGTAATAATCCAAGAGCAATCAGTCACGAAAATGTGGCATCAGCCGTATTTTCTCAGCCGGAAGCGGCTACAGTCGGCTTAACTGAAGAGCAGGCTAGAGCAAAGTTTCCCGAATCAATCAAGTGTTATACAGCCAAGTTTAGACCGATGTTTCACTCTTTGACTGGTGCAGATGAGAAGACTTTTGTCAAGTTAGTTGTTGAAACTAATACTGACAGAGTTTTGGGCGTGCACATGGTGGGGAAAGACGCGGGCGAGATTATTCAAGGAATGGCGATCGCTGTTAATATGGGAGCTACGAAGAAAGATTTCGACGCGACTATTGGCATTCATCCATCAACTGCTGAGGAGTTTGTGACTTTGCGGTAAACAGGGCGAAGCCGCCAGGGAATTAATTCCCTGGCTAATAGCTAAAGTCGGTTTAAAATGAGATCTTGCACCATTCTCAATAAGGGGTTTTTGGTACCAATAGCTTTAAAGGATACCCAAAGACTCAAAAACCCGCCCCCACCCGCGATCAATTCCCTTATTGATATTGGTGCAAGATGTCAGTTGAAACCGACTGAAGAGCAAGATGCTCATCCCACAATCAAATTTAATTTTTGTGGAACAGGCATCTTGCCTGTGCTGTGATTCTTTGTGGAACAGGCATCTTGCCTGTTGCTGTTTGTGGAACAGTTTTACACCACAAGCGGATTCATGCTCAAAATAATCTTTTAAATAAATTGAACCTTTTTTGAACTTGTCCTGTCTAAAACCTTCAGATAACGAACTGGTGAGGGAGACTTCACAGGTGTTAGGTGTGTTAGCCAATGTTTTAATCGATGACTGTTCCGACTCAGACTTAGTTGCTCAATGCTTAAAGGGCGATCGCACTTGCTTTCGACACCTTTACCAACGCTACCAACACAAAGTCAGGTCAACCCTTTACCAACTCTGCGGCCCATCACTGCTTGACGACTTAACGCAAGAAGTATTCCTGCGAGTGTGGAAAGGATTGCCGAAACTCAAGCACCAAGACAACTTTTCTACTTGGCTTTATCGAATCACTTGGAATGTGGCTTCTGACCAAAGACAAACATTTGCTAAGCAGCATTCTTTTGATTCCACACTCAAAACTCAAGCAGAAATGAATCAAGTTGTTACCAAGGATCATACCTCAGATTTGATGCAGTTGCACTATCAAGATTTAGTGCATCGGGGATTGGAGCAATTGAGCTTTGAACACCGTAGCGTTTTAGTGCTGCACGACCTAGAAGACATCCCACAAAAAGAAGTAGCCCAAATTTTGGGACTTCCAGCAGGAACCGTCAAATCTCGCGTGTTTTATGCCCGAAATGCGGTGCGGCAATTTTTGCAAAAAGAAGGTGTTCGCGAGCTATGAATAACCAAAATAGCGACCAAGAGTTGGTGAATTTTTTGAAGCTAAATCGTCCAAATATTCCTGAAGCTGCACCAGATTTAGAGTTGAAACTTTTAGCAGCAATAGAAAGGAATGATGAGGCGGAAACAAATCAAAATTACCGGGAAAAAGTAAGTTTAATTGTATCTAAAAATAGATCGATTCTTCCCGGTTTTCCCCAGTGGGCTTTTCCTCCTGCAATTGCAGCGATGTTGATAGTTTTTGTGTCTAGCTATCGTCTGCTAGTCCCGGTACAACTTCACGCAGATGAGAAGGCGCATCTAGAAGCATTTCTAGTAAATAACTGGGAAGATGTATTGCACGATTCTCGCAGCGAAAATACGAGCGATAACTCACAAACAGACTGGTTTAATTTCGCCGTCAGCGATAACAGTGAACCGCCAACAACTAACTAATCTTAAAGAGGTAATTTTCATGTCAATTCGTCGCATTTCTGCCCTAGCCGTTTTAATGTTGACCCTCGGTGGTACAGCCGCAGTAATAGCAGTTCCCAATCCCATAGAACCGGAAACAATTGCCCAAAATGAACGGCCAAATCGACCTGCTGGCAAAGAAAATATGATGTTCGAGCAACTGAATTTGAGTGCTGAACAAAAGCAAAAAATGCAGGGTGTTCGCGATCGCTACAAAGAACAAATTTCCCAACGAATGCAAGCAGTCCGTCAAGGCAGACAAGAATTGCAGACGATGATGTCTGGGACGGCTAATACCAGCCAAATCCGCGATAAACACCGCCAAATCATGGGATTAAAACAGCAATTGGAAGAAGTTAAATTTGAAAGTATGCTAGCAACGCGAGATATACTCACACCATCACAGCGCAGCCAATTGTCTCAACTGATGCAGCAGCGCCGGGAAACTGCTAAAAACCGGATGCAAAACCGTCCAAAACCGCAGTAAGCTGTGTTGCATCAATGAATTGTGTAATTGTTGTAGGGGCAAACCCCCCGTGACGGTTGGTGCCCTTCGACCCTTCGACTACGCTCAGGGCGACGCTCCGCTCAGGAACCGCGTAGCGTCGCCCTGCCCTTCGACTCCGCTCAGGAACCGCGTAGTCGAAGGGTCGAAGGGTCGAACCATTGCCCCAATCAGTATTGTTCACTTAGTTCTTGTCAGACTTAAACCAGCGCTGGGTATCATGGAGCGCTTGACCAATGCTAACTTTCGGATGCTAGACAATTTTGTAAGGAGTGTAATATGCGATCACCATTTCGATATTTGATTGGTGGCGAGAAACCGGGTTTTTGCGAGGATATTCGATGCGAGGCGAAGATATCGGAAAAAACCCGGTTTCTGAGATTGTGGGTGGTGGCGAGAAACCGGGTTTTTGCGAGGATATTCGATGCGAGATGAAGACATCGGAAAAAACCCGGTTTCTGAGATTGTGCGTGGGTGGCGAGAAACCGGGTTTTTGCGAGGATATTCGATGCGAGATGAAGACATCGGATAAAACGATCGCGCCTTTTCGAGATTTTCATCCCGCGAACCGTTGATTCTGTCATTATGGGCATTACCTAGGTTATATTGAATCATTGCCCAATCTTCAGGAAACTGTTCAGGGGTACGAACAGTTAAAGCAGCGTCAAAAAATGCGATCGCGCGATCGATATTTTCATCCCGCGAACCGTTGATTCTGTTAGCGTAAGCAGCAGCTAGGTTATTTTGAGCCATTGCCCAATCTTCCGGGAAAGCCTCAAGGGTGTAGACTGTTAAAGCAGAGCCATAAAGGGCGATCGCCATTTCCACATTTTCCGCCCGCGAACCCTTTGTTCTGGTAATATAGGCAGCAGCTAAGTTGTTTTGAGTTTGAGCAAACTTGTCGCTTCCCGGTTGCCGATTATGCTCTATTCCCACCGGAAAAATTACTAATATTAATGGTCAAGTCTTCAACGAGGCTGACAATTGACTCAATAGTTTGGGCATTTTCGCCACCAATTAACTTCTGCAATACTTGCTCTAAAATCTCCGAAAAACGAGCATTGAGGAGATATTGGCGTTGGGATAGCATTGCGTAAATTACTGATGTATTCATGCTACCATCTTCTGCTTGCAATAATTCTAGAATAAAGTTTGCATACTCTTGGGGATTTTCACCTTCAGAGTTATCGCCATCGTTGATATCGATTAATTGTGATAACTGGCCGATCAGATTTCGCAGGAAATCAGCGCCGTTTTGTCCTCCTTGGTGTGCCATTTTTTCGGCGACCAACTCGCAGGTTTCCAGAAATTCGACATCCAACAATTCTGAGTTATCTTGTAATATCTGGGGTTCGTCTCCGTTGGGGCAATTCAGCAGGGTGTGAATTAATTGGAGATAGGCTTCGGCGCGGTTTTCTTCCATTGTTGGGGAGTTGTGAATAATATCGAGATTCATTTTATCATGATTTTACGATATTTTGTAGGGGCGGGTTCACCAACCATATATAACAATTACCAACAATCTATATAAACCCGCCCGCACACCACCGATAATTCACATTAACCTGATATTTGTATTGAATTTCGCAATGTAAATGATGATTTATCGTTGGGTGGGGGCGGGTTTTTGAGATTGTTGGTTTCAGGCAATTATTATTGGTGAACCCGCCCCTACAGGATGTATGAAATAGATGGGAAAAAACCCGGTTTCTTAGATTTTGGTTGTCGCCGAATCATTGCTAACGTCTAGATAATGCTACCTTGGGCATTAATCTATCCAAAATTTGCTCGATCGCACTTGCAGTCCAATCAACATCAGCTTCGGTTGTTTCCCGTCCCAAACTCAACCGAATTCCGCCAATAGCCATAGTTTTGCTATATCCCATTGCCAATAATATCGGACTCGGAGTCAGTTTGCCACTGTTACAAGCAGAACCGGAACTAATCCCAATTCCGGCTAAGTTTAGTTGTCTCACTAAAGTTTTGCCCGTCACTTTCCCTGTGTCGCCGTCGGGAGAAACAATGCAAAAACTGATGTGGTGGGGGAGTCGGCAATATCGATCGCCCGTTTCGACTAAACTGGGTACATGAGCTAATCTGTCAAAAAGCCGATCGCGCAATTCAATTAATCTCCCAGTTTCCGCATCTATTTCCTGCGATGCCAATTCCGCGGCCACCCCAAAACCGACAATTATCGGCACTGCTTGCGTCCCAGAACGCAGTTTCAATTCCTGCCCACCACCAGTCAATATTGGCGCTAATTCGACACCAGGACGCACGTAAAGCGCCCCCGTACCTTGGGGCCCGTAGAGCTTGTGGCTGGACAGGGAAAGCAAGTCTACGGGCAGTTTCTGCACGTCTATCGGTAGTCTGCCGGCCACTTGAACTGCATCGGTATGAAACAAGATATTGCGATCGCGCGCAATTTGTCCCAATGCTTCAATTGGTTGTAGCGTACCAACTTCGCTTTGTCCGTAAATGATCGAAATTAACACTGTATTCGATCGCACCGACTGCTGCAAATCCCAAGGGTGAACTCGCCCAAATTTATCCACAGGTAAGCGCGTCACTTCCCATCCCGATTGTTCAAGTTGTCGTGTGGTTTCTGATACTGCGGAATGCTCTACGCTGGAGATAATTATATGCTGTGGTGTCGAATAAAGACGCGCAATTCCGATGATTGCCAAGTTGTCAGCTTCCGTACCGCCGGAAGTAAAAACAATCGATTCTGGTAGCGCATTAATCAATCCAGCCACCTGCATTCTAGCTAATTCTAAAGCTGTGGCAGCCCTTTGTCCCCACTCGTGTAAACTCGAAGGATTTCCCCACTGTTGAGTGAGGGCTTTTTGCATCGCATCAATTGCTTCTGGGCGTGTCGGAGTCGTGGCGCTATAGTCGAGATAAATTTGCATAGATTTTAATGAGTTAGTTGTTAGTTGTTAGTTGTTATTGGTTATTTGTTATTGGTTATTTGTTCTGGGTTATTTGTTATTGGTCAAGAGTCTGTGGGTGGTTTGTTTTTGGGTATTTTTTTGATTTTCAATGCTTGAGCATTTGCTTTACTTTGAATTGAGTTTAGGTAAGCGTTGAGTTTGGGAGATAGTTCGTCTATTAAAGGTTTTATGCGCTCGATTTGCTCAGTGGTTAACAGGTGTCGGGCGCAAGCTAATCTTAACCAGTGTCTTGTTTCATGTAGTGACCCCCTAGCTATTTTGATAAAACGTTGATTATCATTGTAGTTATACCGCCCATTTCCCTCGGCAATATTAGCACCAATACTATCGACTGACCTAACCAATTGTTGCCCTACAGTATTTTTAGCAAAGAAATCCCAGGATTGAACAATAAACCAAACTTCATTGGAAATTTGCTCGGCTAATTGATAAACCTGCAACTCTTGAAATCTAACCATACATTTAAAAGTTGAACATTGAACATTGAACATTGAACATTGAACAATTATAACATCTTCCCCAAAAAAACACAATAACAACCAACCAATAACAACTAACCAATAACAACTAACCAATAACAACTAACCAATAACAACCAACCAATAACAACTAACCAATAACAACCAACCAATAACAACTA
>REAP01000170.1 GCA_004294385.1 Oscillatoriales cyanobacterium | reverse complement strand
AATAAGGAAGGCTCAGCAACAGGCAAGATGCCTGTTCCACAAGAGTTTAATAAGGAAGGCTCAGCAACAGGCAAGATGCCTGTTCCACAAGAGTTTAATCTTGTTGTGGGGAGTAGGGGTTGGGCATCTTGCCCGCCTGATGTCAAAGTTAACAGTAAATCTCGAACAGCTCCACCGACAATATACAGTTGCCAGCCGCGTTTGTTGCACATATTGGCCGCGATCGACAATAATTGCCATAATTCTGGACTAATGCCCGATCGCAACAACTGCTCAACCGACTCAGGTTTATGATAATAGGACAACTCTGCATTATTTCCGGTATCTCGTGCTTTTTGCTGGTGCAATTCCCGCAACACATCAGTGCGAGTCACAATTCCCACCAGTAAGCCATTTTCCAACACCGGCAAACGCCCGATATCATACGTCACCATCAAAGATTCAATTTCTGGTAACAAGGTATCAGGGGTGATGGTTTTGAGTTGCGGAGTCATGTAACCCTTGACAGGAGCGTGACTGAACCCGTGATGTAGGGCAATGTCAATGTCCCGGCGCGAGATAATTCCCGCCAATCGATCGCCCTTATCGACCACAGAAAGCCCCGAATGTCCGTAACGTAGGAGTATACGACGAGCCTCACCCACGGAAGTGTCTGGGCGAATACTCCGCACTGGAGATGACATTAATTCGCGGGCTGTGGGCGGATGGGGAATTTGAGCTTTCAGGCTTGAGGCTAACTGATTTAAAATGAGCACAGGATCAACATCTCGCAGGGCTAGGGAAGCGGCACCGGCGTGTCCTCCGCCGCCTAGGGGTTTGAATAATGTGCTCAGGTTTGTGTTGTCGATGCGCGATCGACCGATAATAGTTAATCGATTGGAAATTGGGGATTCGGGGAAGTTGCGATCGATATTTTCGCTACTTTGCTTGTCACCAAATTTATAGACATTTCCTAACAGCAGAGCATCGGTTTCAGTCAAATCCAGCAAGCGAGAAGCCAGTCCAGAAAGTCCGGGAACAAAGTCATCAGTTGTGAGCAATACCCAAGCTACACTGTTACCGTGCACAGTTTCCGATCGCAAATTATTCAGAGCTTCTTTCAGCAAATCCTGCAATTGAACCGACAAACCGGGTTCTACATATTCAGCGATTACCCGCAAACTCGCTCCTTGCTCCATCAACCACGCCAAAGCATTTGCATCCCTCGCAGTTGCGCCCTCGAAGGTGAGGGAACCAGTATCAACGTGGATACCGAGGGCCATGACTGTGGCTTCTGAAGGCTGAAGGCGCAATGGTGGGGAGGTTTTTTCCCTGAGCTTTTCGACTATTAAAGTAGTAGTAGCCCCGACTGCTTCGATTTGGGTGACGGTGGCCCGGATGTCTGAATGTGCTTCTAAATGGTGATCGAAAACCGCAATTTCATTGAGTTGTGGCAAATCTAGCCACTCGGCGGCTTTTCCTAGCCGATCGCGTGTGCTAGCATCAACAATGGCGATCGATCGAATTTGTAGCGGATTGACCGATCGACGTTCGATTAACGGATACTCATCGCGATGTAGCGCCAAAAAATCCCGCACCGTTGGATGACAACCACCAGTCAGCACTATTCTGGTACCGGGATGGAGCACACAAAGTCCCACCGCCGCTCCCAATGCGTCGAAATCTGCTGTAGTGTGGCACAAAACTAAGTCCATAAAAAATTCCGCATCTCTAACCCAGACAGTCGTAAGTTCTCGTCCACTGCAAGGGAACGAACCCATCATACTTTAACTCAAGCTTCGGTCAATTAGTGATTCTAGTTTCAACCGCAGCAGCCAACAATGGTAAAATTTAGATAAATCTCAAGTGTCGCCGACTGCTGTTCACCCAACCGAGAATTTGCACGGGCGAGTCGAAATTTAATAATTTCTTGAGAATTCCCGCGCATTCACGCCGGGAAGTGTCAATTCTAATCAATCCACCCCTATATAGAAAGGAGAAAAGATGTTATCAATTCTGTTTCAAGTTGTTTTACTGGGTCTGGTACTGCTGTCATTTGTAATGGTAGTTGGCGTTCCAGTGGCTTATGCTTCTCCCCAAAACTGGACTCAATCTAAAACACTGATTTATGTAGGTTCTGGTCTCTGGTTTTTGCTGGTTATTGCCGTGGGTGTTTTAAACTTTTTGGTAGTTTAAAATTCGGTAATTATCAAGGCGAAATAGTTGTGAGTTTTGAATTTTGACTTAAATTTATGCTATAATTTAATAGTCTTAAGTTTCAAGTGAGTTATTGATTGAAGTCATTTTTTCAATAGATTAATTCAGTGCCAAAATTTAAGACTCACAACTCATAACTAAAGTCAAAAAATCTGAATTTATTGTTTTGTATTGTCACGGAAATCTAATATCTAAAGTAGAATTATGGCAGTTTTCGAGGGGAGTTTTACTCAAACAGAATCTTTACGGTTTGCGATTGTCATCGGTCGTTTTAACGATATGGTAGTCAACAAACTTTTGGAGGGTTGTCAAGATTGTTTGAAACGCCACGGGGTTGATATCAATCCTCATGGTAATCAGGTAGATTTTTATTGGGTTCCGGGATGTTTTGAGATCCCGTTGATTGCTCGTCAAGCTGCTTTTTCTCGTCGCTACGATGTAGTGATTTGTCTGGGTGCGGTGATTCGCGGCCAAACTCCTCATTTCGATTTTGTCGCTGGTGAAGTTTCTAAGGGAATTGCTGCGGCTGCTTTTCAAAGTGGTGTGCCGGTGATTTTTGGGGTGGTGACAACTGACACAATGCAGCAAGCTTTGGAAAGAGCAGGAATCAAGAGCAATTTGGGCTGGAATTATGCAATGAATGCTTTGGAAATGGGCACTTTGATGCGCCAAGTTAATGGCTTGGGTGGAAGTTCTTACGATAAATTACCTGCGGCGACTGCTGTTGAAGTGCTGTCGGGCGATCGGGCTTAATATATTATTGAAAAAACCTTTTATGGGCAGGCAGGATGCCCACCCCACAAGAAATTCAGTCTTTGTGGAACAGGCATCTTGCCTGTGATTGAGACCAGAAATACAATCTTTGTGGAACAGGCATCTTGCCTGTGATTGACAGGGATATAAATTTGATTGAATTGCGTATTTTTAGCACCTAGAGGTAAGCAAAGCTATGGATACTGTCACCGCGAAAAGATTCTCGATCGCAGAATATCACCGTTTGGGAGAACTGGGATTTTTCGCTCCCGATGACCGAGTAGAATTGATTCGCGGAGAACTTATCATCAAGGCTGCTAAAAGTACGTTTCATTCTGTTTGTAATTCGCTACTATTAGGAGAGTTGTGCACGCTGGCGAGAAAAAAGGCGATCGTGCGCGGTCAAGAGCCGATTATTTTATCTAATAATAGCGAACCAGAACCTGATGTGGTTATCGCCCGCAATCGCTCTGATAATTATTTATCTTCTCACCCAGAACCTGCGGATATCTTGTTAGTAATTGAGGTTTCTGATTCTACCCTTCGACTTCGCTCAGGGCATGCTTTGAAGTACGATCAAAGAACTAAGTTATCTCTCTATGCGGAAGCTGAGATTGCTAATTATTGGATATTTAATTTAGTCGATAATCAACTGGAAATGTACACTGAACCTTATCAAAAAAGACAAGGTAATTTCAGTTATCGATCGCAAAACATCGTTCTACAAAATGAGACTGTGGTAATTCCGGGCTTTCCCGATTTGTCTCTAGATTTATCCTTGGTCTTTCCAGCCTAAGCTGAATTGACGATCTAGGTTAACAGGACTTACGCATAGGGGCCAAGAAACCGGGTTTTTTACCGAATCCGTCGTTTACAATCAAGTATTTTCGTAAAAAAACCCGGTTTCTAAACACTCGTGCGTAAGCCCCATTTAAAACACTCCCTGAATTTTCTGTATAACCTTATACATTTATTTGTGTTAGCGATCGCTCTTTGACTTACTGAGTATCCTAGAACACATTAATCTGCTCAAATACTGATTTATTGTAAAGTTTTGAACTGATAATCGGCGCTCCTCTAATATTTCTCAAGAGTTTTATGAGATTTTTCTGAATCTGGTTGCAAAAATATGAGAAATTCGTTATGTTAAGTTTTGTGTAAGCATTGAGGCCGTCTCAACTCGATCCTAGGATTGCTTTCAGCATAGATGCTGTACAAACAGTGTTTAACCTATTTTTAACAAACGGATCTAAAAAGTAAATTTTTAGGTCTATTGTTAACGTGAGATTAAATAATAAATTTGTCCAGTTAATACCTAGGAAGCTTGCCAGAAAAGGGATTGATAATTTTGACAGTCGCCCAGATGCTTACAGTTACTGATCAACACAAAAGTGCAACAATTTTATGGGTGACATTCAAGCTACGTTTACATCTACCGATCGCGCTTTTCATATTGAAGGGTACGAAAAAATTGACTTCAGCTTACTCTATGTAGATGGTGCTTTCAAACTTGAAAATCCAGAGATTGCGGATAGTTACCGCCAATTTGGTCGCTGTTTAATGGTTGTAGACGAAACAGTGTATGGTCTGTATGGCAAGCAGATGCAGGCTTATTTCAAATATCACGAGATAGATTTAACCGTCTTTCCAGTGAGTATCAAGGAACCCGATAAGACCTTAACAACTTTTGAAAGCATCATAGATGCCTTCGTTGATTTCGGACTTGTGCGGAAAGAACCTGTGTTGGTAGTTGGTGGTGGATTGACGACAGACGTAACTGGTTTCGCCTGCTCCTCCTATCGCCGTCGGACTAACTATATTCGTGTACCAACAAGTCTAATTGGGCTGATTGATGCCAGTGTGGCGATTAAGGTAGCTGTGAACCACGGTAAACTAAAAAACCGCCTCGGCGCTTACCACGCTTCAAAGAAAGTAATTTTAGACTTCTCTTTCCTGAAAACTCTGCCGATCGACCAAATACGCAACGGCATGGCAGAGTTAATTAAGATCGCGGTTGTTGGGAACAAAGAAATCTTTGAGTTGCTGGAAAACTACGGCGAAGCATTGCTGCATAGCCATTTTGGGTATCTAGACGGCACATCTGAACTGCGCGAAGTGGCACATCGCTTAACCTACAACGCCATTGAGTCAATGCTGGCATTAGAAGTACCAAACCTACACGAGCTAGATTTGGATCGAGTGATAGCCTATGGTCACACCTGGAGTCCGACGCTGGAACTAACACCGGAAATTCCGATGTTCCACGGCCATAGTGTCGCTATCGATATGGCTTTTTCGGCGACTATTGCTCAACAACGTGGCTACATTTCGATCGCCTCACGCGATCGCATCCTAGGATTAATGAGTCGCCTCGGACTAGCAATTGATAGCCCTTATCTGACTCCAGAACTGCTCTGGAAGGCTACAACATCCATCGCCCGTACCCGTGACGGTCTTCAACGTGCGGCGGCTCCTTGCCCCATTGGTGACTGCTTTTTCATGAATGATTTGACTCGGACTGAGTTGGATGAAGCCCTAGCGGTGCATCAAAAAGTCTGTCATGGCTACCCGCGCAATGGCGATGGCGAGAATATGTACGTGGTATTGGACAAAGTTGCAACTCGTTCCACAGCCGAGGTATAAGGATGAGACCTGTTACCCCAGTTGGGATTTTAGCCTCTTTACTCGAAAGTCTGGTCCAGCAGGTAGAGTCTCAAGATGCGATCGATCGAGCTTTCAAGGCAGAATTACAACAAGCCTACGAATTAGCAAATGGTCTAGATCCCTACCTGAACCTTTGTACCACAGCGGAATCTCCGGCTTTAGCCACCTTAGTAAAGCGCACCCAATCAGAAGATTGGAGTAAGCGATTCTCCGACGGCGAGACAGTGCGCCACTTGGAACAAGAGATGCTCTCCGGCCATGTGGAGGGGCAAATGCTGAAATTTCTCGTCCATCTCACCAAAGCACAGCGCGTGCTAGAAATCGGGATGTTCACTGGCTACTCAGCACTAGCGATGGCTGAAGCCCTTCCTGTTGATGGAGAAGTGGTAGCCTGCGAAGTAGATACTTACGTCGCACAATTTGCCCAAAAGTGTTTCAACGAATCGACTGCTGGCCACAAAATCTCAGTGAAGGTAGCACCGGCTTTAGAAACCATGAAACAACTGGCTGATGCTGGAGAAGTGTTCGATTTAGTGTTTATCGATGCTGACAAAGGTGGATACACTGACTATCTCGATTTACTACTCACGACTGGTTTGTTGGCTCCCAATGGCTTGATTTGTGCTGACAATACTCTGATGCAGGGACAGCCCTATTTGTCTGGTACTACTAATGCTAACGGAATTGCGATCGCTAAATTCAATCAGTCTCTGGTTGACGATCGGCGTGTAGAGCAGGTGTTAGTACCATTGAGAGATGGGATTACCTTAATTCGGCGCGTTTAGCAATATTAATCAGGACACGGCACCGTGCCCGTTGGTGTCAACTTAAGGTCAAACCCATAGTCCGGCGGGGGTTTAAACCCCCGCCTCAAAGCTAAAGTCCTCTAAAAGAGGACTGAAGAGAAGAATTTTCAACTAATTAGTCCTCTTTGAGAGGACTGTCTTCTATTAGACAGGGGTTTCAACCCCTGGCGGACTCCGGGCCCACAGACGAACTTGGCGGGCTGACAGTTTAAGTTGACACTCCTTGGGCACGGTGCGGTGTCCCTACCCCAAAATCATCAGGTAGTTGCCCCAATCTGAAACTGCATTTACTGCTTATGCTATAGTTAAGTAGAAATCTTTGTAATTACCAATTGCTAAGATAATGCAAGCTAAAGAAATATCAATTTCCCTATCACAATCACTACTACAGTTCATTGAAAGCTACAAAATTGCCAAAGGATGCAAATCGCCATCCAAAGTAATTGAATTAGCTTTGGAATTGTTGCGGAATCAAGAACTAGAATCTGCTTACCGACAAGCATCTAGCGAAGTAGACTCCGTTTGGGATTTAACAGTTGCCGATGGATTAACAGATGAAACGTGGTGAAATTTACTATGCGAATCTCAGTCCTACAGTCGGTTCTGAGATAGACAAAAGCCGTCCCGTATTGGTGGTAAGCAATGATGCTAATAACCGTGCCGCCAATACAGTTACAATTCTACCAATTACCTCGAATATAACCCGTGTCTACCCTTTCGAGGTATTGCTAAATCCAGAGGATAGCGGTTTATCCAAATCTTCTAAAGTGCAAGTACAGCAAATACGGACAATTTCTAAACAGCGAATTACCAGCGATGCAGTCGGGAGTTTAAATGAGGAAATTATGCAGTTTGTAAATATTGCTCTAAAACTGCATTTAGATGTCGATTAACATAGAGAATTAATTCGTCAGAACCAGAGATTTACTGCCGGAAGGCTTCGCCCCTACGAGTATATTTGCAAAATCGGGACGCTCCCGTTAGTACGTCATACCAGAAAGTTAATTATGAAAACAATTTCAGTTGCAGCGATGCCATCTGAACAGGAAAAAAATGCGGGGAATCGGCGCTTCCAAACAGCACTTAAAACAATAGCAACTCTGACTTTGTTGCTATTAGTAATGCCCCTGAATCTCGCCTTGACAATCGTAGCCTTGCTCAGAGCCATTTTGATCAGTGGCGGCAAGATGACTAAGGCATTACAGCTAGCCCGATCGTTCCACAAAGCCGGTCATCGGGTAATTTTGGTTGAAACCGAGAAATACTGGCTGACAGGTCATCGTTACTCTTGGGCAGTCGATCGCTTTTATACAGTACCAAATCCCCAAACAGAGGAATACCCGCAAGCTCTCTTAAAAATCGTCCAACAAGAGAGAGTTAATATTTATGTACCCGTCTGTAGTCCAGTCGCCAGTTACTACGATGCCGAAGTCCAAAGTATACTTTCTCCCCATTGTACGGTAATGCACGTAGATGTGGAAATGCTGCAAAGACTGGATGATAAGTATACATTTGCCGCCGCTGCGATCGCCTTGGGGCTGCGAGTTCCAAAGTCGTACCTGATTACAAATCCCCAACAAGTAATCGATTTTGACTTCACTGGTGCACAGCGCAAATACATTATCAAAAGTATTCCCTACGATTCTATTCGCAGATTAGATCTCACTAAATTACCCTGCGAAACCCCTGCCGAAACAGCCACTTTTGTCAAATCTTTGCCAATTTCTGAGAGTAAACCTTGATCGCCCGGATATCGAAAATTGGATTCGTCAGTTTGCCAAAAGCCTCAATTTGACTGGACAAGTTTCCTTTGATTTCATTCAGGCGGCGGATGATGGAGAGATTTATGCGATCGAATGTAATCCCCGCACCCATTCAGCCATCACGATGTTTTACAACCATCCCGATGTCGCGAAGGCTTATTTAGAACCAGACTCTTTACCACAAACTGTGCAGCCCTTGGCATCTAGTCGCCCGACTTACTGGATTTACCACGAAATTTGGCGATTGGTGACTCATTTGTCGTCGCCCAAGCTAGTGTTTGAGCGGTTACAAATTATCACCCAAGGTAAAGATGCAATCTTCGATTGGAACGATCCATTACCATTTTTGATGGTGCATCATTGGCAAATTCCATTATTGCTATGGGGCAATTTGCAGAAGCCGAAAGAGTGGATTCGGATTGATTTTAATATTGGTAAACTTGTGGAAATAGGGGGAGATTGAGTATGTCAGTATTACGGGTTTTGCATTTAGTTGGATCGGCTGTCAGTGATTTTTACTGTAATTTGTCGCGACTTTACGCCCAAGATTGTTTGGAGAATACGGCTAATTCAGCACTGTATGAATTTCATATTGCCTATATTTCTCCCGATCGCACTTGGCGTTTTCCGACATCTCTGGATCAAAGTGCGATCGAGGCCGCTCATCCCATGTCTTTAGCGGGCGCTGTGCAGGTGCTGACCGACCTCCAGATTGACGTAATGATCCCCCAGATGTTTTGCATCCCAGGCATGACTCAATACCGCAGCTTGTTCGATCTGCTGAATATTCCTTATGTGGGTAATCCCGCAGAGTTGATGGCGCTGGTGGCTGATAAAGCGAAGGCTAAAGCAGTGGTAGCAGCCGCTGGGGTAAGTGTACCATTGGGAGAAATTGTCCGTGGGGGCGATCGAACTTTGATTGATTTCCCGATCGTACTTAAGCCAGTCAATAGTGATAATTCCATTGGAGTGGCTTTCGTGAAAAATGCTGCTGACTATGATGCAGCTTTGCAGACAGCATTAACTCATTCAGATGAAGTGCTAGTAGAAAAATTCATTGAATTGGGTAGAGAAGTTCGCTGTGGAATTATCGTCAAAGCAGGCGAGTTAGTCTGTTTACCGCTAGAAGAGTATGCTCTAGATGCTGATACCAAACCGATTCGGAGTTATGCTGATAAGCTCAAACAAAATGACGATGGCCACTTGAGCTTGACCTCTAAGAATATTACCAAGTCGTGGATTGTTGACAAGAGCGATCCGATTACGGAGAGAGTTTGGGCGATGGCCAGAAAATGCCACATCGCTTTGGGCTGTCGCGATTATAGTCTATTTGATTTTCGCATCGATCCGCAGGGACAACCTTGGTTTTTGGAAGCAGGATTGTACTGTTCTTTTGCTGAGAAAAGTGTGCTTTCTGCGATGACGAAAGCATCAGGAACTTCTCTGGATACTTTTTTTGAAAGTATGTTGCAAAATGCCTTATGTGAAATCCCAAATAACTAAGTTATTTCAATTCCGGTTGCACTCCTTATGATATAGAGGAGACGGCAATGCCCATTGGTGTGTCTCAAAGCGCAAGTCCTCTCAAAGAGGACTGATGATGATGAGTTCTTGAGTCCTCTTTTAGAGGACTTTAGCTATTAGACAGGGGTTTAAACCCCGGTTGGACTCGTGAGGGGCAGACAAAAGGACTTGGCGGGCTGACAGCTTAAGTTGACACTCCTTGGGCTCTTGGAGTGTCCCTACAGTATTATTGTGGGTAGGGACACGGCATTGCCGTCTCCTAATTTCTTGAGGTCGATCGGCGCGATCGGTATTTTGATATTGTGGGTCATATAATATAGCAAACTTCACTTCCTATGTCAAGTCTTTTCCGTATTTTACGGAAAAGACTTGTGTCATATTCTAGCTTTCCGCATACTAATCACCAGACAGAGGAAACCGCAACATGATCCAAACCATATCCAAAACAATCACGTTTGATGAGTTCGTTGCTTGGTATCCAGAGAACTCTGTCCATAAGTACGAACTACATAATGGAGT
>REAP01000018.1 GCA_004294385.1 Oscillatoriales cyanobacterium | reverse complement strand
TTTGAGAGGACTGTCTTCTATTAGACAGGGGTTTAAACCCCTGTCTCCAGGGCGGGATGACCAATGAACACGGGGCGGGCTGACAGCTTAAGTTGACACTCCTTGGGCTCTTGGAGTGTCCCTACAATGTTATTTTGGGTAGGGAAACGGCAGTGCCGTCTCCTAATTTCTGTGAACAGTGAACAGTCAACAGTGAACAGTGAACAGTGAACATATTCAATTTTTAATATTAATGAATCAAAAAGCAATAGTAAAATTAAAAGTAGCAATGCTGGAAGCTCAAACGGATGCTCAATTGGCTACGATCATTATTGATTATACTCACGAGGAAATGATGCTGGTGTTTAATGGGCTAGAATGGGAACAGCAGGATAGAATAAAGACTGTTTGGAACCAGCCTGATTTCCGATTCATTGAGAAGGTGGCTCATCCAATCCCAGCGACACAAAATATTGACTATAAACCACACTATCCGATGCCCAAAGCGGCCGCCAATAAACACTTTGCATCACTGCCTTTTCTCCATCACCATCAGCAGGCCACTGAAAACTGACGATCGCAATATTGCTATATCCCACAATCTCATCACCCTCTTGCAGCCAGCGATTTTGCCACAACAGTGATATAATCTGCCGCAATCTCTGCCACAATGACAACTTGGGAGATTTACTTGACAAACCCTCACCTGTATGCTGCAAAAACACGCGAGCTTTTTGTCGTTTCATCCAATCAATCCGATAGCCCCAATCAGGCAAAGATTGTTTATTTCTAACAGCAGCCGCGATCGCCTTTTTTCGGCCAAACCTCGAAATCTTCACCAATTCCAGCGGTTCATTCCATCCCAAACGTTCGTGCGATCGCTCAGGAAGTAGCGACTTAATCTTAGTATGAATTAAATGCGTTTTCCACTCCTCATTAATCAAAGCACTAGCAGTCAACTGCGCCAATACAGAATATTGCAAACTTGACTGATAGCCCGCCACATTCAAACCCAAAACTCCCTCTTTCCCCTCCTCTGTGGAACAGGCAAGATGCCTGTTATCTGTTGTGGAACAGGCAAGATGCCTGTTATCTGTTGTGGAACAGGCATCTTGCCTGTTATCTGTTGTGGAACAGGCAAGATGCCTGTTATCTGTTGTGGAACAGGCATCTTGCCTGTTATTTGTGGAAGTGGAACAAGCATCTTGCCTGTCATTTGTGGAAGTGGAACAAGCATCTTGCCTGTCATTTGTGGAACAGGCATCTTGCCTGTTATCTGTTGTGGAACAGGCATCTTGCCTGTTAATTTCCGGATCATCCCCAAAATGACAGTCCGACCAATAACTCAGCCGCACAGCAGCAGCATAATGAATATCCCCAGTCAACACAATCACCCTCGTGCGCTGCTTGAAAAACTCAGCCAACAGCTTCACAAAAGCCAACTCATGAAAATTCCAAGCATCCCCCGCATCACTATTAAAAACCTTCCCGTGTTCCACATCCCACTTTTGCACCGCATCAATAATCCACAAACCCACCAAATTTGTCGGTAACACCACTAGCGTCGCCTCAATCTCAAACTCCCCAGTTGCATTCAACAAATCAGTCTCCCGCAAGGGTTTCTTAATTTGCTCCTCAAAACCTTTGTGAGTCAAAAGCATCGGTGGATCGATCGCATTTTCCGTCGGATATCCCCGCCAAGTCCGCGTATCCAGCACAATCACCTCATGCTTAAAACTTCTCACCGTAAAATGCCAATCCAAAACCTCATCATCCCGATCCAAAATTAAAACATCTTCATCTAATTTAAACTTCGGCAAACCAGTCTCAATATCAATTCGCGGAATCCCCAAATACCCAGATACTTTTTGCCAAGCTAAATCATCACTACCAGCAGACTCAGACCATTTTGTAGCACTTGTTAATAACTTATTTCCCACTTTTCCAGCATCAAACTGTGTCGGCGTATTTCCCCAAGCCTGAAAAACAGTATAAGCCAGCAAAGCATTCTGCACCACCCGTCGGCCGAGGGGTTTACCCAACACCCGGTAACACCATTCTCGATTCAAATACCAGTCATCGCTAACATCGTGGTCGTCACAAATGGTATAAGTAGGAATATTCGCGATCGCCCTTCTGACTCTCCACAGATTGCGAGAAAAACTTTCCAGTTCAAAAGCTTCTCTATCCCAAACTTTTGCCTGCTTAACATTTTCACAAACATCCTTACCCTTCGGAAAACGATCGCACCAAAGCACAGGCGACCAAACTAACAAATACATCGCATAATATTCGCCTAAACCAAACAAGTGACTTTTGGCATTGTCCGGTTTATTCACCAACATTGCCGTAAAACCGCCAAAATCCCTAGCTATATCGGTGCGAGTCCCCGGCTTAAAATCTACTGGTTTTTTGTATTTATACTTAGCTTCAGCCTGTTGCTGAAATTGGGACTCAGGAAAATTTTCCCTGGGTTGACAAAAATCATTTCCTTTTTTTGCATTTTTAGGTATACTGTTACACAAATTATCTTTAATTTGGGCAGTCATCAGGGGCAAATTCTCTTTCCAGCCCAATAGTGCATCGCCAGCATCGGTTAAAGCCCACAGCATCGGATCGGCAACGTCGTCGCCGTAAATTTGGTCACCCGTTAAAAACAGTTGGTGAGGCCTGAAATTTGCCATATTTGCAAACTCGGAAACCGAACTATCCAAGATTGGGAGTGCATCTCGTCCGCCTCCGTGGGGCTTGCGACAGGAACCATGAACAATCCGTAAATAGTTTAAATCCTTCGGTGGCAAGGCAAAAGTCGGCAACTGGTGAGCGAAATAACTGATTGTCTGTGGCCCCAAAGGTGACACATCAGGGTCGGCCGGCCATAGACAAGAGATGAGATTTTCTCTCTCATTTTCGACTCCTGGAACTCCCGACGGCTCAGGGCGATCGGCAAACTCGATATCATAGGCATATATTTGCCCGGATGTCAAGAAGTTGTAGTCGATCGCTATAGCAGTCACGGCCACTACGTGCAGGTATTCGCCTAGTTGCACTGTAGAATTCTCACCTTGAAGTAAAAGCCGATCGACTATTTCGCCAGTTCCGCCCTTCGTCGAGTAAACCTTGAGTTTGACTTGGCGAGGTGCTTTCAGAGCTAGCCAAACTGTCACAGCCCGACTTTCTGTCCGGCGCAAAATCGGGCCGGCCAGAATAAGTGGCAAGTGATGAATCCGGTGACTTAAGGGTGTCCATGACATAAGAATTAAAAATTAAAAATTAAACAAGAGGTTTTGCACCGAAATTAAGGCGTTTTTAATTGCTGAAACCATTGATTTTATAGCATTTTCCTTCTTCCTTCTTCCTGAAGCGTTCCCTGAGCGTAGTCGAAGGGCCTTCTTCCTGAAACGCTCCCTGAGCCCTTCGACTACGCTCAGGATAAACGCAGTCGTTGGGCCTTCTTCCTTCTTCCTTCTTGCTTCAATGCTAATCCTGCTCAGAGAAGTCCTCTGAATTGTAACAATTCATTAAGAAAAATTAATAATCAACCATGCTAAGTGAACAAAAATCGCAGCATTTCGGAAATTTTGACCCCCAGCGATCGGCTATGCAATCATCTCACTCAGCAAAAGAGCCGAATACTCTCCTCCCCTACTCATCACCTTTAGAGCGCGCGATCGACCCTAATCCGCTAATTGTTCCTCCAGAAACTCCGATCGCCAAAGTATTGGGTTTGATGAACCCGATGCGGGTATCCTGTCACATTTCCGGCGATCGACCAAACTCAGTTACCAGCAATGGGTTTGGGAGTGTGGCAAAACGCAGTTACGTCTTAGTAGTCGAAGCATCGCGACTGATCGGTATTTTCACTGAGCGGGATATCCTGAAGCTAACCACTGCGATCGCTTGTTCGATCGGTCTGACGATTGGTGACGTGATGACTCCATCACCGATTACTCTCAAACAATCCGATTCTCCAGATATTTTTACCGCAATATTCATATTGCGTCAACACCAGATCCGGCATTTACCTGTGGTGGATGCCGACAATCGACTTTTGGGAATCATCACTCGTGAAGCAATTTACGACGCTCTCCAACCAGTTAACTTACAGAGCAATTTACGAACTGTAGCAGAGGTGATGACTAAAAAAGTCATTTACGCGCCAAAAACTTTCACAGCCCTTGATCTAGCCCAGCTTATGGTCAAACATCAAGTCAATTATATCGTCATCATCGAAGCAAAAATTCCGCATCCACAACGAGCCGCAAAAACAGAAAATAGTCCATTTCTCAGCAGCAATTCCCCCGTGTTAATTCCTGTGGGTATAGTAACTGAGCGCGACATCGTGCAGTTTCACGCCCTGGAATTAAATTTCTCCCAAATACCCGTAGCCCAGGCCATGAGTGCGCCCTTATTTTGTGTATCTCCCACCGATTCCCTCGGTCGGGCTCATCAGGAAATGCAGCGGCACTGCGTGCGCCGTTTGGTAGTAGTTGGTACTCAGGGAGAACTGTTGGGTGTTTTGTCTCAGGAGAGTTTACCGCCAATTTTTAATCAATCTGAAATGTATGGCACGATCGAGCTTTTGCAGCAAGCAGTAGATAATAGAGCCTCCAAATTACAACTCGCCAACGAACAATTACAACAAGAAATTTTAGAGCGACAACGGGCAGAACAAGCCCTACGCCAAGCTCACGACGACTTGAAAAGACAAGTTGAAGAACGTACTGCTCAACTTTTAAAATCCAATGAATTATTGAGACGAGATATTATTAAGCGCCAGCGAGTCGAAGAAGTGTTGCGACGAAAGCAAACTTGCTTGAAAAGTCAAGCGCAGCAATTAGAGCAAACTTTGCGGAAGTTGCAACTAACTCAAACTCAACTGGTGCAAACTGAAAAAATGTCTTCTTTGGGACAAATGATTGCTGGAATCGCCCATGAAATTAATAATCCAGTTAATTTTATCTATGGCAATCTTTCCCACACCACTCATTACATCAAAGAATTAATTCGACTTTTGGGACTTTATCAGCAGCACTATCCCGAACCAGTCTCGGAAATTCGGGAAGCAGCAGCAGATATTGAAGTTGATTTTTTAGTGGAAGATTTATCTAAAATTCTGTCTTCCATGCAGGTGGGAACCGATCGCATCCGTCAAATAGTTTTGTCAATGCGTAATTTTTCGCGATCGGACCAAGCTACCATCAAGCCAGTGGAGATTCACGAAGGCATCGACAGCACTTTGCTGATTTTGCAGCACAAGCTCAAAGCTCAAGGCGGACATCCAGCTATTAAACTCATTAAAGAATACGGCGATTTGCCTCTGATCGAGTGCAGTGCTGGTCAGCTCAATCAAGTGTTTATGAACATTATCGGCAATGCTATTGATGCTTTGGATGAGCAAATCCAGAACGGTCAATGGGCAAAAAGAAACCCCAAAAATACACTAGCACCAATTGCTAATTCTCCCTTGAGTGATCCCTTAATTACAATTCGCACTGAAGTTATTGACAATAATTTTGTGGCGATCCGAATTTCCGACAACGGCGGGGGCATACCGGATCATATTCGCAGTAAATTATTTGACCCATTTTTTACTACAAAACCTGTGGGGAAGGGTACTGGGTTGGGACTGTCTATTTCTTACCATCTGATTGTGGAACAACACGGGGGGCGACTGAAGTGCATTTCTGATGCGGGAGTTGGTACTGAATTTGCGATCGAGATTCCTATAGTCAGTTGTCATTAGTTATTGGTTATTGGTTATTGGTTATTGGTTATTGGTTATTGGTTATTGGTTATTGGTTATTGGGGCTACTAACAGTCAACAGCCAACAGCCATCAGTCAACAGCCAACAGTCAACCGTCAACAGTCAACAAAAGCTAAAAATTAACAATATTTTACAAAATCCCAGAAAGCTAATCAAAATCACTGGCGATCGCTTTCTGCTGACTTAACTTTGCCTTCAGCAGACCCAATTAGTCGAACCAACTCCGAGTTAGCCCATCCATCAGTCGCTTTTTACCCATAGTAATTTTCCTTACAAGTCCCCAACAGTCAGTATCCCAGACTCAAAGTTCACAGCCCAGATTTTGACAGAGGTAAACATTTGTTTTATTTTTGTACCTCTTTATATAAAGGTAGTATTGTAAAACTAATTTGAAATGTAAAAAAAACCTAAAAATAAACTGGTAAGTTGAAAACGCAGCTAAGATTCCAAAAGATGCAAAATAAAGGAATTTACGAGCATTTTCATTTTGGTGCCCCCTTTCTTTTTCCAGCAAGTTAGCTAATAATGCTTTCAACTAGCTAAACAAGCCAACTCCAAAATTAGACAGCAAAGGCATTGCAGTTGGGTATTGAATTTGGGCGATCGCAAAATCAAAGCGCGAAACCCCAGCACCGATCGTTTTCAAAGAAACCTATAGGAGAACAAACAATGAAACTCGCAGTTTACGGAAAAGGTGGAATTGGCAAATCGACAACAAGCTGCAACATCTCCGTTGCTCTAGCTAAGCGTGGCAAAAAAGTTTTGCAAATCGGTTGCGATCCAAAGCACGACAGCACATTTACCCTCACGGGCTTCCTGATTCCCACAATTATTGACACCCTTCAAGAAAAGGACTATCACTACGAAGACGTCTGGCCCGAAGACGTCATCTACAAAGGCTACGGCGGCGTTGACTGCGTAGAAGCAGGCGGCCCACCCGCAGGAGCTGGTTGCGGTGGCTACGTCGTCGGAGAAACCGTCAAACTGCTAAAAGAACTTAATGCCTTCGAGGAATACGACATCATCCTCTTCGACGTACTAGGCGACGTCGTGTGTGGTGGCTTTGCAGCCCCCTTGAACTACGCCGACTACTGCATGATTGTCACCGACAACGGATTTGACGCTCTATTTGCCGCCAACCGCATCGCCGCCTCAGTCCGCGAAAAAGCCCGCACTCACCCCTTGCGACTCGCTGGTTTAATCGGCAACCGCACATCCAGCCGTGACTTGATAGACAAGTACATCGACACAGTACCGATGCCAGTCCTGGAAGTGCTGCCCCTAATCGAAGACATCCGCGTTTCTCGTGTCAAAGGCAAAACTTTGTTTGAGATGGCAGAGTCTGACCCATCCCTAAACTACGTCTGCGATTACTACCTCAATATCGCTGACCAAATCTTGGCAATGCCCGAAGGAGTAGTGCCAAATGATACGCCCGATCGCGAATTATTCTCCTTGTTGTCAGATTTTTATCTAAATCCAGTTCAACCTGTGGTCAAGAAAGAGGAAGATGAGCTAAACCTGATGATGGTTTAATACGTCTAGCGATCAGGATGAGGATAAAGAGGTTATGGCTTTTTTTGATAGTTTTTCAGTTGCCCTCAAACAGAAGTGGCTAGACTACTACCAAGCAAATCGTGCTTGGCTGCTCCTACACATGACGGCCTCATCCTGGGAATTGCGGCTGCCCTGGAGCCGGAACTCCAGCAATTAATGCTGCCCTTCTCAAAACTCAAGCCGGATGCAGACAGCCTGATCGAAGTGTTGGGACTGAATTTTGACCCAGACTTAGCCCTGGGTCTGTCCTCAGAGATCACTCAAGTTACTGCCAGTCAATCTTTGGTTGTCGCAGCACCGACCGCCGTCGCCACCGCAGCCACTCAAACTCTCACTGCTGCCCCCGCAGCTACTCCTAAGCCAACTGCCCCCGCAGCTACTCCTGAGCCAACTGCCCCCGCAGCTACTCCTGAGCCAACTGCCCCCGCAGCTACTCCTGAGCCAACTGCCCCCGCAGCCACCAAATCTAATCAATTAGGCGCTGCTGTCTTAGCAGGAGCCGGAGTAGTCGCCGGAGTGGCTGGTGTCGCAGCAATAGCGTCAGCACTCAGCTCATCTGATGAGGAATCATTAGAGGGGTTTGAGGACGAGGAAGAGGCTATCTCCGACTTCGATATGGATGAGGACGAGGAAGATGCTGTCTCCGACTTCGATATGGATGAGGACGAGGAAGATGCTGTCTCCGACTTCGATATGGATGAGGACGAGGAAGATGCTGTCTCCGACTTCGACATGGATGAGGACGAAGAAGATGCTGTCTCCGACTTCGACATGGATGAGGACGAAGAAGATGCTGTCTCCGACTTTGATATGGATGAGGACGAAGAAGATGCTGTCTCCGACTTTGATATGGATGATGATGAGGAAGAAGCCTTGGCTTTGGGCGAACTCGACCTAGGCGATGACGAAGAAGAAGAGGAAGCCTCAGAATTTGGGACTTTGACTTCAGGGGATCTCGAAATAGAGATATCAGACCCGTTTGGAGAAGAAGACGAAGATTTTGTAGCCGAAGTAATACCTGACCCATTTGGGGCAAAGACCTCGGATGACCTAGGCCTGGATCTGGGTGACTTGGATGAAGACAGTCTTGACGATTTCTCTGTATCGGATGACGACGACCTCGACGGTCTAGGACTTGACGATTTGGGGGAAGCGACTATCGGAGACCCTGATGAAGATGATTTAGATGCTTTAGGTCTCGGCGATTTGGATTCCGACGACGAGGATGAAGAAATTTCGGGATTTTTGTCTGATTTTAAGTAGGGTTTCTGCGATCGCTTAAGTCTCTCCTAATCTTCAGAGGTCTCGCTCTAGTGACGAGTTGTGAGTTGCGAGTTGTTAATATTTAATTAGCTCCAACTCGCAACCTTCAAAAAAACAAAATGCCTGTAGGGTTTAGAAAAACCATTTAAAGGGAGAAGATTTGACATATGACTGCTATTACTACGACTGAACCTGAAGCTTTAAACTTTGAATGCGAAACTGGCAATTATCACACTTTTTGTCCGATTAGCTGCGTAGCTTGGCTTTATCAAAAAATTGAAGATAGCTTTTTCTTGGTAATTGGTACTAAGACTTGTGGCTATTTCTTGCAAAATGCGATGGGTGTGATGATTTTTGCTGAGCCCCGCTATGCGATGGCTGAGTTGGAAGAGGGCGATATTTCCGCTCAGTTGAATGATTTCGACGAGTTAAAACGACTGTGTTTGCAAATTAAACGCGATCGTAACCCCAGTGTAATTGTCTGGATCGGCACTTGCACCACCGAAATCATCAAAATGGACTTGGAAGGCCTAGCACCCAAGTTGGAAGCCGAAATTGGCATTCCCATCGTCACAGCCCGCGCTAACGGCTTGGATTACGCCTTTACCCAAGGGGAAGATACAGTATTGGCCGCGATGGCTGCTAAATGTCCTGAGAAAGCGCCGGTGATGGAATCTCAGAAAGTAGAACGCAATGCTATCTCTCAACTGCTCAATTTCGGCAAGAAAAAAGAGGAAGTTGCAGCCGATGAATCGGAATATGTCAAGCACACGCCGCTGGTACTGTTCGGTTCTTTGCCTGACCCAGTTGTCACTCAGTTAACCTTAGAATTGAAGAAGCAAGGAATCAAAGTTTCCGGTTGGCTTCCTTCCAAGCGTTACACTGAATTGCCAGTTTTGGAAGAAGGCTATTATGTATCTGGCATGAATCCGTTCTTGTCCCGTACCGCTTCTACGTTGATGCGTCGTCGTAAGTGTAAGCTAATTGGTGCTCCATTCCCGATCGGGCCTGATGGAACTCGCGCTTGGATTGAAAAGATTTGCTCCGTACTCAACATCGAACCAAAAGGTTTAGACGAACGGGAAGCCCAAATCTGGGCTGGTTTAGAAGATTATCTGCAAATCATTCGCGGCAAATCAGTCTTCTTCATGGGCGACAATTTGCTAGAGATTTCTTTAGCACGTTTCTTAATTCGTTGCGGCATGACTTGCCCAGAAATCGGCATTCCTTACATGGACAAGCGCTATCAAGCGGCTGAATTGGCCTTGTTAGAAAAGACTTGTCACGAGATGGGAGTTCCGACTCCTCGGATTGTCGAAAAACCGGACAATTACAATCAGTTACAGCGGATTTATGAGCAGAATATCGACTTGGTAATTACTGGTATGGCCCACGCTAATCCTTTGGAAGCGCGGGGAATCAATACTAAGTGGTCTGTTGAGTTTACTTTTGCTCAGATTCACGGATTTGGAAATGCGCGAGATATTTTGGAATTGGTAACTCGTCCGTTGCGCCGGAATAATTCGCTGAAGGATTTGGGTTGGGGTGATTTGGTGAAGAAAGAAGCTAAAGTTTAATCGTTTTTGAATTACACCTGATTCATAGCGAGGGTGGGCAATGCCCGCCCTTATTTATTATAATAGTATAAGCATCCGTAAAAATTCATGGGCAAGTTAGGAAAACTGGTAGAACAATTTTTAGCAAATCCATCAGAAGTGCGGTTTGACGATGTGTGCTATATCCTAACTGCTTTTGGGTTTGAAGAAAAGCGATCGAAAGGAAGTCACCATACTTTCCGAAATGCTGATGGATTAAAAATTACAGTTTCTAAAAAAGGTGGCAAAAAGGTAAAAGGAGTATACGTCAAGCAAATTGTTGTGCTATTAAAACTGGAGGAATGGAGTGATGAATCAGAAGATTAAAGTCAAGCTTAAATCTCTAGACTATTACTTGAGTCTTAAATATCCTATCAGTTTTTATCCAGAATCCGAAGGTTATACAGCTATAATCAAAGACCTTCCTGGCTGTATGTCTCAGGGTGAAACTTTATCGGAAGCGATGGAGAATATTCAGGAAGCTAGGGAATTGTGGATAGAAACAGCTTATGAGTGTGAAGATGAGATTCCTTTACCTACAACGGAAGTTGAGTATAGCGGAAGTCTATCTTTACAAATTCCTAAATCTCTACATTTAAGTTTAGCAGAAAAAGCGGAAAGGGAAGGAGTTAGTCTTGATCAGTACCTTCTGGTTGTGTTAAGTAAAGCAGGCTAAAAAATAATCAAATAAGGGCGATCGAGTTTGAGGGAGGGTTCAAGGTATTTTTTTTATGAACCGCTGATGCAGGTAGATTAACACCGATGAACGCGGATGAAAAGTGCGATCGTACTTTTGAATCAATTCCCTTTGGGGTAGTTTCGCTCGATCGCACTTATTCCCCAACCCTTCCAGCATCCCAGGCCACACCCCCATAACACGATCGCACAAATCACCGCCTATAATCGAAACTAGCCTCCCATCACTTGCAGAATCGCCATGAGTCAAGACAAGGAAAAAATCACCTATTCACAGAAAACACAGCGCCTCAAGGCGATCGCTCATTTTATCAAAACCGTGACACCGATGATTTGGACGATCGTCATTCTGGTAGTAATTATTCCCCTGTTAGGTAATTTTATCATTTCCAAGTCCTTAACAAATACTGCAACCACAGCAGTCGTAGTCTCGCCGCCACACGATTTCAGCAAAGTCAACCAAGACATTAAAAACGCCATCCAAACAGCCCGTACAACTTCCGAGACATTCGCATCCAAGGAATTGGACAAATGGGAAACCGAAGTCATTGCGCGCGTTGACAACAGTTTCCTCGATTGGTACTTCGATTACTTCAACCAAAAAAAGATGGAGTTTACCGTACCTTTCAACTTCGTAAAATCTGCTGTACTCAACAGATTTGATATGAATGCAGCCTCACAAGCTGTTTCCGAAAAATTAACCGAAGACTTTCAAAGAGAATTTGCCAACCGCGTATTGTTGCCAAAAAACGCTCAAATGCGGTTTCAATTAGTCACTCAAGATACTGCTAATTTGTACATAGCTGAAATCAGCAAAAATGTTAAAGTAGTCCAAGCAAATTATAACATACCTCAAGTGCAGTGGGATAAATATCTGAACGATATTGCCACCACAATTAGCGACAAAGGAAACATCTCAAATTTGTCATTAAAAGCATTAGTTGGTGGTGGTGGATACTTACTTGCTAAGCCATTAATATTGGGAATGGCAGCAAAAATTGGCAGCAAAGTAACCGCAAAAGTTGCCACCAAAGCCGCCGCCAAAATGGCCACAAAAACAGGCGGTACGGTGGCGAGTCAGTTAGGAGTCGGTTTAATCGATCCGATTGTCGGTGTCGGGATTATCATGTGGGATTTGTGGGATTATGACCGCACCGTGAAAGTCGAAAGACCGATTTTGCGCGAACACCTTGTCAGTTACTTGAACGATTTCAAAAAGTCCCTACTCAAAAATCCTGAAACCGGAATTATGGCAGCAATTTATCAGTTGGAAAGCGGCATTTTAAAGTCACTTTCATAAATGCCTAATTTTCTGTGGTTTGTATGCTAAGATTCACAGTAAACAATAATTTCAATCAGCAAGCAATATGCAAGAAACAGTTTTTCAACAAGAAAGCCAAGAAATGCTGAAATGGTTGACTCAAAACCGTCGGATGTTATTAGAATTATATCGTAACCAATATGTTGCATACAATTCTAATCGACTAATTAGTCACAGCGAAAATTTGCGGGAAGTTTTGGATTTAGCCAAGGCTTCAGGAGAACCTTTTGTAGTTTACTTAGTTCCCCGTCAAACAGCTTCTATTCAGATTTTACCCATTCGCTTTCATACAGTCACTCGCCACGACTGGCAGCCTAATTATCGTGTGAATTTAAAACATAGAGATTTGGAGCTTTCTACAATGATGTTAGTAGACTCAGGCGCAGAATTAAGTTTGATTTCATTAAAAGTTGGTCAGGATTTAGGATATGCTTTAGCTGATGCAGAATCAAGTTTATTAGCAGAGACTATAGGTGGCAGAGTTAATTATGTCTTACGTGATGTTGAAATGACAATAGATGGACATACTTTCATCGCTCCTGTAGCATGGTTGCAAAACAATACAGGGGGAGAACAATTGCTTTTGGGGCGAGAAGTTGTGTTCGATAAGTTTAATGTTGAGTTTAGGCAAGCTGATGAGGAGATTATATTTACCAGACGTGAAGATGTTCCCACTCTTTAATTACCTCATGTCCTCAAAAACAATTTAAACCTGGTAAACACCACCACAATTAGTGCCACAATTGCCGTATATCCAAATCCCCTCAAAAAACCCATAAATGGATCAGTTGAAGTCATTTCAATAATCACCGGTTCCCATTGATTTAAAACCAGAATCGGCCAAACAATATTCGCAAATCCCACATAGCCAATCATCGGATTCACACCGTTATCAATGAATAACTGCAACCACCATTTCTTTTGAAACACATCGATAATTATCGTCAACCCAATTAACATGAAAATTGCCATTCCAGTCGTCACAAAAAAGTAACTCATCGTCGCTGAATCTTTCTTGATTCCACCTTCATAAGGTTCAAATAGCAAACCCAAAATCAGCCAATAAAACCCCCACTTGTAAAGACGATTTAATAAATTCTCTGTGACATTACCGGGATTTCTCAACAAAAGTAAACCGCACAAACACAGCACAAGCGTTACTAGCGAAGTCTGCCACACTAATCTAGCTTGTAGCCCCACCAACAAAACTAAATTGATAGCAAACATCAAAATCATAATGCTGAAATAGCGCAGACTCTTCCAGTTAGCATAAATCTCCTCTTCAGGCGAACGATACTCTATCCATCGATAAAGCAAATCCCCGACAATTGTACCGGGAATTATAATAAATAAATACTTGAAATAATCAAATTGAAAAATCCAAGGTGCAGGAGAGTAAAACCAAACTAACTTAATCCAACCATCTGTACGAGATGCCAATCGCATCGCGAATATAAAGCCTAAAAACCCCACTCGCAACCACGTATTTGAACGAGTAAACAGCCAAATTATCGATCCAAAAACTGCCATATTGGCAAGCACAACTAAGATGATATCACTACGGTTGAAATCAAAGCCAATTCCATTGGGATATTTGATGCGAGATACGAAGCCAATTCCAGCACTCCAAGCGGCAAGGGTTGTGGCTATTCGCAACCAGGGAAGCTTTTTTGTTGGCCAACGAACGAACATCAAAAATAGGATTATAAAGCCACAAATACCTAGCCACCATTTTTGTGGGCCTGGTTCGTTGGGGTCGATTACAGTCGGTCGAATATGCTGGAGAAATATTGCAAAGGAAGCTAATAAAAACCCTCTTTGCAAAATAGAAAAAATATTTTTTTTAAAGTCCCATCCTTTGGCGATGCGGCGAGACATAGCTAGTGGTATAGCGGCCCCCATTGCAAATAGAAAGAAGGGGAAAACTAAATCAACCCAAGTTAATCCAGCTAGTTTAGGATTGAAGGCATGGATGGGTGGCGCTTCTTGGGCATGATACATCCATGCAGGTAATGTTTTGCGGGCGATTGTACCGGACAAAACCATTGCTAAAACTGCTATTCCGCGCAGGGCATCTAGTGCATCGGCGCGTTTTGAAAGCGCTGCAATTGGCGACAATTTTTCGTTTTTTACTGTGTCTTGTGGTTCTGATGTTGTGTATTTCAATGCACTCACCGATTATGTTTTACTTGCCAATTAATTTGTGCAGCCAGCTACCTGAAGCTAGGTTGATCAGTCTTTTTGTTGAGTGCTTGCTGTTGACTGTCAGTCGGGAAATGCGATATTTGTTGGGTGGAAATAAGCGCAGTTTTAATTTTAAGCTGTCGTACAAGTATCCTGATTTGTAGTATTTGGCAACGTATTTGTCAGCTTGTTTGTTGACTGCGCCAAATGGATAGGCGATGTGAGAGGCGATTGTTTGATTTGGGTCTAAGTCTTGGGTACATTTTCTCAATCTAATTTGGTCTTCAGACAATTCTCGGTCTAAAGCTTCTAGTGAAATTTTTGTGAGGTTTTCGTGATTGAGTCCGTGGGATTGAATGTCATAAAAACCTTTTTGAAATCCATCTCTTAAGTCTTGACAATTGACTTTGTTTATGAGTGAATTATTCGTTCCGAAAAACCCGGAGTTGATAAATACAACTGCTTTATTTTTGGTGCGATATTTATTTTCTAGTTTTTCTAGGATAGGTAGTAAGTGTGTATAAATGCTTTTATTTCCGTCGTCGAAAGAAATTAGGACTTTTTTGCGATCGCGATATTCAGCAGGTACTATCTTCTGAGGACTTGCTAAGAAGTAATCATAGAGTTCTTGGGTTGACAAAAACCAATAGTTATTGGCAACTAAAGATTCTAAAAAAGGTTCTAAGTTTTGTTGGCTGTAGTCGCCGGGAAAGTCTTGGCGCTGGGGTGGTATTTCTTGGGGATTTTGAATGTCAACAATGTCGTGGAAGCCGAAGATCGGAATTTCAACTGTGATTAATTCTAAGATTACTTGATAACTGATTAAAGTTAGAAGGAATGCTAGGCAAAAATTAAGAATGCGTTTTTTTCGGATGGTAATGGGCTGAAAATATTCAGGCAATTTATGAACTAAAAAATTTACCATTGACAATTACGACGTAATAAGGTGTTGAACTTAGGTGGAAGGGTGAGGATTTTTTGGGCAAGATTGCGTTTGTATCTAGATTGTAGATGCGATCGCCCTTATTTTCCTGTAAACATGAGCTAGATACAGTCCTGCATGATACAATTTAGCCCGATCGCGCCACTGATGCAACCCCAGCCCACAGTTGACAATCCTGATTTCTGCCCCAAGTTTTCCCTGTAATTTTTGTACTTGTGATTTGCCCCCCGAAGTGGTAGCATGATTTCTGCGAAAGTCCAAGTCAATCATAATGATAAAAATTGCAGTAATTCTGCCTGTTTACAACGAAGCAAATTGCATAGAACAAACTTTTGACAAAGTTTTAGAATTTGCTCAAAAAAATCATGCCTACAATTTTATCATTGTTAATGACGGATCGACAGATGATACACTGCAAATTATCGAAAACAAACTCACAATCTTCCCAACACATCATATCAAAGTAATTTCTTACAGCCAGCGTCAAGGAAAAGGTTATGCCGTTAAAAAAGGCAGCGAATCTGTAGATGCTGACTGCATCTGCTTCATGGATGGCGACTTAGCTTACTCCCTGGAACACCTCGAACCATTAGTAGAAAAGTTAGAAAAATTTGATGTCGTAATTGGTTGCAGAAACCTCGACAGACACAATTTCCGCAATCTTACCTTAATTAGAAAAATATCAGGCAAAATATTTAACTTTATTTCCAGAAAAATTCTCAATTTGCCCTATAGAGATATGCAGGCGGGACTCAAAGGATTTAAAAATAAAGCAGCCCAAGAAATATTCAAGCAACAGACAATCACTGGGTTTTCCTTTGATGCCGAACTACTTTTTCTCGCACAAAAAAAAGGATATACAATCGGTGAAATCCCTGCCAGAGTTTCCGAACAACACTTATACAAAACTTCCAAAGTAAATATAGTTAAAGATTCTCTAGAAATGTTTTCTTGTTTGTTAAGGATTCGCTATAATAATCGCGCTGGCAACTATGAATAAATACATTTTATTGAGCTTTGACATAGAAGAATTTGACATTCCCGAAGAATACGGTCAACCCCTGGAAAATGACATCAAATTTGAAGTCTCTAAAAGAGGCTTGTTAAATGTCATTTCACTTTTAGACAGATTAGAAATTACGGCTACATTTTTTGTGACTGCTAACTTCGCACTGCACAACCGAGAGATAATTCAACAACTTTCACAAAAACATGAAATTGCCTCCCACGGTTTTTATCATTCCCAATTTTGCCCCGATGATTTACAAAAATCTAAACAAACTTTAGAATCCATAACTAATACTAAAGTCACGGGTTTCAGGATGGCAAGACTTCAACCAATTGACGACGCAGAAATAGAAAAAGCAGGCTACGAATACAACTCATCGATGAACCCAACTTATATACCAGGCAGATACAATAACCTATTCAAACCCAGAACTGTATATTATACGAATAAACTGCTTAACCTTCCTATTTCAGTTACTCCTCTGATTCGATTCCCCCTGTTTTGGTTGAGTTTTAAGAATTTCCCCTTGTCAATGATCCAATTAGCAACTAAGCTCACCTTAGAAACAGATTCTTATCTAAACATCTACTTTCACCCCTGGGAATTTACTGATATTTCGCAGTTTAAACTCCCCGGTTACGTGAAAAAAGATTCAGGGATTAAAATGATTGACAAACTAGAAAAATATTTGACTGTACTAAAAACTAAAGGAGAATTTATTTCTATTTCCGAATTCAAAAAAAACTTCAGTTAGCCTTAGCAAAATCTTCTAATTCCACAAAAGTCATGAAATTTAAACCTCTAGATTACTGGCAAAATCAAACTGGATTGCGTCAAGTTATCATTCTAGCAGCCATTTTTTTTACAGTAGTCTTAACTTTTAGTATAATTAACTATGAGAGTTTTTTAATCACCTACGATCACGGCTTATTTAACCAAGTATTTTGGAATAGCGTACACGGCAAATTATTTCAAAGTTCCCTTTCTTCAGCAGCCTCTAGCGCCTCGCTGATTGACAGACAACTGTCATACCCATCCTACATCCACTTAGGGCAACACTTTGTTATCGATTTTTTACTTTGGATGCCAATTTATGCTTTGTTTCCATCCCCTATTACCCTGATTGTATTGCAAGTAGCTTTAATCGCTGCTGCGGGAATAGTTTTATACTTTTTAGCAAGACACTATCTGTCTGTTCCGATATCAGTAATGATCGTAGCCAGCTATTACGGAGCAAATGGCGTAATCGGGCCGACGCTGGGCAATTTCTACGAACACTGCCAAATTCCTTTGTTTGTATTTAGCTTGCTTTTAGCATTAGAAAAGCAGCGTTGGGTGTTATTTTGGATTTTCGCAGCCTTAACTTTAGGAACTCGCGAAGATGTGGGAATTAGTTTATTTGGTATCGGAGTATATTTAATTTTTAGTCGCCGTTACCCGCGTACTGGTATGGCTTTGTGCGCTATCAGCTTCAGCTACGTGGTTTTAATAACTACTACAGTGATGCCGATGTTTTCGGTTGATAGTTCTAGATTGTATTTAGCGAGTTACTTTAGGAAATTTGTCAAAACAGAAGCGCCTTCAACTCTGGAGCTGCTATGGGCGATTATCAGCCAGCCTCAGATCATAATTCAAGTATTGTTTACTAACTTCAGCAGACGCATTTTATATCTTTTAGGTCATTGGTTGCCGCTAGGATTTATACCTGTGATTACTCCTAGTGCTTGGATCATGACAGCTTTTCCTTTGTCAGTTCTACTGTTGCAAGTTTTTAATCAGTCGGCTACTTCAATCAATACTCGCTATACCTTGGCTGTAATTCCGGGCTTGTTTTACGGTACGATATTATGGTGGTCGCAACATCAAGAAAAATTCAAACCTAGGCTGCACCGTTTCTGGATTGGGTGTATTTGTTTGTCAATGTTGTTGACGTATACTTCTAATCCGCATCGAGCTTTGTATTTCATTTCTCCTTATTCTATCCAACCTTGGGTTTATCAATCTTTAAGCGCTCAATTGGATCACGCTGCTGATTTAAAGACTGTTTTTAATTTGATTCCAAAAGATGCTAGTATTTCCACGAGCAGTTATATAGTTTCTCACCTCTCCGGGCGGCGGAACATCATTCGCTTAGAAGTGATGCAGATGAAGGATGAACAGGGAAAAACTGTTGATGTTGATTATGGATTGCTGGATTTGTGGCAGTTGCAGGAGGATAATTTGAAAGGTCCGATCGATCGCGGTAGAGTTAGGGGGGGAGTACGTTTTGCTGACGGAGCTCTGCGGCAGGGAACTTACGGGGTTGCTCAAGTATTGGATGGGGTGGTTTTGATTCAAAAAGGTATAACTTCTAAACCAGAGGTTTTGTCGGCTTGGTTGAAGTTGCGACAAGAAATTGAGCCGTTGATGCAAAAGAAACAGAAAAAAGGAGAGTAGGAGGGGGAGATGGGGAGATGGGGACGCGAAAATGCTCGAATAGAAGGCGTGAAAGGTTTGCCATAGCGCGTCACACGCAAAACCCCGGTCTTTTAAGCCGGGGATAAAACGCAGTTGCAGCTTTAAGGCAGAAGAGTGTTCTGTGTTAAAGTAGAATTATGCTCCAGAATATACAAGCATATTAACCGCTTCTAACAACCTATCTAAATCTACTCATGAAGAGCAAAACTATGACCAGTCCAAGTCTGCGGTGTAACTTCCTCAATGTAAAAAGTAGTGCATCACTGCTTGCTTACTGCTTAGCTTGCGCTCAACATTAAGCACGGGGCGACAATTCCCCAGTTAGAATTTGCGACTTTGAGGTAAAAATATTTAATTGTAGTTAGTGATTCATTCGTGCCAGGTGTTTTTTCGGTTGTCACACCAACTAAGACGAGAGCAACTCGCGTGAATCAAGCGCAATTGAATTATACAGCTACTGTCAACAGTTTTCAAATTTTGGGTGAATGAGTAGATTTAGGTAGAAATAGACAGATTTCTTGAAACAGATGTTAACCCTTTGAAAATTTTAAGGTCGGATCTATGACATCCTATGCAACCTCCACAGCAAGAGCCGAGATGAGTGAGATCCGGCGTCTGAAAAATATACTGCCCCCAGAACTCCAAAGTTGGGTAACAGTAGAAAAAACCATAGAAGTAAATCCCACCTTGATCCGCAGCGAAGAAATCGGCAAAGATCAGGTAGAAGTGCAGATAGACCTGATCCGCTGGGAACAACTAGCAATGGATCAGCGAAACCTGCTATTTTGGCACGAAGTCGCCCGCATCCAAAACGACACCATCCCCAGAGATGGTTGGGAAATGGCTGCCCTGGCGATCGGTTTAGGTGGCGCTGTCGGCGAACTTTGGGTACAAGATGGTTTGCTACTGGTACTAGCCCTATCCCTATGCGGTGTCTCCGGCTGGAGGCTTTATCGGAAAAACAACGGAGAGAAAAGCTTAAAAGAAGCGATCGATGCTGATGAAAAAGCCCTCGCCCTCGCCACCCGCTTTGGCTACACTTTGCCAAACGCCTATAAAAGTCTGGGTAGTGCCTTGAAAACCCTAATCGAGCAAACCTCGAAAAAGCAGCAGCGCGCTAAATACGAAGCCCGTCTCCAAGCCCTGAAACGCAACGCAGCCAAAGCTAAGGCGAAAGTCAAACCAATCGGCCGCGAAACCTCTCAGTCAGAAAACGTTTATAATTCGTGAGAATATTTACACACCAACCCGCTTGACGGGTATGGTGTGGGCTTCTCAGAATCACTCCTTGGCTTTCCTGGTTGCTACTTAAAATATAAAGTTTGTGTAAATCTAGCCTTTTATTAACAATAATATTTGGTAAAAAGGGAGCGGCTAGGACACAATAGGCTAAAGACATCAGATTGAAATTTGAAACCAGGACTTCATGGTCAGCCAAACCCCAGAGGCAGATTTTAGGGTGACATATTTGGACGAGATTCCCTCTGTTCATATCCCCGTGCGCTTAAGCGTACTTGAAGCCGTAAACTTCAAGACAACCTGCCAGCAACTTTTCTCTGGAAGCACCGTTCCCACTAAAATTGTCCTAGACTTCAGTCAGACGACATTTATCGACAGTAGCGGAATCGGTGCCTTAGTCAGCAATCTAAAATTTGCCAAACAGCGCGACAGCGATTTAGTGCTGCGGAGTCTCAAACCGCAGGTGATGGCAGTATTTGAACTCACTAGCCTAGATCAAGTGCTGACGATCGAGTCGTCTCCTGTCAGCACAGCCCCCGCTGATAACAACCGTGGAGATAGTTTGTTACCAGTCACGCACCCTTCTGTGCGATCGCTCGTGAAACGGCTGATCGACATTGTTGGGGCAATAGTAGGTTTGATAATTACAGGAATATTGTTTATACCCATAGTCGCAGCGATCACAATTAATGATCCGGGCCCGATATTTTTCGCTCAAACTCGCTGTGGGTGGATGGGAAGAAGATTTCAGATTTGGAAGTTTCGATCGATGTGTACCAACGCCGAAGCGCTCAAATCCCAAATCAAAAACCAAGCATCCGGGGCTTTTTTCAAAAATGACAATGACCCCCGCATTACCAAAGTCGGGCGGATATTGCGAAAAACCAGCCTGGACGAATTGCCACAATTTTGGAATGTACTCAAAGGCGAAATGAGTCTAGTCGGCACTCGGCCGCCTACTCCAGACGAAGTTGACCGCTATGAGGTACCGCAGTGGCAGCGTTTTGATGTCAAACCAGGTATGACAGGAGAATGGCAAGTCAATGGCCGTTCTCAGGTGCGTAACTTTGAAGATGTCATCAGCCTGGATTTAAAGTACCAAGAAAATTGGAGCCTGATGTATGACCTGAAACTAATTGTGAAAACCATAGCTGTTCTGTTCAACAAAAATAGTGGTGCCGTATAGGATCTGTCAATAACCCACCGCTGGCCTGAATGGTACGGCGGGGGTAAAAAAAAGAGCTAGTACCTAGGTATCGAATAAATAGACAGAATAGTACACTAACAGACAAATCTACGGTGTACTATTTTGTTCAAACTCGCGTATATTCGCGAAAAAGCTTGGATTGTCAGTTAAAATACTGCTTAAGGGCGAAATATCAACAATGAAGTGGAGCAATGGTTTTATCCATAAGCTAAAATCCAGTTAGCAAAACACCATGCAAAATAGCAAACCGAGCGAAAAAATATTCTTCGTCAAGTCACTACTTAACTTATGCAAAAACCACGCAACGATGGCTAAACCGTGAAAGCTTACCGAGGGATAGCCGCTCCCATGCTCCCAATGAAGTAAGAAGCAAATGTCTAGACTTGTCTAGTATTTGTATAGCAGACAGCTACAAGGGCAATGGTAAAAGTCCATCCTGGAGGCATAAAGCAAGTTTTTAGCTTGTTCAGACAACACGAAAGTCGCCATAGGGCATTGGGAGACTCTAAACGGACGTGGAGCGACGGTAAGACTACTTCGGGAGCATCGTTGCTGTGAAGCGTCAAGGAATCCTCGCTCATGAAAGGACGAGGATGTATGTCAATTAACTAATATGTTGCCAAGACCTTACAATCCTTATTCTCCCGCCACCGCTATGCCGATCGCTCACGTCGAGCCAAAACTGAGTACAGCTATTTGTACTGAGTTTGTGCTAAGCCCTTCAACTAGGTTTATCCTAAGCCCTTTGATCCTTCGACTACGATCGGGGACTACTTTGCTCAGGTGCCACGTAGTCGAAGTACGCACTTCTGCTGGCCTTGGTCGAAGTATGGTGGGGGGCGACCAAGGGGAAGAAAAATGAAAGATCAGCAACCAAAGACGGAGTTGCACCTTCAAGTTGAAACGGACATGGAGGCTTTGAAACAAGTTGAGGAATGGTTGGAGAATATTGTTCTACCATTGCTACCAGAGGATTTGTCGTGGCAGTGTAGCCTGATTGTGAATGAAGGCTTTACAAATGCTGTTCGCCATGCTCACAAAAACTTGCAGTCCACAACACCGATCGACCTGGAAGTAACAGTGTTTCCCGATTACTTAGAAATCAGGATTTGGGATAGGGGTCAACCTTTTGACCTGGAAGCAAAACTGCATTCTATTATCCAAGATCCGCGAGATCCTTTGGAAAAAGAAGGAGAAAGGGGATTGCTATTTATGCACAAACTGACAGAGGAGCTTCGTTATATCCGTACTGACGATCGCCGCAACTGCTTGGTAATGCGAAAAAACATTACCTGATGATGGGAGGCTCTAAGCCACAGAGGGCGGATTCTGTTGAGCCTAGACAATTCCAGGCTGCGCCCAGGGCTGTGTTACCCGGAACCCAACCAAATCCAGGGGAATTAACCGGGTAGTAGCTCAAGGTAGCGGCGGCAGGAAAATTTGCTTCAAACTAAATATTATGCGTATTCTGATTTATTCCTATAACTATTATCCAGAGCCGATCGGCATTGCTCCTTTGATGACAGAATTAGCCCAGGGCTTAGTCAAGCGTGGCCATCAAGTTCGAGTCGTTACAGGAATGCCGAACTATCCCCAGCGCCGGATTTATGAACAATATCGGGGCAAATTCTATCTCACTGAAGAACATAAAGGTGTGACAATTCAGCGCAGCTACGTGCGGGTGAATGGCCCTCATCCTAGCTTGCTAGACCGACTGCTGTTAGATGGTAGTTTTGTGTTTTCTAGTGCTGTTCAAGCGTTTAGGGGCGATCGACCAGACGTGATTTTCTCAACCATGCCCCCATTGCCGATTTGTGTTCCAGTGGCTCTCTACGGTTGGATTCGCGGTTGCCCGATCGTCCTCAACGTTCAGGATATAGTCTCAGAAGCAGCCGTGCGCGTCGGTTTGGTGAAAAAAAACGGAATCCTAGTTCAGATTGCTGATGCCTTAGAAAAATTCGCCTACAGCACAGCTAGCCAAGTCAGCGTCATCGACAGCGGTTTTGTCCAAAAATTGCACTCTCAGGGAGTACCCCCGGAAAAAATAGTTTGCCTTCCCAATTGGGTTGATGTCAATTTTATCCGTCCCTTACCTAAAGAAAATAACTCTTTTCGCAAAACTCACAATCTCCAGGGCAAATTTGTCATTCTCTACGCAGGCAATATTGCTCTGACTCAAGGTTTGCAAACAGTTGTCCAAGCAGCGGCTCGTTTGAAACACATACCAGAAATCGCTTTTGTAATTGTGGGAGAATCCACAGCACTGGCACGTTTGCAAAGAGATTGCGAAACTTACAAAGCGACTAATGTGATGTTACTGCCCTTTGAACCGCGAGAAAAATTGCCAGAAATGTTAGCTGCTGCTGATGTTAGTTTGGTGGTACAAAAGCGGCGGGTCACTAATTTTAATATGCCTTCAAAAATTCAAGTGCTGTTGGCGAGTGGCAGGGCTATTTTGGCTTCGGTTCCTGAGACTGGTACTGCTCATAAAGCAGTGCAACAAAGTGGTGGCGGGGTGGTGGTGACACCGGAAGATCCGCAAGCTCTAGCTGATGGGGTTGAAGATTTGTATTTGAATCCGGCTAAGTTGGAAGCGCTGGGTTTGCAAGGTAGAAGTTATGCTGTTGAGAATTATGGATTTGAGGAAGCTTTGAATCATTATGAGGCTTTGTTTACGGAGGTTACGGCTAGAGGTGGTGAGAAAATATTGGAGTGTTTGCCAAAGTAGGTTATTGGTGGGGTTCGGGCGGGTTTATTTAGATTGTTAGTAGGTTATTGGTGGGGTTCGGGCGGGTTTATTTAGATTGTTAGTGGGTTATTGGTGGGGTTCGGGCGGGTTTATTTAGATTGTTAGCGATCGTTATATATTGTTGGTGAACCCGCCCCTACAGGTTTTTGGGAATTGATGATGCCGTATATCAAGAGTTTTTTCAACGCAAGTCGATACAATTAATTGCCAAGGAAAATCGGCTGCTATTAATGACAGTTGAGATGAAAAAGGAGGAAATTATACAATGGATAAATTAGAATACTATCGCAACACAATTAAAAAGATATTGACAGAATATTATCAGATGAAAATCCAGGGGGCGATCGCATTAGATGAATTAGATCCAGATGATCGTCTGGCATTTGATGAAGAACGAGATCAATATCTCTGGTTTCGTTCTGGCTGGAATGGTAAAGAACGGGTTCGCTATGTGACGATGTATCTTCGGATTAAAGATGGTAAAATTTGGGTAGAAGAAGATTTAACAAATTTATGTGTAGTTGATGATTTACTAGCAGCCGGAATTTCTAAGGGCGATATTGTTTTGGGGTTTCATCATCCTAGCAAAAGACCTTTGACGGAATTTGCTACTGTTTGATGAGAGACAAAAAAAGCAACAATTTTTGATAGAAACCCGGTTTCTTTTGCCTTAGTCCTGTTGAATATATTCAAGGATACAGCCAGCCACATACTCAGCCAGCTTGACGGGAACAGCATTACCAATCATTTGTTCTAAATCTGACTTATTTCCCTTAAACTTAAACGTCTTAGGAAATGTTTGAATATAACTCCGCTCAATAGTCGTCAAAGGGCGCAACTTCTCGTCAATATCGCACAAATCTCCTTCATGCTTCTTGTATGTCTTGGGAATTGGACGATTAACACCTCGAACTGTCGGACTAGGTTCGTGGATGCTGAAAACTCCCCTTCTCTTATAGCTTCTCGGATGCCGATAAAAATACTCAATACCTAAATCATCACCTAAATATTCAAAAACATTCATAGGAGTTTTAGACTGATGTTTTGTTAGATAAGAATTCAAAATGCCATCTTCTCCATCCAATTCACCAATCAAAAAATATCGTTTTCTAGCTTGCGGAACTCCACAATAGCTGGCATTCAAAACAGAAGAACTTAAACCATAGCCACTGGTTCTAAATGTTTCTAAAACCTCCTCTAGAATTTGGCTTTTTTGAATTCTGGCAACGTTCTCCATGACAAACCATCTAGGCTTAATGCTAGTAATAATCTTCGCAAAGGCTAAGGATAAATCTGCTCTCCCAAGATTCTCATCTCTTTTACCTGCGCTGGAAAAATCTTGGCATGGAGGCCCACCAATAATCATATCTGGATTGAAATCACTGATAAATGAACAGACATCTGCTTGTGATAGGTCTTTCTCAAATATGGGATGTTGGAAGTTTTCTTTATATACTTGAATAGCTGGATGCCAGTAGTCAAAAGCTGCTACTATATTGAATCCAGCATTTTCAAATCCGAGTGACAAGCCTCCACAGCCTGCAAATAAATCTACTGTTCTCATTTTATAGAAGAAGGAAGAAGGAAGAAGGAAGAAGGAAGAAGGCCCTTCGACTTCGCTCAGGGAACGCTTCAGGAAGAAGGAAGAAGGAAGAAGGAAGAAGGAAGAAGGAAGAAGGAAGAAGGAAGAAGAGGAGAGGAGGGCGGGTTTATTTAACCTGTCTGTAACCTTTAAGGCTACTCGCGAACCCGCCCCTACAGCTAATTGAGAATGGTGCAACATCTCGGTAGAAACCGGGTTTTTTAGGCAAATACTGTATCCCTACCTTTGACAGGTGAAAAACCCGGTTTCTTTGATATTTATGGGTAATTCCTATATTAACTATTTTGCTCCAAAAGTGCCGATCGCAACTCCGAACAATAACACCCCAGCACCCACCAATACCATCGGCCCCGGCGCTTCCCCAAACACCAAATAACCCAAACAACTAGCGCCCACAGGTTCAAACAAAATAGCCAGACTTACCAAAGTTGGCGATACCCTTACCACAGCCCAATTCAAAATCGTGTGGCCGACTAATTGAGGCAAAGCAGCGGTTAATAAAATGTAAAAATATACAATGTGCGGATAGTCTGTATAACTGGTTTTGAAGACTAAGGGTAGAGGCAAAAGCACGATCGCAGCTACAGTATATGCGATCGCCACATAACCACCAATTCCCAATCCCCGCCGTTGAGCTTCCCGGCCACAAAGCAAATACAAGCTGACAGCCCAGGAACCTGCTAGCGCCAGGAAGTTACCCAACATGACGCTGCTACCATCACCGCTGCTACCACTAGCACTACCTAGAGCGATCGCGATCGTCCCTCCCAGAGCCACTGCAATGCCCGCTACGGACAATTTGCTGAGTTTTTCGCCAAACCAGAACCGAGACAAGAGCGCTACCCAGACGGGATTTGTGGTGACTAGGGCGGTGGAAGCTGCGATCGAAGTATAGGAAAGTGAGGTAATCCACAGGGCGAAGTGCAGGGCGAGACACAAACCAGCAGCGGCCCCGTAGCGCCGAGCTCCCGGTTGCAGCGTATTCCACTGAATTTTTGACCAAGCTGGAAGCAGAATTAAGGCTGATATTGTCAAGCGAGAAGCTGCGAGTACCAGGCTGAAACCGAGGCCACCACTGTTTGCTGAACTGTTGGTTAGTCTAATTAGGATTGAGGATGTTGAGACGGCTAAAATGCCGATTATTAAGATTGGTGCGATCGACCAATTCGGTATTGTTTTGGGCAGATTCATATCAATTCCGGTTGTACCGGAATGATTGTTTATTGTTGACTGTTAACTGTTGACTGTTAACTGTTAACTTTTTTTTCACGGGATATCGCAACTTGAATTATTAGACATTTACATAAAAGCCAGTCTTCAACAGGCAGGCGGTTCCCTGTCCTTCGACTACGCTCAGGAACCGCGATCATTGTCCTGTCCTTCGACTACGCTCAGGAAGCGGTATCAGTTCCCTGAGCGTAGTCGAAGGGCCGAAGAGATGCCTGTTCCACAAGAAATATGGTCGATATCTAATGTCCTTGAGTGCGGCGAATTTCAGTAATTTGATCTGCCACATCCAAAATTCCTTGCGGCATTGATGGGCCGGTAAAAATCAGATCCAAATGATGTGGTTTACTATCAATTAATGCCAGCACTTCTGATTCGGGAATCAAACCAAAATTAACTGCTAAACTTAATTCATCCAGAATGACTAAAGCATAACGACCTTCGCGGACAATTTCTTGAACATACTGCCACAATTGGGCGATCGCACCTAGTTCCAATTCATCCAAATCAGCATTATCAATGCAGCGTGGCAAATCGCACCGCACCCAATCTAAATTCTGCCCCAGCCGCATCGGATGCTGGTGTCCTTGATTAATTCCCCCTTTGAGGAACTGTACCGCTAGCACCGCAGTCCCCTGTCCTGCAATTCGTAGCGCCTGAGCCATCACAGTTGTAAAAAAGCAGCGGTGCGGGCCTGTAAAGACTTGCACCAGCCCTTCAACAGTGTAGGGCAAGCTGTGGGTCAAATTGAGGTTAGGAGTTTTTAACTGGGCAACCATAGGGCAATAATCTAATCAACAACTAAGTCTTGAGGGCTGCTTCGACCTTGAGATGGAAGAAGCCTGCTTGACAATATATAGTGTACCTGGCCGATCGCAAATCGGATCGAACGCTAGATATACCAGTTATCAGAAGCTAGCGATAGAGGCGATCGCAGCCATTTTGCCCGATTAATCTCAATAACAGGTAAACTTTGAATGTCGTGGCACTAGGAGCAAGGCACAGTGAGATTGGTGATTCTGGGAGGGCCTGGAGCGGGAAAGGGAACTCAGGCACAACAACTGTGCAGCAATTTGAGCATTCCTTTGCTGGCTTTGGGGGATATTCTGCGGGAGGCGATTGCTTCTGAAACAGATTTGGGCAAGTTGGCGATGCCTTATGTGGAAACAGGGGAATTAGTTCCTGACGCAACGATGATTCAATTCATTCGCCGCCGACTGCTGCTGTGGGATGTCTTTAATGGCTGGGTGTTGGAGGGCTATCCGCGAACGGCTTTTCAAGGTGAGGAGTTGGATTTTTTGCTCTCAGATTTGGCACAACAGCTAGATTGGGCGATTTGGTTGAAGGTTCCGACGGAGGTGTTGTTGAGTCGATCGATCGAACGAGATCGATCGGACGATAGTCCAGAAATTTTGCAGCGCCGGCTCGATTTATACCACGAGCAAACTCTCCCGATTGTAGATTATTATGAGCATCGCAAAAAGCTGTTAATTATCAACGGCGACCAATCTCCTGAACAAGTGCAGCAAGATATTCTTAAAGTTGTTAATAGTCATTAGTCATTAGTCATTAGTCATCAGTCGTTATTTGTTGATTATTACTCACATCTTTCACTATTCTCAAGAACAGGCAAGATGCCTGTTCCACAAAAATTAAATTTTCTTGTGGGATGGGCATCCTGCCCGTCCGTGAAAGGCTAGTTGAGAATGGTGCAAGATCTCAGTGATTACCAATCACTAATAACAAATAACAAATAACAAATAACAAATAACAAATAACTTATGTCCATAAAACGTGCCGATGGCAGACAGCCAAATCAACTTCGTCCGATTAGTTTCGATCGCGAATTCAACAAATTTGCCAGCGGTTCAGTGCTAGCGAAAAGCGGCGATACTCAGGTACTGTGCAGCGTTACGATTAAGCCGGGAGTGCCTAGGTTTCTGGAGAATACTGGCAAAGGTTGGCTGACTGCGGAGTACCGAATGTTACCAGGCTCTACGCCGCAGCGTCAAGAGCGGGAATTTATGAAATTATCGGGGCGCACTCAAGAGATTCAGCGGTTGATTGGCCGGAGTTTGCGATCGTGCTTGGATATGGAACTTTTGGGCGAACGTACCATTATTGTAGATGCTGATGTGTTGCAGGCAGATGCGGGGACTCGCACGACTTCTATTAATGGCGCGTTTGTGGCTGTGGCTGACGCTTTGAATAAGTTGGTGCAAAAAGGTGATTTGGTGCGATCGCCCCTTGTGCGTCAAGTGGCGGCCGTGTCTGTGGGACTTTTGGAAAACGAGCTATTTTTAGACTTGAATTATGTGGAAGATGTGGCGGCGGAAATTGATTGTAATGTGGTAATGAATGGGGATTTGAATATTATTGAAATTCAGGGAACTGCGGAAGAGGGAAGTTTCAGTCGCAGTCAGTTAAATCAAATTTTGGATATGGCAGAAACCGGGATTCAGGAGTATGGGAGTCCAGAAACCGGGTTTTTTTGAGAATACTTCGTCGCAGTCGAAAGATTTGGTAAAAACCCGGTTTCTTTGGTCGGAGTGCGCGATACTAAATGTGGGGAAATTTATCTTCTTTATCACTCGGCGGTTGAAACCGCGTCTACACAAACGAAGTCCGCCTTCATCGAGTCAATAATAAATCTTCTTGGTGAAGATTGAGTAAAGCGATCGCTTCTTTATCTCACGCTCTCAAAAAGAGCGATCGCCCTTCATCAATCCCCCCTCCATCGTGGCACGGGCGTCCCGCCTGTGCGATGATATCGATTCAAAAAAGATCGTGAAGCGAAGCTATCCCGTAGGGAATCGCCCTGTAACCAGCAACATTAATTATGGTAGAAGAAAGACTGCGTATTCTTTTGAATTTATAGCTAAAAATTATTTTTTTAGCTTTCAGACAGATAAATCGCCCTTTCATTCCCCTAACTCAATCCGACTCCTCACCCACTGCCGAAACCCTCGAATCATCGACGTTTCCCCCACATCTTTTTGCCTTTCCACAAATCCCATAATCTCAGATGGTGACAAAAAAGGAAAGTGAGGAGAAACCTCGCGCTCTACATATTCCTGACCTTCTAACTGATAAAATATTAAACGCGAACCGTCATAACGCCAAAGCTCTGGCACACCCAAACTCGCATACAATTCCATGCGGTTAATCGAACTGCTAGTAATGTCAATTTCGATTACTAAATCGGGCGGCGGATCTTGATTCAAGTCAATTTCCTTGAGGTTGCGGACAATTCCCTCATTGTCAATGTAGTAGCACTGATCCGGTTCTAATCCACGTTCTAAATCCTCGCGCCTGCAAGTCAGAGAACCCAAGCTACGAATTTCTACATTTAATTCTTCTGTTACTGTTTCTACAAAACGTCCTAAGATTTGTTTGTTACCTTCATGGGGTGCTGATGGAGTCATAATTTCTAATGTTCCGCGATCGTAAGTTAAACGAATTCCCCGCTGTTCTGCTAGCTCGTTTACCAGAGATTCGTAAGTTTGCCAACTAATATTTTTCAGCAAAACTCCGGCTTGTGGGGTCTGAATTAGGGTGGCTGTCATGGCTACCTGCTTGCTTTTTAGCTTATTTATTACATCTTACCAGAATTTGGTTTATTAATCATCTTTAAGCGTAAGGCACCGGATCTTTCAACCCCAATTCCTCAAAAGCCGCCAGCCGCAGCCGACAAGAATCGCAAACACCGCAGGCATTTTCTCCACCTGCATAGCAAGACCAAGTTTGCTCCCAAGGCACTCCCAACTTGTTACCTAACTCAATAATTTCGGTTTTTTTAAGTTCGATCAAAGGTGTTACAATATTAATAGCTTCTCCTTCTCTGCCCTGCTTTGTTCCTAACCGAAATACTTCCTGCATGGCTTGGATATAATCGAGGCGACAATCGGGATAACCGGAATAATCTAAAGCGTTCACACCGATGTAAATTCGCTGAGCTTGTAGGGTTTCGGCGTAGGCGAGGGCAAAGCTGAGAAAAATCGTATTTCTAGCTGGAACGTAGGTAATAGGGATGTTTTGAGACATTTCTGTGAGACTACGGTCGATCGGCAATTCCATCTCATTATCCGTCAAAGCCGAACCGCCCCACAATGTCAAGTCAAAGTTTACCACCTGATGTGCCTTAACTTGGGCCGAAAGTGCGATCGCCCTTGCTGACTCCAACTCCCGCCGATGTCTTTGCTGGTAATCAAAGGAAATCGCGTAACACTCGCAACCATCCGCCTTAGCTTGATACAAAACAGTTGAGGAATCCAGCCCTCCTGATAATAAAATAACGGCTTTCACTTAAAACATCCTTGATGGAATTAGCTTTTATATTTATATCAAATATTTTGTGATTTTACAAGATAGGAATTATTAATTCAAAATCCACAAAACGGATCTCGACAATTGTCACTAGCAATTGCCACGGGAATTCCTGCTGCTTTCATTTTGTCGGCTAATTTTTCACCTGCTGGTGTCAGTAAATGGTCGAGGGAAACTAGGGAAACTGCTTGCAAGATTAGCCGATCGCTCCATTCGGCCCGCAACTCTTCAAATACTGCTAAACTAATGGTTGACTGTTCGCCCCCGCTATCGATATGGGTGCGGATCGCTTTAGTACCGTGGGCGTAGCTGCACTTTAGGAAGCATCGACCTTCGCCGGTAAACATCGTCTGCATTCCAGTTTTTTTGAGCATCAGCGCCTACTGTGGCGATCGCGCTTGAGAAAGTTCCATCGGGATTGGCGATCGTTCCCAAGCATGACCTTTGTCTAAATGGGTGTGCATATACAAAGCAAGGAAAAACTAAGCCACCGCGACAATCTACCACTGGGATATCTGCAAGTTGGGACGAGGCTTCTGTACCTGCGGCGGTAATTTGGGCGATCGCACCTGTGGTAATTTCCAAATCCACCATACACAAACCATCACGAGTCTGTCTAGTTGCGATAATATCGGCGTTAAGTGCGATCGATTGCGTCTCTACCAGACACAGAGGCTATTATCAATTCTGGCATTCAAGTGTGCGATCGCATCCCCATTCCCGAAAATCAGATTCCCGCAGACGCACAAGTCGAAATCATCGCCAAAAAAGCCGCTGGCTACTACACACAAAACGGAGGGCCAGATGCTACAATGCTTGCAGAAACTCATGGACGGGACTTAGGAGATTGAGAGGTAAAGGCGCGATTCATCGCGTCTTGGTAAAGTAAAATTCATTGCTAGTTTTTTTTTATCAATCAAGGCAGGTTATGGCTAATTTGCGTTCTACTGTGATAGTAAAAACAGATATTTGCGGATATACCGCCAGAGTTAAAAATTTATCTCAGTCGGGCTTAAGTAGCTTATTAAACGAACACAAAACTTTTATTGTAGATATTAGTATCAGAAATGAAGGCAGTTTGATTAAAGGAGAAGGCGATTCATTTTGGCTAATTTTTCCCAGCGTCACAGCCGCAGCTATGGCCGCCCTAGAAATGCAGCAGGAATTGAGAGCACAACAATCTAGCAAATCCAACGATGAACGATTAGCTATTCGCGTATCGATTACATTAGGAGATGTTTTGCACCAAGATAAAGATATCTTTGGTGATACAGTTAATTTAACAGCCCGCATAGAATCTGTTACCCCCCAGGATGAAATATATTTATCCCAAGCAGCTTGGCTAGCGCTCAACAAAGCAGAAGTGCAAACATCCTTCGTCAATGAGTTTTCCTTGAAAGGGATGAGTGAACCTGAAAAAGTCTACAAAGTTGACCAAAGTCATAAAACGCGAATTATTGAAAATCAAGCAATAGTTAAAGCAGATTTGAGAGGATTTATTGCTTATCAAGAATCTAATTCCATCAAAGATGTTGAATATTTACTCACCAATTTCGATGCTTTTGAAAAAATAGTTTGTGAAGAATACGGAGGCACAATTCGGAGTATAGTTGGCGATTCGCACCTGTTAACTTTTGCCGAAGCTCACTCAGCCTTAGCAGCGATGGAAAGTTTGTGCAAAAATTGGAAGATTTTCATCGACAGCCATAAAATACCTTGTGGCTTGTCTGTGGGAGTGACTAAAGGAAATTTGTATATATTTCGCTCTTGTACTTACGGCAAAGATATTAACATAGCTGACAGATTGGAAGATTTAAGTAAAATAGTATCTCCCAAGAATGAAAAAAATTCGGTGATAGTTTCTGAGCAAATCAAACGCGAAGTCAGTGGCTCAAAGTGGGAGTATCAGTTAATCAAAATAGATAGAAATGCGATATTGGATAATATCTTAGATTACAGTCAGTTTGACTTTTTCAAGGAAAATGATGTTTACCGATGCTTAGTGATATGAATCGGGTGCATCCCATTTTTGTAGGGGAGAAGCATTCGCGCCCATATCCTATCGATTATGTGAGAGATTTTAAGCGCGAATGCTTCGCCCCTCCCGATATGTTGATAAAATCGAGATACTCCCTATGAATCAGCCTAATATTAAATTTGAGACTGTGGAATATCTGAGGAGTCCCGCTGCTATTCGCCAAAAGTGCGATCGCCTTTTTAATTTAGCCTACGAAAATAAACTCCGCGTTTTGAATAATGGTAGATGAGAGCTACCATTTCTATCATTCGGCGGTTGAAACCGCTACTACACAAACGAAGTCTGCCTCCGCAGACTAAGAGATACAGGGGGCTAATTGTGGTGAAGTGTATCTTAGTGCGAAGCCTAGTGTTTTGCATGAAATTCTTGTGCCACTGAGAAGTCGTCCGGTGCTGGTTTGAAATAATTTGGTATGCTAAGATCGCAAAATCCAAATTTTGCCACTGGTTTCGAGAACTGATGCGATATAATTAGAGTACACAGCTAAACGGCCATTAGTAAAAAAAGTTAATTACCATGAACATTACAGAACTCAAGACAGCAGTAAAGCAACTTCCACAGAATGAACTCGCAGAGTTTGTCGAATGGTTTGAAGAGTTCCAAGAAGCTCTATGGGATAGACAAATTGAAGAGGATTTGAAAGCAGGCAAATTTGACCCCTTGATTCGACAAGCAGAACAAGCATTTAGTGAAGGAAAATGTCGGTAAATTTGAAGCATTTTACATGGAACCTGGTCAGTCACAATCGCCCCAAATAATTACGATTTACAAAGCACCTCAAAAACGCAAAGGTCAGAAATTACTGAAAGAGGGATTTCAACCAGTCGATTTTCCATATAATCCTCCTTATGTCGATGGAAATTCCTATTTTGCAGGCCCCCACGATCGAAGTATTGCAGAAGAGTATAATCAAAGCTATAAAGAAGGGATACTGGAGGTTTCAATTGATCAGTCAATTTATGAGCAGTATTTCAAGTCGCTGGAATATCGCTATGATGAGAAAGACGGTTACGAGCGAATTGAGGTAATTGTACCTCAACGCTTGTTTGCCATACTCAACCAATTTCCACGAGTCCTCAAAGCACACTGAATATTATGGATAATCAAAGCTGGGAACAAATTAAGTTAAAGTACAGATTGGGGCAGTTTTTGCTGGGTAAAGTTGAATATCATGCTCCCTTTGGACTGTTTGTTAATATTGGTGAAGATGGTGTCAAAGGTTTGATTAAAATTCCAGACTTTTTGGATAATGGAGAGATGAGTGAAGAGATGTATCCTGAAATCGGTAGTGCGATCGGTGCAATTATTGTTGGATATAACGAGGCTAATTGTGGTGAAGTGTATCTTAGTGCGAAGCCTAGTATTTTGCATGAAATTCTTGTGCCGCTGAGAAGTCGTCCGGTGCTGGTTTGAAATTATTTGGTATGCTAATTTTGCCGATCGCCAGTTTCAAAGATGGATCGATGCGATATAATTAAAACAAACGGGTAAATCAATACTATGAGCATTACGCTAACGAAAACCCAAGAGATATTCATTCAGACTAAACTGCAAACTGGTAAATATGGCTCTGCCGAAGAAGTGCTGGAAGTCGCTTTGCGATTGTTAGATGAATACGATCGCGCCGATCGCCAATGGATCGATGCTGTACGAGTTAAGATAGATGCTGCGGTTGCCATGTCCGAACATACTCCACCGATTGATGGCGAAACTTTTATTGCAGGGATTTTGGATCGTTTCCGGCAAGCGCGCGAGACTCAACAATGAAACGCTATCTCATCAATGTTCTGGCAAGCCTTGACCTCAACGAAATTACTGATTATTATTTCACTACGAACAACATCGAAGCCGGTGAGCGCTTTTTTCAAGATTTTGCGCGTCGCTGCCAACAATTAGTCAACTTTCCTAATTTAGGCAGAAGTTATATAGAAATACGTCCAAACTTGCGAGGTCTGCCTTTGGATGGCTACATCATCTTCTACCAACTTTTAGATGATGGCATTGAGATTCTTCGTGTAGTCAGCGGCCGCCGAGATATCCCATCTCTATTTCAGGAACAAGAACCGTGACATTGAGATCGAAAATAGCGCAGATTTACTCCTCCAAGTCCACCTGTTTAACCTGCTCTAAAGGTATATCTAGCGCTTCTGCAATTTGCTCGTCGCTCAAGCCAAACTGCCGTAATTTATCTATTGTTTCAATCTTAGTTTTATTTTTGGTTTCCTCCTGCAAGTCGGGAGTTTCCGGCTGACTTTGATCTGGGGTAGGAGTAGAGGGATTAGAACAGTTGTTAATGTAGCTAATACCAATAATTTTTTGATTATTTTTATTACCGAGAGTTGTTATAGTCTGATTTATATGCCGTTCTAAGACGGATTCAAGATTACTTTTCTTAACTTGTTCACCAAACACTTCAGATAACATTTGCAAAAGCTCGTGGCTACCCTTTTTAACGTGCTGGGAGCTATAACCATAAGTTTCTGCAACGTCAGCATATCTTTGACGCTTCAGTATTCCCGAAATAATCCCCCGCTGCAAGTTATTTAGATGTTTGCCTGTCCTAGCCCAGACAGCTCGATCGACAAATTGCAATATCTGAGGACTGTCCATAGGTGGGATGGTGGGATAATTTTAGTTACTATAGCAAACTTTTTCCCACTTTTTCCCACTTTTTTGGCTTCGGATCGGATTTTTAGGAAGTTCCCACTTTTTCCAACTTTTTTTCCTTTACATTTTTTTGGGATCTGTTTAACATAGTAAAAAAATAAACCTAAAATTGCATCTACCAACCTCAAAAGCTTTTTGAGCTAACTTAAACCCAAAAAATGATCGGCGATGGTTATGGCAGCATCTAACAAAAGACAAGCAAGAGAACAAGCACGTTCGGCTATTAATAAATGGGCTTTGGGATTTGCAAGTGTGGCTTGGATTCCAGGTTCTCATTACCTGATGACTGGAGGCGATGTAACAATGGTTTTGCAAGTCGGGTCAATTTTTGATGTTGATATGGATAAAACTCAAGCTGGGGCAGTGTTTGCTACAATTGCGGCTCCACTCATTGGCAGTAAAATTGCACACTCAGTCCTTGATTTTGTTCCTGTCTTCGGATGGGCAGCAAAATCAGTGGTAGCTGCTGGAGTTACAAAAGCTGTTGGTGAAGCACTCATTTCGTACTTTAATGATTGCTCAAATCTTTCCGAATAAAACACTACGGAATATCATACCGTCGCGCGATCGCAACTAAAATGCGATCGCGCCTATTTTTGTGAAACTCCCCTAGAAGTTGCAATTACTACGTTGACCTGCTACCGTTAACATAGACGCATCGTAGGAAAACAACCGATCGCACTAACAGAATTACTCCCTAGCATTAGACAACTATCTGCGATCGTTCTCATTCCATCACATCATCTGTTGCAGGTTCACCAGGATAAAAGCGATCGCTAAAAATGTCTTCTGAGGTATACGGGCAATTCTCTGGGAAAGTTTTTAGTGGCAAGTTGGTTTCTCCTGTTGCCAAATCTCTACCGCTTTCATATATTTTTTGCAATGCTTCCTGAAGATAGGGTTTAAGACTAGGATTTTCTGACAGCAATTCTTGAGTATCGCGACGCTGAATGCGAATCGTCATTAACCAGCTACGGCTGCGTCGTTCTACTTGATATTCCCATTTTAATAAATGCCCAAGTAACACCTTTAAGCGATTTCTTAGTTCGGCACGTTGTTGTTTTCCCAATGACTCAATCTCCTCGATTAAATTCGGTAAATCTAGTTGATTCCATTCTCGATGTTTGAGGAGTTTTGCTTGTTCCTGAGTCCAAGCAAAAAAATCAGTTTCATAAAGACTTTGTATTAAGTTTCCCGGTATTGGTTCGACTTGTGGTGTTTGCATAAAAATATCAAAGTTTAGTGTTATCTTCTTAATTATAAAACATCAGAGCGAATTGTCGTAACAGTCCTGGATACACGCGGGGCTAAAAACCCGGTTTCTCCGAACACTTCGGCTACGCTCAGTGACCGGGTGAATCGAACCGAAATATTAAGGCAGAAACCGGGTTTTTTTCGTAAGTCCTAAAATCTTGGCATCGACAGGCTATGGCACCCATCAAGTCCGATCGCACGGCAGTTACTCGATCGCCTAGATGACGCAACCATAGCCCAAATAACCGGACTTAGCGTTCAAAATGTGCAAAATTTGCGATCCAAATGAGACCTATTCCCCAACCACGATCATAACTGAAATGCCCCAGACACCTTAGCATTTTTAACACTTGAAATCCGAATCAAAGATCCAGGTTTGACAGCAATCTTCGGTTTCCATTCGTAAACCCCATCACTACTAGCACTATTAGCTATACTTTGCACAGACTTATTCTCTTCATACAGCTCAATCTTCACCTGTTCCTGAATATTGTCTCTCCACAAAATCAAATAAGGTTTATTCGCTTCCACCTGCACTTTTTCTGCTGGTTTAGAAACCAATATTTTTGGTAAAGCCGGCTTAGATTTTCTACTCCTAAATCCCAAATAATGTGGCAACTCGCGCGTCGCAAAGTTATTCGATTTAGGCAACATGATTTCGCCAATTTTAGGATTGAATAGATAAGTTGAGGCTCCACCGTCTATCGTCACTATATCTCCTTTCACCCCGAATTCTCGCAGTAACTTAGCTGCTAAGTCTAATGTCGCTTCATTAACTGTGATTATTGCCAGCAATTCATTACCCTTACGACCATCTTTGTCCAGCGTACCGATGACATGATACCTATTAGCTGGATTTTTGGATAATAGTTTAGCTGGATGGTGCTTATATTCGTAAGTAACAACTGCATTTTGGACTTCTTTTTGATTCAAAGGCTTTCCAGTTTTCGGTTCATAGTTTGTGATATAAGCTTCTCGATCGTTCCAAACCAAAGCTTTCAATCGAACATTTTTATACCGCCCATCTTTAGGTTTTTTGACTGGGCCATAAGTACCATTACCGCCAGTGATAACTTGACCGTTAAATTTGATAGGAAAAGATAACTGCGTACTGCGTTTGTATTGTTCAAAAAAAGAACAATTAATGACAGAAAAAATACCATTACCGTAAAGCTTTTTATATTCTTCTGTAACTTCAGAGAATAACTTGCTCTTAAAGAAAGGACTGTAATACTTATTTTCTCCCTGATAGTACAATCCTTTCTTGAAAGCCATGCGATCGACCTCGCCAATTAACTGGTCTATTTGCATTTTTTGCACATCAATAACTTGCAGATAAGCCCGATTTCCATTGGGTAGTTCTTTTTTGTACAACTCTGCACCATCTCTGCTATCGACAGGTTGAAAATAACTGATTGGACTGGAAAGTTGTTCGATCGCAAAATATGCAACTATTACCAAAATACCAACACCAAAAACCATCAAAAAAAACGGCAATATTTTTTTGAGAACGTTCATAAATATTAATTAGTTTCAAGACAACAAACCAAACTACCTCAAAAATAGCTTATAAGCCGGATTTTGACTCTCATCCCCATACTGATACCCCAGCGTATCCAAAAAAGCCTGCCACTCCCTCATCTCATCTGGTGGCACCTGAATTCCCACCACAATTCGCCCGTAATCAGCCCCATTATTCCGATAGTGAAAAACGCTGATATTCCAGTTAGGACTCATCGAACCGACAAACTTCATCAACGCACCCGGACGTTCGGGAAATTCAAAGCGATAAAATAACTCATGATCTGCCAGCATTGAACGCCCGCCCACCATATGCCGTAAGTGCAATTTCGTTAATTCATCATCAGTTAAATCCAAAGTTTTGAAGCCACAATCTTCAAAACTAGCGGCTATTTTAATCGCATCGGCACGGTTTTGAATTTGGACACCGATAAAAATATGTGCTGCTTTCTCATCTGCAATTCGATAGCTAAATTCAGTTAAATTGCGTTTTCCCAGACATTCACAAAATCTGCGGAGACTTCCCGGTTGTTCGGGAATTGTGACAGCAAAAATAGCTTCGCGGCGTTCACCAAATTCGGCTCTTTCTGCTACAAAACGCAGGCGATCGAAATTCATGTTTGCACCGCAAGCAACGGCAACTAACGTTTGTGCTTCGATTTGTTCCCGTTCCACGTAAGCTTTCGCACCTGCGATTGCCAATGCGCCAGCGGGTTCTAAGATCGATCGCGTATCCTCAAAAACATCCTTAATCGCCGCACAAATATCATCCGTATCCACCAAAATAATCTCATCCACATATTGCTGACAAAGCCGAAAAGTTTCTTCTCCCACTTCCCGTACCGCCACGCCATCAGCAAATAAACCAACCTGCGACAAACGCACCCGTTTCCCCGCTTTCAAAGACTGATTCATCGCATCCGAATCCACAGGTTCAACACCAATAATTTTAATTTCCGGCCGCAACCTTTTCACATAAGCCCCAATTCCCGAAATCAATCCACCGCCGCCAATTGCCACAAAAATCGCATGAATTGGTTTTTGATGTTGTCGCAGAATTTCCATCCCGATCGTACCCTGTCCCGCAATCACATGAGGATCATCAAAAGGGTGAACAAAAGTCATGCCTGTTTCCGCCTCTAATTGGCGCGCAAAAGCATAAGCATCATCATAAGTATCACCATGCAAAACCACCTCTCCACCACGGGCTATCACCGCATTTACCTTGACCTGGGGCGTAGTTTCGGGCATGACTATCACTGCACGAGTTCCCAGGTGACGGGCGGCGAGGGCGACTCCTTGGGCGTGATTTCCGGCAGAAGCTGCGATCGCCCCTTTTGCTAGCAATTCCGGCGAAAGTTGCGCCATTTTGTTATAAGCACCTCGCAGTTTGAACGAAAAGACAGACTGCATATCCTCTCGCTTCAGCAGCAATTGATTGTTGAGTCGTGCTGATAGATTGGGGGCGACTTCTAGAGGTGTTTCTTGGGCAACATCGTAGACGCGGGCGGTGAGGATTTGTACTAAGTAATCACAAAGCATGGGATGAGGGCTTGGTAGATGCGGGATGGTGGGATCATTGTACGGTATTTGTGTTAGTATTTTACGGAGAATGGGCGATCGTCTTAAAGTCCTAAAATAATGACTTTCTCTAGGTAAGACTTATGCTAGACAAAACTCCTTTACTCAATCGAATTACTCAAACTCCAGGTAAATGTGGAGGCCGCCCCTGTATCCGAGGCATGAGAATTCGAGTTAGCGACATTCTAGAAACCCTAGCGGATAATGTGCCGGCTAGTGAAATTCTGGCAGATTTCCCCGATTTAGAACCTGAAGATATCCAAGCTTGCTTGCTTTTTGCTGCACTCCGAATTGACTTTCCGAGGATTGCTGTATGATTTTCTGGCTAAATGCTCAACTTCCTCCTAGTCTCGCAGAGTGGTTGAGTATTACATTTGGTGTGAGTGCAGTAACTCTAAGGGATATTGGGCTGTCAGACGCTCAAGATATTGAGATATTTAATGCAGCTCGCGCTAACGGTTATGGTACTGTTGTTATCACTAAGGATCGAGATTTTATCGATTTAGTCATGCGTTTAGGAAGCCCCCCACAAATTCTTTGGTTGACCTGTGGGAATATTACCAATAGAGACTTGGAACGCATTTTTATCCGCGCTTTTTCTGAAGCTTTGGAGTTGCTAAAAAATGGTTAAAATATTGTAGAAATTGGCAGAGCTTAATATAGATTATCACTTATCTCATAGTATTGATTTTTAAGGGCTGATCCACAATGAATAGCTGAGAGATTTAGATCCCCGACTTCTGCAAAAAATCGGGGATTTAGACACACAAAACCCACCATTTCAAACTGTACATATATCTAATCTGGCCGTGCAAATCCAGTTCGAGGGTCACTAATAAACAACCCTAAAACTAACGTTTCCATCACCGTATCCCAGACAGGAGTCAAACGCTCAGCATCATCAACCCAGTAATCAAAAGTAATCAAACACTGAACATTAGAACCCAATCCCACACAGATTCGCGAATAAGCAGCCCGCTGTTCTGGAGGGTCGATAAATTTGAATTCAGTCCAAACAATCCGAGCAGTTTGTCGCTTCAGTTGAATGATTTCTCCCATATCGAATGGATTCCGACTGTCTTCTTCCGCCACCTGCTTCAATAGCGGAGCCAAGGGAAAATCTGCCCAGTTTCCTGGGGGAAGTAAATTAAACGAAACTTCCAAACCACAATCATCATCCGGCGGTTTTTTGTCCGTAAACCGGAACGACTTTGTATCGGGTTCAAAATGCCAATCATCGGGGACATCAAAACGGACAGCTCCTCTTCCGGCGACAAAGATGCGAGTTCCCGGTTTTGATTTCCAGTTATGGTTCTCTTTGAGCTCTAGGGTTTCCTTGAGCCATTCTTGCTTTTTGCGCTTAGACATAAACAGAACACCAAATTACTGCTAATGTGTAGTTTTAGACTTGGTAAACACATTTTAACCCTATTTTGCTCACCCTTTGCTCAAATATAACAATCCTTACAAAAATTATGAATCTGTCCTTCTCAATTCCTCTATGTTCTCTGCGCTTCTGCGGTAAAAAAAAATCTTTTTACGAGCGGTTCCTGAGCGGAGCGGTGCCCTGAGCCCTTCGACTACGCTCAGGATAAACTCCGTCGTTGGGCTCAGGATAAACGCAGTCGTTGGGTCGAAGAATTTCCTTCTTCCTTCTTCCTTCTTCCTGAAGCGTTCCCTGAGCGTAGTCGAAGGGCCTTCTTCCTTCTTCCTTCTACTTATTTTTCACTCTTTGGAATCACGTATCTAATCCCACCTTTATTTCCAGTCACATCACCTCGGTAGCGTGGGATAATATGAATAGCAGCATGACTTCGACTTTGACCCGCATCTTTATTAATATTTATCCCCACATTGAAACCATCAGGATGAAACTCTTTAGTTAAAATATCTTGCACCTTATTAGCCATAAACCAACAAGCTGATTGTTCTCGAAACGGCAGTTCAAAATAATTGGCAACATGACGTTTAGGAATTATCAAAACATGACCTTTGCTGGCAGGATAAGCATCAAGTATAGCATAAGCTGTTGCTGACTCAGTTATTAAAATTAGATGTTTATGTGGGTTGCAAAATATACAATGGTTAGATGAATTTCTTTGGTAATTGTAATGGACATATTCATATATTTCGCAAGACTCATCTAAATGTGCTGATTTAAAGGGAAGTTTGACTATGCACTGATAGGTAGGCTTTTTATGAACATAATGTTCTCGAAATCCTTCTTTTTTGAGGTCTCTTCTCACAGCAAAATATGCTTTACCTCCCGGCTTCAACAAATGCGATACTTGCATCAGCACATTAGCTTGTTCTTCGGGAAACAAAACATTCAAAACATAAAAACAAATGATTGTATCGAATTTGCGATCGGGAAATTCCGGGAAATAATATGGGTCGTAACCTGTAATATCAAAGCCTTTTTGGTGCAATAATTTCACGTCATTGCCAAAGCCACACCCAAAGTCTAAAACTTTACCTTGTAGCAATTTTTTATCTAATAATTGTTTTGCCGGAAATGACAGGTGAATTCTTTCTATTGCCGTCAAGTGGCTAAATTTATTGTGCTGCTTTTTCATGGTAACATAATTTTTATTATATGAGTTATATTATAGATTATGTTTACCGAATATTCTTATGAATTTTTGTAGCGACAACACAACTCGAGTTTCGCCGGAAATTATGGCTGCAATTGCATCTGCTAATTCCGGTACGGTTATGTCTTATGGAGACGATGAATATACGCAACGTTTGCAAGTTAAGTTTTCGGAATTGTTCGAGACATCGGTGACTGTTTTTCCTGTAGCAACTGGTTCGGCTGCTAATTCTCTGGCGCTGGCGGTGATGACTCCTCCTTACGGGGCCGTTTATTGCCATGGGGAATCTCATATTAATCTCGATGAATGCGGTGCACCGGAGTTTTTTACTGGCGGTGCAAAGCTGGTGACTATAACAGGAAATCATGCTAAAATTGAGGCAGAGACTTTAGGGAAAATTCTCGACAAAGCGGGTGTAGGTGTCGTGCATCATGTACAGCCGGCCGCTGTTAGTATCACTCAAGCAACGGAAGCTGGAACCGTCTACAATCCTGGGGAAATTTCGCAGATTTCGGAAGTTGTTCGCCGCCACAATTTACACCTGCATATGGATGGAGCTCGCTTTGCTAATGCAGTCGCTAGTCTTGGCTGTTCTCCTGCGGATGTCACTTGGCGGGCTGGTGTCGATATTCTATCATTTGGAGCGACTAAAAATGGTGCAATGGCTGCGGAATCTGTTGTTTTTTTTAATCGAAAATTAGCGAATACTTTTCCTTTTTACCGCAAGCGTAGCGGGCATCTGTTCTCAAAAATGCGGTTTTTGTCGGCGCAGTTGGAAGCTTACATTACTGATGATTTGTGGCTAAAAAATGCAGCTCATGCAAATCAGATGACTGCTAGATTAGCGGCAGGTTTAGCTAGTATTGAGGGAGTTAATTTTTGTCATCCTATTGAAGCTAATGAAATTTTTGTGCAACTTCCTGAGTCTGTCATTGCTGCGGTTTTAGCTGAAGGATTTATGTTCTATCGGTGGGATAGTGAAACTGGATGTACTGTCAGACTTGTGACTGCTTTTAATACCCAGGAATCTGATGTTATTGCTTTGGTGGAATCTGTGAAACGCCATTATTCATTATTTTATAAGGGCAGATTCTACAAATAATATCTAATATCAATTCCGGTATAACCGGAATGATGAGGAGACGGCAGTGCCGTATCCCTACAATGTTATTTTAGGTAGGGACACGGCACTGCCCATAGGTGTCAACTTAACGTCAAACCCCTTCAGAGACTACTGTTTGACGATTAAGGCCAGATCCCCCCTAACCCCCCTTAAGAAGGGGGGGACAGGAGTCCGATCAAAGTCCCCCTTCTTAAGGGGGATTTAGGGGGATCTAGACTCAGGTAAAAACCAGATTTCTCAAGGCTTTCAGTCTTAAGTTGACACCAATGGGCACTGCCGTCTCCTAATTTCGGCTACTAATAATTTGCCTAAACCCGCCCCTACGGTTTAATAGATGATTCAGAAACAGGTTTTGCAACTTCGGTTAGTTCCGGTTCAACTAATGCGATGTGCTCTTCTAAAAGGGCAAGATTTCTCATGTTGGATTTATAAAAAGCATCGAAGATATCTCCGACTAAAGGTATTGAGCCAATTACTGCTTCTAGACTAATATTATAAATCATTGTGCCTAAAGTTTTTGGGGGAATATTGAATCGAGTTGCTAAATAAATCAGGTAGGCGGAAAACGCGGTATCTACTATGTCGCCCGCACCGGGTACTAAACCGATTATCGGATCTAAACCGATGCGAAATTTGGTGCCGGGGATACTGAAGGCACTATCCATGAGGCGGCTGAATTTGCGGATGCGGTTGAGGGTGGCAAGACGCTCTATGTTGTTCATGTTAGTATTTATTGGTTATGACCAAATGCTGAATTCCCCATTCGTGCATAGTATCAATAATCGGTTTGAGACTTTCGCCCAAAGCTGTTAGGGAATATTCAACTTTCGGTGGAACTTGCAAGTAAACTTCTCGATGCACAATCCCGTCTGATTCCATCTCCCGCAATTGCTGTGTCAGCATTTTCTGAGTAATGCCGTTAACAGCTCGTTGCAGCTCGTTAAAACGCTTCACTCCGGGAAATAGCTCCCGGAGAATCAAGACTTTCCAGCGCCCGCCAATTACCTCTAGAGTTCGTTCTACAGGGCAATTTGCCCGATCGCCTTTTACGGTAACTTGCATAGTATCTTTTTGGTAACTACCGCACTTTGAAGTGCGTACTTCCCATAATAGCTTTACTCGGTCTAAACTTGAAATATACGAGAAACACCCAAATAGGTTTCATTGAGGATTCAAAAAATGATTGCCATTCGCAAAAGTGCAGCCAGAGGACACGCAAATCACGGTTGGCTGGACAGTTATCACACATTTTCCTTTGCCAATTATTACGATCCAAATTATATGAGCTTTCGCTCTTTACGAGTAATTAATGAGGATATCATTAACCCTGGCAAAGGTTTCGGCACTCATGGCCATGAGGACATGGAAATCATTACTTATGTACTAGAAGGAGCGTTAGAACATAAGGACAGTTTGGGTACTGGTGCGGTAATTAAACCCGGTGAAGTGCAGCGGATGAGTGCAGGTACGGGTATCCAGCACAGCGAGTTCAATTACTCGCAAACTGACCCGGTTCATCTGCTACAAATTTGGCTGTTGCCCGATACCAATGGATTGTCACCTAGTTACGAACAGCGAGATTTCCCAGTAGCAGAAAGACGCGGAAAATTGCGTTTGGTTGCGGCGCGGGATGCTAGAGATGGTGCTGTGAAAATTCATCAAGATGTGGATTTGTATGCGGCTATTTTGGATAAAAATTCGCGAGTTTCTCATGCTTTGCAGCTTAATCGCCATGCTTGGGTACAAGTAGCACGAGGCTCAGTTTTGCTCAATGGTTTGGCTTTGGAAAAGGGCGATGGGGCGGCGGTTAGCGATGAGTCTGAGTTGGTGATTGAAGCTACAGCAGATGCTGAAATCTTGCTGTTTGATTTGGCATGAAATTGCCCTAAAAACCCTTCACTGTAGGGTGCGTCAGGGCGAAGCTAACCAGCTTGTAGAAAATCATCAATCCTGACGCACCTTCTTTAGCAGTGCGGTGCGTCAGCATTTAAACTCTCAATTATTCACAAAAAACTCTAACTGACGCACCCTACATAATTTTTGTTTTGTGTATGAAGATTTCCCTCGGTTAATTCTTTGTCCCAGTTTTTAAATGCCATGTATTTCTTCCCATTTGCTTAACAGCATTTTGTAAATAATTAAGATTGCCATACCTACAATTTGTGTCACAATATGCCACAACCCGGAAAAGTTTTCCGTCAGTTGAGATATTGATATGTTAAGTTAAAAAAAAATGAATTACAGCAGAACAATTCCGGCTATTTTGAGTGCTACGATCGCACTTAGCACCATTTCTCTTCTCCCCTTCACCTCACCTCAAATCGCCCTCGCCTTAACCGCCGACCAAGTTAAAACCGTTGCTAAAGCCGTCACCGTCCGCATAGAAGGGCCAAAAGGCGGTTCAGGAGTAATTTTAGAAAAAAAAGGTAACACTTACTATATCCTCACCAACTGGCACGTTGTAGATCAGGCTGGTGATTATCGCGTCATCACTCCCGACGGAAAAGCTCACTCTGTATACTATAGTTTGATCCGGCGAATGCCCGGTGCAGATTTGGCGATCGTCCCCTTCAGCAGCCCTGAAAGCTATCCCCTCGCTCAATTAGCCAATTCCCCAGCAACTGCGGGAAAAAAGGCCATCGTCGCGGGCTGGCCGATATCTGGTGGTTCCCTCCGACAGCCGATTTTCCTGGCTACAGAAGGCTTGCTGACCGGCCGCCAGACTGCCTGGAACGGTTATACATTGGTATACAATAACTTAGTGAGAGCAGGCATGAGTGGTGGCCCAGTGCTCGACGATGCGGGGAAATTGATCGCAATTAATGGCATTGTGAAGCTTGAGAATAATTCTGATAAAATCGTGTCTGCTGGGATAGAAATCAATACTTTCATGAAATGGCGCTTAACTGTTTCGCTACCGATAGTCCCTGAATCTCCTACTGCCAAAACTCCCTCAAATCCTGTTAATAATTCACCCCGCAAGCCTGCAAGTGCGATCGCATTTGCAGCCACAAACACCATCAAAGCACCTTCAGAAGTAGTCAATTCAGTCTCCCTGGTTTCCGCTTATTTTGCGACAGGAAATAGTAACGGTACTATCTCTGTTTGGAATTTACCGGGCGGAGAATTAAAAAGTACACTGCGAGGACATACGGAATCAGTAAATGCAGTAGCAATGAGTGCTGATGGCAAAATTTTAGCTAGCGGTAGCGACGACAAAACTATCAAGATTTGGAACTTAGAAACTGGCGCACTTGTACGAACTTTAACCGGACATACTAATGCTATTTCAACGGTTGCAATTAGTGTAAATGGTGAATTTTTAGTTAGTGGAAGTTGGGACAAAAGCATTAAAATTTGGAATACGAAAACTGGGGAATTGTTGCGGACTTTGACTGGGCATTCTGGCTTGGTGAATACTGTTGCCATAAGTCCCGACAGCCAGGTTTTAGCTAGCGGTAGCAAGGATGGTTCAATTAGGTTGTGGAATTTGGCTAATGGTGAAGGAATTCGCACAATTAGTGGCAAGAATTTGTCGGTTTTGTCTGTAGCTTTTAGCCCGGATGGCAAGAGTTTGGCTGCGGGAAATAGCAACGGCACTGTGGGTTTGTGGAATGCCGGAAACGGGCAGTTAATTCGGCGTTTGAGCGGGCATACAGACGGGGTTTGGTCGGTGGCTTTCAGTCGGGATGGGAGTATACTGGTTAGCGGCAGTTGGGATAAGAGTGTCAGATTGTGGGATTTGCGATCCTCTTCGAGGGCTTCGCTAACGGGTGATTTGAGAGGTACTTTGAGCGGGCATTCTGGCTATGTTAGCGCTGTGGCAATTAGTGCTGATGGGAAGATGATTGTGAGTGCGGGTTGGTTGGGGGAAATTAAGATTTGGAAACGGAGTTGAGATTTTTTTGAACGAACCGCGAAGGCGCGAAGGGCGCGTTCGGCGAAGCCGTTCCCGAAGGGTAGGAGGAGAAGAAAGAAGACGGTTTACATTCGATCGAGTGGTGTTATATAATCGAGATATTTGGGATAAAAAAAATGAGCGGACTAAAGACTAAATTGCCAACTGATATTTGGGTAGCAGCTAGCTGGGAAGAATTCATCGCGATGGCAGATGACCCAGCTTACAGTAAAGCCAAATGCTATTACCGCAATGGACAAATGAGGATTGAAACTATGTCAGTAGGGCCAGATCATGCACGAGATAATGTGATGATCAGCTTTACTGTTAACTTATTCTGCACTATCAAAGGTATTTTTGTTAACGGATTCAATAAATGTAGCTACCGAAAAACAGGAGTCCGAGAGTGTCAACCGGATGTATCATACTATATTGGAGCTAGAGCGCAATTAGCACCTAGAGGAACCGCGATCGCAACTCTTGACATTACTCCACCGCCAGATTTAGTCATAGAAGTTGCTGACTCAACTTTGGCTGATGATATCGGTGAAAAACGGTTGCTTTACGAAGAACTAAAAGTCGCTGAATATTGGGTAGTAGATGTGCAGAAATCCGAAATAATTGCCTTTGCGATTATTGCTGATAATGGTAGTCGGCGACTCGTTCAATCTGAAGTTTTACCTGGATTAACTATTGCTTTGTTGGAAGAGGCTTTGCGGCGAAGTCGCACTGAAAATCAAGCACAGGTGGGTGCTTGGCTGTTGGCTCAATTTCAGCAGCAGTAATCAACAGAGGAACAAACAAAATGGTTCAATCACCTCCCAAACTTATAACTATTGACGAATTTATCACCAACTACGGCGACAGCGATTGTTACGAATTAATTGATGGTGAATTAACCGAAATGGAACCAACAGGGCCACAGGAGCAAGTATGCGGGTTTCTGGGACGAAAACTGAATGTAGAAATTGACCGTCTGGATTTACCCTACTTTATCCCCCCTCGCTATCTGATCAAACTATTAGGAACATCCACAGCCTTTCGCCCCGATGTGCTTGTATTAGATCAAACTCGACTAATTAATGAACCTTTGTGGCAACAAGAACCTGTAATTTCATCAGGTTTCTCAATTAAACTAATCGCTGAAGTTGTTAGCACCAACTGGCAAAACGATTACGCCCGCAAAGCAGAAGATTACGCCCTGTTAGGAGTGCCTGAGTATTGGATTGTTGACTATCTGGGCCTTGGTGGCAGAGAATATATTGGCAAACCTAAACAGCCGACAGTTACAATTTGTACCCTGCGAGAGGATGAGTATCAAAAACAGTTGTTTCAAAATGAAGATAGACTTATTTCGTTAATGTTTCCAGACTTACAATTAACTGCACAACAAATTTTTGTGGCAGGCAGATATAGCGTTTGATAAAGCATCGGAATGAGAGAGGAGACGGCAATTCTGTGTCCCTACAATTAATTGGGGTAGGGACACGGCACTGCCGTCTCCTAATTTTTGCTGTTGATTAATTAACCGATGTTAACTGTTTCTCCTTAACTTCAACCGGCGCAGTCAAAGCATCCTCCAAATCAGCACAACCTAATTTTTCCTCCAAAATTGCCATCACTTCGCGGCCGAAATCATTGGAATTTCGTTGCCAAGCTTCCAAACAAACTTGTCCGAAAAATGAACCAAAAGGCTCTGGATTCCATAGCAATTTCCGGGCATTCCAAGGCATCAAACTCATGGGGTCATAACCAGGTTGCAGAATATCTTTTTTGAAGGCGTATTCTTCCAAAATTGTGTGGGGCTGCAACCCGATAAAGAAAATTGCTGGTTCTACTTTATCGACTCCGAAAATTCGCTCCAATTCCCGGTGATAGGCGATAGTTTGGCGGATGGTTTCAAAGGTTTCATCAATTACGTTAAATGAGTAATTCACGGAAACCACATCGTTGTAACCGGCGGCTTTTAAATCGCGACAATTTTCCAAGACGACGCGCAAGTTGTAACCCATCCGCATTTTGCGAACGAGTTCTTGGGAACCGCTGGTAATGCCGATTTCAAAGTAATTCATCCCCGTTTTTACCATCAAATCGCACAATTCTGGTGTGAGATTGTCCGCACGGATGTAAGCTGCCCAGTGGATGTCTGTCATCCCGTCGGCGATGATTTTTTGGAGGAGTTCAACTGCGTCATTGATGAATTTGCGGGCGGGGATAAATTGAGCGTCGGTAAACCAGAAATTGCGGATGCCTCGATCGTACAATTGTCTAATCTCCGCCACCACCTCATCCGCTGGATTGATCCGCACTTGCTTACCTTCAATCACCGTGTAAATGCAGTAACAGCAGTTGTGAGGACAACCACGCTTGGTTTGCACTCCGATGTAAAAGTCGAGATCCTGTAGATAATATGAAAATTCTGGCCAAATGGTCTCGATGTACTTATAGTTACAAGCAGTCTTCTCGATGTTGGCTGGCTTTTCGTGAATTAGCCGATCGCGCGGCACCGTCTCACCTACGACATAACACCGTTCCTGAGCCAAATCTTCGCCTTTAATCAACTTCTCCAGCAGCGCCTCGCCTTCGCCCACCGAAACCACAGTCCCCGGTGGCAAACTGCGTCCCAACTGCTCATAAAACACGCTCACAGCCCCACCACCCACCACTGCACGAGCTTCGGGACGGTATTTCCGGGCCCGATGCAATCCGCGCTTAATCAAGCCCAAATTGCGCCAGAGTTCCGTGTAGTAGGAGATTGCCAAACGCAGCCCCCCAAATGCTCCCCGCATTTTAATCAGGGGATTGTTGGCGTAGTAAAACTCGAAGGCATTTTGCAGGGGATTGCCGCCTCTACCGCCTACAGGTGCGTAAATTTGAATATCTCGCCAGGAGAAAACTAGCAGCGTCGGTTGAAATTCGTCCACTGCGGCATCTAGGGCCTTAGCGTAATCCAGTGGTGGCACCGCGCCGACATCGAAAATGCGCTGTTCGACATCGGGAAATAGCTTGTGGACGTGATCCGAAAGATACACTACTCCGATCGGGAATATCGGATTGCAAGGGAGGCGAACATACAGAACTCGGTTTTCCATGATTGCCCTATCCTTAAATTTCAAGTTTTTTGTATATATTTTTAATATAACTTTACAATATATCTAATTTTCGCGATCTAAAATTAAAATTTTCAAATTTTCCAAAGCTATTAAAAGTTGAGTCTGTTGGTGTGGTGGGGTTGGAGGAAGAGAAAATAGTTAATTTTTGAGTAAATACAGCTTATTTTGGATTTTTTAGCAACGTATTTGAGAATAATTGCATTAGTATTTTGATATTCTTGAGAATACAAGCCTTACGGAAGAGCCGATCGCACATTCACGCGATCGCAAACCGTAAAACAGTCGTCCAGCTAGATTTACTAACAATAAAATCCAGCTTTTTAGTTTTTAGAGCACCCAAAACTTTTGCTTTTGCTGGCTAATTGGCATTTTTGCCATTTTTTTAGAAATCAACTAATACAAGTAATCCTCAACATTTAAATATAAAACCAATTATTGACTTTCACTTGCTTTTTTATGTTTTCTTAAGATTTGTGTCTAAGCCTTGCAGTTCCTGGATTTTGTGGTCAGGTAGATCGCAAATTATTGATAATTTAAAAAGCCCCAAATATGTGGCTTCTGAGCACAAAATCGGCAAAAATCCCCCCAGAGGGGATTGTAAAGTTTTGTAAAAAAGAGTTGACTAAAGGGTCGGGAGTTCTCGCGTTTAGGATAAATCGATGCACATACCTGATGGTTTTCTTTCACCAACCGTAGCCGTAGCCACCGCCATAGCAAGCGCAGCAGCAATCGCCGTTGCCCTAAATCGAACCCGCGCCAGTCTTGGATTGCGGCAAGCCCCAATCATGGGTTTAACCACAGCTTTCGTGTTTGCGGCTCAGATGATTAACTTTCCCGTAGCAGGCGGCACCAGCGGGCACTTGTTGGGAGGGGCGCTAGCATCTGTGGTTTTGGGTAGCCCTTGGGCGGCAACTCTGGCGATGAGTACGGTTTTTATAATTCAGAGCGTCTTGTTTGCCGATGGGGGCATCACCGCACTGGGAGCCAATATTTTTAATATGGGGCTAGTCGGAATTTGGGTAGGCTGGTGGCTGTTGCAGCCATTGCAGCGACTGCTGGGAGGTTCCCGAAATCGTTTGCCGCTAGCTGCGGGGATTGCAGCCGCCCTTAGCGTTGTGGCTGCTTCGATTTGTGTGGCGATTGAATTGGCAATTTCTGGAACAGTAGCACTGAATATTGCATTGCCGGCAATGGTAGGTATTCATATTTTAATTGGGATTGGCGAAGGGCTAATTACAGGTGGTGTTTTAAGTTATCTGGTGAAAGTACGGCCGGATTTGTTACCGGGAGAACAGCCACAATTGCAGAAATGGCTAGTGCCAGTAATTGGGGTTTTATTAATTAGCGGTGTGCTGTCGCTGTTTGCTTCAAGTTGGCCTGACGGGTTAGAAGCTGTAGCAGAACAATATGGTTTTAAAGACAAAGAAGCTGTGGCGATTGAAAATCCAACTCCTTTTGCAGATTACGGTGTTAAAGGATTAGAAGAACAGCCGATAGGTACTAGCATTGCTGGAGTTTTAGGTTCTGCTGTCTGTTTCGGTACGGCTTTTGGGATTGCTCAGTTGGTTAAACCTAAAGATGCTTAAATTCTCCATACCTTTTCGACTGCGACTGTCTCTCACAATTGTGATTGGTATTGGTTTTATGAAGATGGGTGCTTGGCTGTGGCTGGGTATCTATGGGACGATCGCACTTTTTTGGTCACTTTGGCTGAAAGCACCGCTGCGAACCCTTCTACAACTGTTAGGAACAGAATTAATTTTTCTGTCATTATTGGTGCTACCACAAGGTTGGGAACGCGCCAGTTTTCTATTACTACGTTCCCTAATTTGTCTGTTAGTTATGAACAGTTTTCTGCTAACTTTGCCGCCGCACAGTTTCGGAATCGCGCTCAAAGGATTGCCTCTACCAGCAGGCTTACAAGAGATTGTACTTTTAGCGGGACAATACTTAGAAATCTTGCTATCTGAAGTCACCCGGATGAAAAGATCCGCTCAACTGCGAGGTTTATCGGGTAGCGTGGGATGGCTCAGATATGCCAGTGCTTCGATGATTGGGGCGCTTTATCTGCGAAGTCTCGATCGCGCCGAGAGAGTCCACGCAGCCATGCTAATTCGCGGCTACAAAGGCAGTTTGCCCACCGAGTCAAAATCAACACCAAAAGAGCGACTCTGGCTCACAGTCACAATTTTAACCGCAGCCGGATTAACAATAGCTTCTTATGGGAATTGGGCATAGGGAATTGGGCATGGGGCATGGGGCATGGGGCATGGGGCATTGGGCATTGGGCATAGGGCATAGGGCATAGGGCATAGGGCATAGGGCATGGGGCATGGGGCATGGGGAATTGGGCATAGGGCATAGGGCATAGGGCATGGGTCAACCGTCAACAGTCAACCGTCAACAGTCAACAGTTAACAGTTAACAGTTAACAGTCAACATTATTGGAGATTCTGATCAGTGACACCAACGATCGAAGTACAAGACTTAGTATTCGGATATCCGCAGCAAAAACCAGTATTGCAAGGAATTTCCTTCACCTTGCAACCGGGGGAAAGAGTTGCTTTGCTAGGCTTAACAGGCGCTGGAAAAAGCACTTTACTCGAAAATTTAATTGGCTTAAAAATGCCGCAATCTGGCGAGATTAGAGTGCAGGGAACTAAGCTGGAACAGGCGACTTTATCGCAAGTACGGAGGCAGATTGGATTTTGCTTTCAAGATGCGAATGACCAGCTTTTTATGCCGACTATTTTAGAGGATGTGATGTTTGGGCCGCGCAATTATGGGGTGTCAGAGGGAGTTGCGCGCGATCGGGCTTTAGCTCTATTAGACGAATTCCGTTTGGTAGAATTTGCCAACCGTTCGGCCCACGAGCTTTCTGGGGGTCAAAGAAGGTTGGCTGCGCTAGCGGCAATTTTAGCATTAGAGCCGGCTATTTTGATTTTGGATGAGCCGACAAATGGACTAGATCCGTCGTGGCGCAGGCATTTGGCTAAGGTTTTGTCGCAATTGCCGATCGAGGTAATTTTGATCGCTTCCCACGATTTGAACTGGATTGGGAAAACGACTCAAAGGGCGTTAATTTTGGCTGATGGTCAGATTCGGGTGGATGAGCAAACCCAAGAATTGCTTAAAGATCGATCGACTCTGGAATATTACAATTTACCGCCAGATTGGTAATTAGTCAGTAGTCAGTAGTCAGTAGTCAGTTGCATCAAGTAAAAAACATTAATTGGTGTATTCTTATGCAATGCAGGCGGGCTTTATTTGTGTAGTCGCGACTTACTCTCGCCTGTAATTAGGTATCGAATTTTCTACGGGTTTCACTATACAATTTAAGTGCTAAATCGCGAATAATTTCTTCACTTTCAAAAGCAGTTCCCAACTTCTGTTTAGTCGTCTCGACGCAAAGTTTCATTAATTCGGATGAATTTTCGATATGCAGTGCGATCGCCCTTTGCTTGCGATCAAAACTTACCTCGATTCCCGCCAGCATTTCTACCGATTGAAAATTTGCAGATTGCTCTAAATTTTCAGTGGTTTTTTCCTGCTTTTTCTTTTGTAATTCCTCGGCAAAACCCGAAGAAATTATCCCCGCAGGCAAAGCAAAAATTCCGATGCCCAAAAATGCTAATATTGATCCTAAAAATCTGCCGATAGGAGTGATCGGATAAATATCGCCGTAACCGACAGTAGTTAGAGTTACAACTCCCCACCACATTGCATCTGGGATGCTGCCAAAAGATTTAGGCTGGGCTGATGATTCCACAAAATACATGAGACTAGATGCAAAAATTAATAATATAAAAACGGCAAAAGCGGTAGCTAGTAATTCCTCTTTTTTAGCGTATAATACTGTTCCCAAAGTTCGCACTGGCTCAGAATACCTGCTGATTTTTATCAATCGTAATAAGCGCAGTATGCTAATTATATAAATAAAGCTTAAATTGGGAAATAACCACAATAAGTAAAAGGGTAAAATAGAAATCAAGTCGATCAGGCTCAGCGGTGTAAGACCGTATTTAATTCTTCCCCACATGGGGTGGCTGTATTTGCGATCGACGGTACACACCCACATCCTCAAAACATATTCTATTGTGAAGACTAAAGATGACACAATCTCGATATATTCAAAAGTTTGTTTGTATTCTAGGGAAAAGCTTGGGGAAGTGGAAGCAATAAAAGCTGTAATGTTTAAAACAATTAAGCAAGGAATAATAAGATCATCTGCAAAGCTGTAGAAATTAGTGCTGCCTGAGACTTCTAAAATTTCATAGATGATTGTTTTGAGTTGTTTACGCATTTGGTTTTCTCCGGGGTGATTGCCGATTAATGATTACTCCTTAGTCTAGTTGAAGAAATCGGGATATCAAAGCTAAAAGAATAGTTAAATTGACAGAGCAATACTAATCACAATTAAACCCAATAAAGCAAACCAAACTAGATGGCGCTGACACCAATTTTTGACTAATTGTGGCCAGCCACCGCTGATATAACGGGTAGTCGGAGGCACAATTGGTTGGGCTTTGTTGTGATAGAGGGTGCATTCTTGGGCGAAGGGACGCTGGGGATAGTTACAGGTGTCGTCTTCGTGGTAAGTGCAGGTGGTGCATAAAAACTCTGTGGATTTCGATCGATAAAGGGGGATACCCGGATGACCGAAGGCTTTGAGAGCGGTTTTGCAGTGTGGACAGGCAATGGCTTGGGTGTCCACAGGTTGGTGACAACGAGGGCAATCTGGCATTGAGGTTGCTCTGATGGGTTTGGCAGGTAGAGTTTGATTAGGCGGTTTTCCGAACGCCCAGGGGCTAATTAAACTCGCCAGCAGGCACTGGGATACTCCAAAATAGAAAGGTAGGTCAGCCCTGCTTTCGTATACTAAACGAATTCTTTGGCGGGTGACTTGAGTCGATCGCATCTTTTGAGGCAAACAGTAGGAAAAATCTATGGATAACAATAACAACTTACTCAAACAACTGGTGATGTTGGGCATTGGTACTACCTCCCTGGTGGCTGAGAAATTGCAGGAAGTCAGCGAAAAATGGGTCAAAGATGGCACAATCAATCCTGAGCAAGCCAAAACCTTTGTCGATGACATGACGGAACAGCTCAAGTCGGAACAGGGTAACTGGGAGACGCAGTTGCAGCGACAACTGCGAAATATGCTGCAAGATATGGGTGTGCCACGGCAGTCGGAAATGGATGAGTTGCGTGGTAGGCTCGATCGACTAGAGCGTCAGGTTCGGGATTTGGAAAATCGTAACTGGCGTTGAGTTTGGTCGGTTGGGGCTTTGAGCTGCTATCCTGTGATAGGACGATCGCCCGAAAGAGTTTTGGGTTTTGAGTTGGTTTCGAGAAATAACTCTTGAATGTAAGGAGGATTAATTTTGCAAGGAATTCTGGTCAGCTTGGGGGTAATGCTGGTTTGTTTTGTATTTCTGATAGTCGCTCAATTTAGCGGTTCTCAGGAGAAAGCAATTGCGACAGAACCGAAGATTTCTTTACCTCAGACTGCGATTGAGATATTGTCAGATCAGTCTTTAAATAAAAATAGTCTCCTAGTAGCTGATGCTACTCTACCGGATGTATCACCTACTATCACTGAAAATAAGATGACTGAAAATACTGAGAAAATTGTCAGCACAGATTCTGGTTTGAAATATGTTGAACTGAAACAGGGTGATGGGGCGACTCCAAAAACTGGTCAGACGGTTGTGGTTCACTACACTGGCACTTTGGAGGATCGCACGAAATTTGATAGTTCCCGCGATCGCAATTCCCCTTTTCAGTTCAAAATTGGCGTTGGCCAAGTGATTAAGGGTTGGGATGAAGGTGTCGGTACAATGAAAGTTGGAGACCGCCGCAAGTTAATTATTCCTCCCGACCTCGGTTACGGAGCTCGTGGTGCTGGCGGGGTGATTCCTCCGAATGCAACGCTAATTTTTGATGTGGAATTGTTGAAAATCGCTGGTTAAGTAGCTCAATCTAATTCAACGTAAAACTTTTACGGTGTTTATAAACCTGGTTTCTCAAAGAAACCGGGTTTCTTGAATTTAGATCTTTTGTCTATGTCATGAACAGGCAAGATGCCTGTTCCACAAAGAGTATACAAAGAGGTAAGCTGTTGTGCATTTAAATTGTATATTTCGATCCATTTTTTGTCTATGTCATGAACAGGCAAGATGCCTGTTCCACAAAGAGTTTACAAAAAGGGGTATGTTGTTATTAACTCCGTCTTGCTTGCAGATTTAAGAATTTTGTTACCTGTCCATCGAATAACAATTTAATGATACCTGTAGGGCCGTTTCTGTGTTTAGTGATAATGACTTCTGCAATTCCGCGATCGGGGGTATCTGGATTATAATATTCATCGCGGTATAACATAATTACTAAATCCGCATCTTGTTCGATGCTACCTGATTCTCTCAAATCCGACATCATCGGCCGCTTATTTGTCCGCGCTTCCACACCCCGACTCAACTGAGATAAAGCAATAATTGGTACAGCTAGTTCACGGGCTAAACCTTTGAGACTTCTGGTAATTCGAGATAGTTCTTGGACGCGATTATCGCTGCTACCCTCCATTAATTGCAGGTAATCTAGCAGGATTAAGCCTAGAGTTCCGCCTTGTTCTGCTTGGAGGCGGCGGGCTTTTGAGCGAATTTCGGTAACAGTAATATTGGGAGTGTCATCAATAAATAGTGGCAATTCTGAGAGGCGGCCAATGGCGGCACTGATTGGTTCCCATTCGTTTTGACTAATTCTGCCCGATCGCAATCGATTACTTTCTATTCTAGCTTCACCGGACAAAATACGCTGCACTAGCTGTTCTTTTGACATTTCTAGGCTAAAAATGGCAACGGGCAATTTTTGTGACCCAGCGGCGATGTGGTGGGCAATGTTGGTACAAAAGGCCGTATTGTGAACGCAGATATCATTAGCCACAAAATTATGAGTTTCTGGGATAGTTAAGTCGTAGACTTGCTTATTTCCCATCGGTTCGATAGAAACTATTTCATCCCAGTAGACATCGCTATTTGCTAGTTGTTTCAGGGACGAATTATCTAAAGCATTTGCTAAAACCAAAAGTCTTTCTCTGGACAGCGCACGTTGACCAACATGAATATTAGAATAACCTTTGATACCTGCGCGTTTTGCCAACGATGCCCAAGGTTCGTTGCCTTTTGCTAATGCTAGATATTCCCAAACTTCCACTGGAATCAAATCACGGTTATTGTGAGGTATTTTATTTTCTAGTGCTTCTGCTACTTTCGATAATGCTGCCTCTTTGCCAAAAATACCAATTTCTGATATGAAGATTTTGATAGATTTTGCATTAGTAATATCAATAAACCAAGCTGGGTTGCGAGTATTTTTGTATTTGACGAAACGCTTTTTGAGGGCGGCAATGATACCAAATCTCAACAGTAGATGCTGTACGTGTCTGGCTAGTCCTTCGCTGACAGAACAGTAGCCTAGTTGAGATTGACCACTGGTAAGTAGGGTAGCCCAGCCGTCAGTTGAAAAGAGGCGATTGAGGAAAAGGGCAACTTGCGATCGCTCCAATTTAAAAACTATGTCTGGTACTGTTTTATGGTGAGCACCTTTCCCCATCAGACCTAATTCTTCTAACCAGAATCTCAGTGGGTTTTTGTGTGTGGTATGAACAGCATCCATTCCGGGCCCGGCTAGCTGTTTTGGATCTACTTCTAAAATTTCACAGGTGCGAGTAAATAATTCTTGATTTGGGAATGCAATTCCTTGTACCCAAGACGAGACTAAAATCGGTGAAACTCCCAATTTTTGAGCAAATTCTTGGATATACAAATCTCGTTCTTCGAGGAGTTTGTGTAGATTCCAACCAAAGAGGTCTATTTTCTTTCTGTAATCTTCTTGATCGCCCATAACGTAATATTCTGGTGCGCGTCTCCCTTTATCATTGAATCGCAGCCTAAGACCTCCGAAGCTAGTAGCAGCCTTAGCAAAGTCTTCTAGTATAGCAGTATTTCCATTGGTGAAGTGTGGCGCGCTTCGTGTCAAACATCCATCGCCAATTAGATAAGCCAATAACTTAACTTCACAGTCACGGATGGTTTCTTTACCAAAAATATTCATCCTGCGGGGTACAGCAATTTTATCGCCTGCTTGTATTTCCCCCAACTGTCGCCAACCCTTAATTGTTAAAAATGGGTGTGTAATCGTAGTTTCTATAAAGCGTCCCAATCTGGTTGTGACGCGAAATACAGGCTTAATTCCATCATCTATAAAATCTGATGGTCTAGTTAGATGAAACTTAAAATCTTTTCCTAAAGTTAGTAATTCTGCTTGACGTTTCTGATAGATTTGTTGTATAGTAGAAAAGCTACCATCTGCTTCTACAATTAAGGTGTTTTTTTCCTGGCATTTGCCCATGGACGGGCGCCCAGCAACAATGATTAAATCCGATCGCTGAAAGCCTCCTGTCATAGCATCTAAGTCATAAAAACCGGACTGAATACCGGGAAGTGTCAGCCCTTCATTACGATTTTCTAGGTCTTGAAATGTCTGGTTTAGCGTTTCGCCGATCGATACTAAATCTTGTTGCGGACGTTCTTGAGTTATGCTGAAAATTTGTTGTTCGGCGCGGTCTAAGACTGTTTCTAAGGGTGTGGCGGTCTCGTAACCTAATTGTACAATGTTGTTGCCAGCTTCGATTAATTTCCGACGCTGGTATTTGTCTTCAACTAAAACTGCATATTGGTCGATGTTGACAGCAGAAACAGTGCGATCGACTAATTGTGCTAATTTACTTTGTCCTCCTATTTGTTCTAACTGATTTCGGTCAGCCAGACGAGTAGTCACTGTCATTAAATCAGTAGACTGACCTTGAAAAAACAAGTCTAAAGCCGATCGATAAATGACTTGATGAGCGCTGATGGCAAAAAATTCAGGACGCAAAAGTTCAGCAATTCGGGAAATGGCTTCGGGGTCAATTAAAATCCCGCCCAGAATTGCTTCTTCAGCCTCTACATTGGTTGGCATCAAGTCGCTCATTAGTTATTAGTTATTGGGAATGGGGAATTGGGCATTGGGAATGGGGAATGGGGAATGGGGAATGGGAATTGGTTATTAGTTATTAGTTATTCGTTATTGGTTATTGGTTATTGGTTATTATAAAACAACTGACAATGCCTATGCCCTATGCCCTATGCCCTATGCCCAATTCCCAATGCCCAATTCCCAATTCCCAATTCCCAATACCAAATTACATAGGGACAACTTGAATTTCAACTTCAGCGGTAACTTCTGCGTGTAACTTGATTTCAGCTTTGTAAGTACCAGTTTCGCGGATTTCGGGTAGAGTGATGCCGCGGCGATCGACTTCTTGACTGGTAGAGTTGAAAATCAGTTCTGCTACTTCTTGGTTGGTAACAGTACCAAAAATCGCGTCTCCTTCGCCGACTTGCTTGGAGATGATGAAGGGGCCTGCTGCTTCCAGGGATGTTTTGCGGACTTCAGCTTGCTGCTTGAGTTCTAGCTGGCGCAGTCTTTCTTCTTCTCTGCGACGTGCTGCTTGCTTGAGAATGCCTGGAGTGGCGCGAAATCCCATACCTTGGGGTACTAGGTAGTTGCGGGCGTAACCGGGGGCTACCTCTACTACGTCGCCAGCTTTACCCAGCTTGGTGACATCTTTGTTTAAAACTAATTGGACGCGCTTGGCCATGATCGTTGCTTTTGGTTTTTAACTCGAACATTCTATCATACCGAAGTTTGAGGGACGATCGCAACAAAGAAATTAGTAGTCATTAAACCTCTTCTAAAAAAATAGCCAAGAACAGGCAGGATGCCTGTACCACAATAATTATGGGAAATGTCTGCTAGTCATTGGTCAGTCAAAGTTCTCAAAATTGGTCTTTCATCCCACGCAAGCGGGCGAAGGTTTGCACGGAATCCTGGCTGTTGGTGGCTGATTGAAGGTTAGGATAATCAAGGCGCAAAAATGGGTTGGTGCTTTTTTCGAGTGCGATCGAGGATGGTATCGTGGCTTCATTGCGACTGCGGGCTGCCTTGACTGCGGCCAAGCGGTGCTGTAAATCTAGATTGTCACCATCTACAGTCAGGGCAAATTGCAGGTTGTTGAGGGTGTATTCGTGGGAACACCAGACTCTGGTATTGTCCGGCAGGTTTCGGAGTTGTTTCAGGGAGGCTAGCATTTGACTGGGAGTTCCTTCTTTTAGCCTGCCACAGCCTCCGCCAAATAGGGTATCGCCGCAGAACAATTCGCCAGTTTCACCTGGGTTCTTCGGGGAGAAATAGTAGGCGATATGGGCTTTTGTGTGTCCTGGGACAAACAATATCTCAGCGGTTCTGTCAGCGAAAGAAACGCGATCGCCCCCTTCTAAAAATACTTGCTGTCCAGGAATTCTGCCCCGGTCTTCTGCGCCACCATAGACTTTAACTTGGGGGAAGCGCTCGATTAGTTGCTGGTTGCCACCTATATGGTCGTTGTGATGGTGCGTAATCAAAATTTCGGTTAATTCGGCTCCGAGTGCTTGGAGTTGCTGCAAGACTGGCTGGGCTTGCGCTGGATCGATGACGGCTGCTATATTGCGATCGCGATCGTGCAACAAGAAAATGTAGTTGTCGGACAGTACGGGAAGTCGATAAACTTGCATATAGCGTTTCTCCGGTAAATTAGGTACTCTTGGGCATGGGGCATTGGGAATTGGGCATTGGGCATTGGGGATTGGGCATTGGGCATTGGGCATTGGAATAGTTAATTTTTCCTTTCTTCCTTCTTCCTTCTTCCCCTTCCCGGTTCCTGAGCGTAGTCGAAGGGCCTTCTTCCTTCTTCCTTCTTCCCGGTTCCTGAGCGTAGTCGAAGGGCCTTCTTCCTTCTTCCTTCTTCCTTCTTCCTTCTTCCTTCATAACAGTATGCGAACATCTCAGAACAAATCCAACTTAACGCTCACTCAAATGGTCGATCGCATTTTAGCATCTAACAAGATCGCCCGCCGGGAACATTTAATTCTGACTTCTGCTATTCTGTCCGATGATAAAATTTCCGAAGACGAACGATATCAAATCAATCGAATATTTGATTATATTGCAATTGGTCGCCTCAAATTCATTGATTGAACTTGCTCTATCACAATATAATCGATACAAGTAGTCCCAACAACAGGCAGAATACAATGAGTGCAGAAAAAGCAACTATTTTAGTGACTGGGGGAGCTGGGTATATTGGCTCTCACGCCGTATTAGCACTAAAACGCGCTGGTTACAATGTGTTAATCTTGGACAACTTAGTTTACGGTCACAGAGATTTAGTAGAACAGGTTTTACAGGTAGAGTTGGTGGTAGGAGATACGAGCGATCGCGCTTTACTCGACAAAATATTTGCCAGTCACAATATTGCAGCCGTAATGCACTTTTCCGCCTATGCTTACGTGGGCGAATCTGTGACAGATCCAGCTAAATATTACCGCAATAATGTCATCGGCACGATTACTCTATTGGAAGCAATGATTGCTGCTGGGGTCAAGAAATTTGTGTTTTCTTCTACTTGCGCGACTTACGGTGTACCGGAGAGAATTCCCCTCACAGAAGACCACCCACAAAACCCGATCAATCCCTACGGTGCTACCAAGTTAATGGTAGAACGGATTTTGTCGGATTTTGATACTGCTTACAATTTCAAGTCTGTTTGTTTCCGCTATTTTAATGCTGCGGGTGCTGATCCGAGTGGGTTGTTAGGAGAAGATCACAACCCAGAAACTCACCTGATTCCGCTGGTGTTGTTGACGGCCTTGGGCCAGCGAGATTCGATCGCCATTTTTGGCACAGACTATGATACTGCCGACGGTACTTGCATTCGAGATTACATTCATGTTAACGATTTAGCATCAGCTCATATTTTAGGACTAGAATATTTGTTAAATGGTGGCAAATCCGATTTCTTTAATTTGGGTAACGGCGGCGGTTTTTCGGTGAAAGAGGTGATTGAGGCGGCGATAACAGTGACTGGAAAAGAGATTAAGGCTGTGGAGTGCGATCGGCGTCCGGGAGACCCTCCAGCTTTAGTTGGTAGTAGCAAAAAAGCGATCGAAACCTTGGGTTGGTCTCCCGAATATCCAGACATCAAGGATATCATCTCCCATGCTTGGCAATGGCATCAAAAACGCCACTCGAAGGCAGAATAAACTGAGGCGCATCTAAAAATTTTACAGCCAAGTTTGATTGATGAAATTCTTGCGGGGTGGGCTGATAACCCGCCCCAAAAATATCATATGCTAATCATATCTGCCAAATCGGGACAACTTGGGAACAGACTGCTACTTTTTGCTAATTTCATCGCTTTTGCGATCGAGCATAATTTAACAGTCCTCAATCCAGCTTTTGAGGAATATGCAGAATTCTTTGTGGAGACATCCAGGGATTTTTCATGCTGTTATCCTCCTCCATATTTTACCGTTTCAGGTAACAATTTTATCAGAAGTAAATACTTTCAACTTATTAATAAGTTAAGCAAGAAAAATATATTAAGAACGCAAGAAATTACCAGAGAAAAGCCGTTTAATTTGATCGACAATCGGGATATTCAAAGACTTAAACACAGTTCTATAGTTTGTTTTCAAGGCTGGCTATTTCGAGACGGCTGGTTTATAGAAGACCTGCCAAAACTACACAAGTATGCCGACCAAATTAGAACCTATTTTACACCATTAGAGCAATATCTAATTAATGTAGATAGTTTGATATTGAATGTGAAAAACAAAGCTGACATTATCATCGGAGTTCACATCCGTCAAGGGGATTATGCTCAACACCAAAAAGGGAGATACTTTTATACAACTGAGCAATATTTAGAAGTAATGAATTCAATAGTCAAAATATTTGAAGGTAATAAAGTCAAGTTTTTGATTTGCTCTAATATTCAGCAAAATCCTAGTTTATTTGATGATTTCAACTGCATTTTTGCCAAGGGTCATCTAATTGAAGATCTGTATGCTTTGGCAGAGTGTGACTATATTGTCGGGCCGCCTAGCAGTTATACTATGTGGGCTTCTTTTTACGGCGAAAAACCTCTTTACATGATTAGAGATGTTTGTCAAACAATTAACGTGAACAATTTTGTACATTTTTATGAATGGCAAGGAATTTTTAATTATCGAGATAACTGGAATGAGAGTTTTTGGGACTGGACACATTGAAATAAGTAACATAGAATATTAGTTGATAAATACTTGCTGAATCGCAGGCTGGATGAAATGAAGGAGAGTTTACCGCCGATTTATTTTTATATTCCCCAAAGCGAATGGCCAGTAGGAAATTTGCCACAAATTCCTGAAGAATACGGCGACTGGATGAGTTCTTGGGGCAGTAAGTATGGTAGGGGAAAGTATGACTGGACTTTGCAAACTTATCTTTATTTGAAAGCAGATGGGTTGTTATGCGAATTAATAGATTTTATGCCGAATCAAGGCATTGTAATTTGCCATCGAGATTTTTTGAATGACAATTTTAAACCATCGTCAAAATTGCTGATTGTTTGTATTAAAGTCGATCGAGAACCTCATCCCTATGCTCAATTACAGGTTGTACAAAATCATCAAGATGAGTTGTTGAAGCGATCGCAAATTTTGTGGCAGAGTTATCCGCTGAGATTTTGGCTACAATCAAATTTAATTCCGCGCGATCGCAGTCGGGGCGATCGTTTTGAAAATGTTGCTTTTTTCGGCGTTTTAGGTACTCTAACTGTCCAATTGCAACAACCCCAATGGCAGGAACAACTCAGTGCTTTGGGTTTGCGGTGGGAGGTGGTAAAATGCGATCGCTGGCATGACTATAGCGAAGTTGATGCGATCGTGGCTGTTCGTAGTTTTGAGGGCACTAACACTTTTGACTCCAAACCAGCCTCGAAATTGATTAACGCTTGGTACGCGGGCATTCCAGCTATTCTGGGGCGAGAATCTGCATACCAGCACGATCGCAAAACTGAACTTGACTACATAGAAGTAGCTTCGACAGAGGAAGCAATTGCCGCTCTCTTGCGCCTAAAAAATGATTTGAATTTGCGTCAAAGAATGGTAGACAATGGCAGAATTAGAACTCAGGAAATTGGTAATACTCAAATTACTTTGCAGTGGCGTAATTTCTTGACAAATGTAGCTGTTCCTGCCTATTCTCGCTGGTGTATGGCATCAGTCCCGCAGCAGCAAATATTTTTGATTCGTCGCTATCTAATTCTGAAAGCGAACCGCATAAAACGCCAGTTTAATCAACTTTTATCTGTAAAATAATGATGAAAATTTGCTATTTTATCCAGACTCATCAAAATCCTGACCAAATTTATCGACTGATTCGCACAATTAAGCGATCGAGTCCTCATGCTCAAATCCTAATTAATCACAACTTTAATCGGTGCGAGTTAGACTTGACTCCACTTCAAGATTTATCAGATATACATTTATTACATAATCAGGAATATTTAATTCGAGGTGATTTTTCTTGTCAAGTCCAACCATACTTAAATGCGGTTAACTGGTTGTTTGAAAACAACTCTGATTTTGACTGGCTAATCAATCTAACTGGTCAAGATTATCCGACTCAGCCCCTAGAGGAAACTGAAAACTTTCTCGCGAAAACAGACTCCGATGGTTTTATCCGCTATTGGGATATTTTTGCTGATGAAATACCTTGGGATCGAGATAAGGGATTTAAACGGTATTATTGTATTTACTGGCGAGTACCAGGTCAATTCAGCTACCTTTTTTTGAAAAATTTTCAGCAATTAGCGATCGTCAAAAAAATGACTTGGCTGAAATTTTACCTGACTTACGGGCCGCTGGTAGGGATACCATGCCGATCGACTCCATTTAACAATGAATTTATTTGCTATGGGGGTCTGGCGTGGTATACTTTATCTCGAAAGTGCGTTGAATATATCAAAAACTTTGTTGATAGTCACCCTGAGTTTGTTGCCCACTATCAAAGAACCGTAGTACCCGAAGAGTCTTTTGTACAAACTATATTGGTCAATAGCAAAAGTTTTAATTTGGTGAATGACGATAAGCGCTATATTGATTATAGAGGAGCAGTTGCTGGTTCGCCCCGCACGCTGACAATCCAAGATTATACGACAATTACTAATGGTAATTTCCACTTTGCTCGCAAATTCGATCTGAAACAAGATGCTGAAATTCTCGATCAGCTAGATGCGTTAAATAGATGAGCCCTACAATTCATAAGGGTAGGGAAACGGCACTGCCGTCTCCTCAAAGTCTCCCTACAATTCATGGGGGTAGGGAAACGGCACTGCCGTCTCCTCAAAGCCTCCCTACAATTCATGGGGGTAGGGACACGGCACTGCCCATTAGTGTCAACTTAAGTTAAAACCCATAGTCCGACAGGGGTTGAAACCCCTGTCTCAAAGCAAAAGTCCTCTGGACTTTAGCTATTAGACAGGGAATTCATTCCCTGGCGGACTGGCGGGCCCATAGGCGGACTTGGCGGACTTTCAGGCTTAAGTTGACACCAATGGGCACTGCCGTCTCCTCAAAGCTCCACCTAACGTGAGGAAGAAAGAAAAGTGAAATTAGAAACCAAGGGATTTATCACTATTTTAACTGGCTTATACTCTTTCCAAGATTGCGTTCATTTTCTGGCATCTGTGAGGAAGTTTCACCGCGAACCAATTATCGTGTTAATAGATAGAGTTCCGCGATTTTTATATCCTTTACTTCAGGTGTTCGGAAATGTCATATTGAAACCTGCACCTTCTCACCAAAATCCTGTTTTAGCCTCGCGACAAGCTAAGCTGAGTTTGTATCAGCAATCTCCTTTTGATAAGACTATTTATATGGACTGCGATATTTGTTTGTTGTCGCCAATAGCTGAGGTTTTTGACTATCTTGATGAGGTGGATTTGCTGGTGACGGAAGATGTACAGCCTGCGATCGCAAAAGCTGCTAATTTATTAAGAGTCAAGCAAGATATTCTCTCAACTCTGCAATCAGTAGGATTACCACTCAACGAAAATAGCATTCAATATAATGGTGGATTTATCGCCTTTACCAACAGCAGTAAAAATCAGGAATTATTCAATTGTTTTAAGAAATATTTCGAGATCGTAGTTGCCAATCAAGATGTGCTATTGTTGAAAGACCAAGGTGCTTTTGCTAGTGCTATTGCCTCTGTCAATCCTAAAATGAAAACTTTGTCACCTGTTTACAATTACTTGGATAAATGGAAAGAAGTTTATAGGATTGAGGAGCCAATTAAGGTAATGCACTGTACTTATCCTTACCGCCCGCAGTACGCAAAGAACGTGACCCGATCGCTTTTTACTCGAATAGTCGATCGCACTGCTCAACTATTTTTGCCAAATCAACTTAACAATCCCTGGCGCTTAAAATAAACTAATGTACCTCACCTCACTAATAACCGCTATATTAAAATAATTGTCAATGCGAGTTCTTAACAAAGAAATACCAAGTGAAAGTTTCATTAGTAGTGAGCGATTTGTCGGGAGCAGGTGCCATTCGTGCCTTTCTGCTAGCTCAAGCCCTGATTAAGCTTAACTGCGAAGTAGAGGTGATCGGATTTCAGTTTGGCAAGGAATTATATGCTATTCCTCCTAGAGGCATCCCCGTATGTGCGATACCGGGAAACAACTATCCGGGGTTCTTGATGAGTGCTCAAAAGGTTTTGAAAAAAATAGATGGGGATATTATTTATGCCGTCAAACCTAAACCGACAAGCTTTGGTTTATCATTGCTAAAAAAACTAGAGACTCGCCGCCCTGTAATTTTAGATATAGACGACTGGGAACTTAGCTGGTTCGGCGGAGACGAATGGAAATATCATCCATCTTTCAAACAACTTTATCGAGACATTTGCAAAAAAAAGGGTCAATTGAGAGAACCAGATCATCCGCTATATGTCAAGTGGATGGAAAGTTTAGTTTCCCGCGCCGATGCTATCACCGTTCATACTGAGTTCTTAAAACAGCGTTTTGGTGGTGTATATTTGCCGAATGGGAAAGATACTGAAATGTTCGACCCTGCTAAATACAATCCTGAATTGAGCCGAGAGCGTTACGGCTTGTCGGGATATAGAATTTTAATGTTTCCTGGTGCACCGAGACCTCACAAAGGTGTGGAGGATGTTTTGATGGCCCTGGAACAGTTAAATGAGCCAGATTTAAAATTAGCGATCGTTGGCGGAAGTCCGTATGATGATTATGACGATCAACTTATGCAACAATGGGGGCGTTGGATTATTAAACTGCCGAGATTTCCAGTGGAAAAGATGCCTGAAGTTGTAGCTGCGGCTCACATAGTCGTTGTCCCTCAGCGAGATACTCTCACAGCGGTGGCTCAGTTTCCGCTGAAGCTGACAGATGGGATGGCAATGGCTAAGCCTGTCTTGTCTACGCGAGTGGGCGATATTCCTGCAATTTTAGGCGGAACCGGTTATTTAGTAGAACCCAATTCTCCCGATCAAATTTCCCAAAAAATTCAATGGATATTTCAAAATCTGACAGCAGCGAATTTTCAAGGAACAAAAGCTAGGGAAAGATGCGTAGAAAAATATAGCATTCAAACAATGGCACCTATCCTTTCAGATATAATTGCAGGTATGTCGAGGTAACTTTTTAGTGACTGAATGGAGAAATATAAACTGGCTGTAATTAAAAAAAAATTGGAAATGTCGTACTGTTTAGCTGGGAATCATTTATGTCTGCAAATAAGCTACTCCTAAAATTTGCCAGACGATATCCAGGCAGAATTTTTTCGACTGTGCTGCTGGGCTTTTCTGGGGCTTTATTCAATGGTATCAGCACTACTCTGATTGTACCAGTGCTTTTAAATTTTTTGCAGGAATCTGTCGAGTTGCGGGGCGCTCCACCTTTAATTAAAACTTTGATGTATCCTTTTGAAGGAATGCCTCAAAATCAGCGTTTGGTGTTAATGACAGCGGCGATTGTTCTGGCAATTACTTTGAAAAATATTGCCAGTTATATCAATACTTTAGTATCTACTTCTCTGACGCGATCTTTGACTTTTGATTTACGAGAGGCTGGTTTACGGTTGTTGCTAGAAGTAGATTTAGATTTTTATTCTAAAACTAAAGTCGGGGATTTAATTAATAGATTGGGCGGAGAAGTTAGTCGCACTGCTGGTGCAGTTGGTACGGCTATAGGAATGTTTACTGCCTCAATTACGGTTTTGGTATTTGTGGGTTTGCTACTTTCACTATCGTGGAAACTGACGGTGACATCTACAATTTTGTTGGGGTTGGTCGCTTGGGCAAATCAATATATTATTAACCGTTCCAAGCATTTTGGCCACCTGCTTTCTGAAATGTCGAAAGATTATTCGGTTAGGGTGCTCGAAACCATGACTGGGATTAGGCTAGTTAAGTCAACGGGGAATGAGGAAAGGGAGTATCAACGGATCAAGAATTTAATTCAAAGGCGAGAACAAGCGGATTTTCAGGCTCAGGTAAACTATGCGGCGATCGCGCCAATTAACGAAGTTGTTAATTTGGTAGTTATTATTTTGATTGTCTTTATAGGACGCACAATATTTGTCGATGAAATAGAGTCAATTTCTACGGTTTTATTGACTTATTTATTGGTACTTTTTAGGCTAACTCCTCTAGTTTCTCAGTTAAATGGTGGTCGTAGTCAATTTGCTACTATGTCGGCTAGTGTAGAGGTTGTGAATGATTTTTTAAACTGTGATGACAAGCCATTTATGCTGAATGGGTCAGTGCCATATACTTATTTGCGATCTGGAATTCATTTTAATAAAGTATCTTTTAACTATCCCAATCATAAAAATTTAGTTCTTGAAGGAGTAGATTTATTTCTGCCTCACGGCACTACTTTGGCTTTGGTAGGAAGCGCTGGTTCTGGTAAGTCAACTTTGGCAGATTTACTGTCGAGATTTTATGATCCTACGGTCGGTCATATCTCGATCGATGGCATTGATTTGCGAGAATTTGATATCAAAAGTCTCAGAAAAGCTATGGGAATTGTTAGCCAAGATACGTTTTTGTTTAATGCTTCTGTGCGCGATAATATTGCTTATGCTAGGCCCCAAGCAACTGAGGCAGAAATTGTGGAAGCGGCGAAGGGTGCTAATGCTTATGAGTTTATCGAACAGTTGTCGGAGGGGTTGGATACTCGAATTGGCGATCGGGGTGTGATGTTATCGGGAGGCCAGCGTCAGAGAATTTCGATTGCTAGAGCTCTGTTGCAAAACCCGGAGATTTTAATTTTAGACGAAGCAACGAGTTCCCTGGATACGATTTCGGAAAGGTATGTGCAAGAGGCGATCGAGAAATTGAGTTGCGATCGCACAACCTTGGTAATTGCCCACCGTCTCTCGACAGTCCAAAAAGCGGACAAAATCGCTGTGATCGATGGAGGACAAGTATTAGAAATAGGTTCCCACGAAGAATTGCTAGCAAAAGGAGGTTACTACACTCGCCTGTATTCAGCCCAATTTGCCCAAGAAACTGCTCGCGATGAAGCTTTAATTAAGGGTTCCTACGAAATTCGCACGCGCCTGACTCCCATGATTTCTTATCTCAAATTGCTAGTAGATGAAATGGTAGATTCTCCCGAAGAAAGAGACGAGTTAATCATCGAATCATATCACTCCGCTGCTAATATTTTGAAGAGTTTGGAATTTATGGAAAATACGATTAAGCGTCAGGCTGTTAAAAAGTAGTTATGAGTTATGAGTTATGAGTTATTAGTGGTGCCCTGAGCGTAGTCGAAGGGTTATTAGTTATTAGTTATTGGTTATTGGTTATTGGTTATTGGTTATTGGTTATTAGTTAGAAAAGCAGTCAACAGTCAACAGTCAACAGTCAACAATTCCTAATTCCCATGTCTAAATATTATGTGTTTTTTACCCGAAACATCTTGCCACAACCCAATGTAGCTAGCTTAGTTCAAGTTGTGCACTCTGCGAATGCCGCAGCAAATCTCGGTTATCCAGCAGTTTTAGTATATCTCCGCAAAGGATTGAGTGCTTTTAATCCGATTGATTGGTTTCGTCCTTTTCAACCTCGAAAACCCGACGACAAACTTGCCAAAATATATAATATTCAAGATAAATTAAAAATAGTAGATTTACCGATGCCTTGCCCGATCGACCTTTTTGACAGCAAGTGGACGAGTTCGAGTACAATAGTCTCAAAATACTACCTACCGATTCACCTGCGAAAATCCACTCAAATCGTCCACACACGGGACTGGAACTTTGTAAAAGCAGCAATTAAGAACGGAATTCCGGCTATCTATGAACAGCATCACCACGAATCCAAGCAATTTGAGCCAGAAATCGTCCGCAATCCTCTGTTTCAGATTGCCGTAACTGTTGCCGATACAGTGCGAGACAGCATGATTCAAAATGGAATGCCGCCGGAAAAAGTAATTATGCTGCACAATGGTTTTAATCAGTTGTTTCTGGCGCGACAAACGGCAGAATCCCAGAATTGGCGGCAGAAGTTATTAACAGATGGAAGGGAAAATTTAGCCGTTTATGCGGGGGGGCTTTACCCGTTTAAAGGTGTGGATATGTTAGTGGATGTGGCGAAGGAGTTGCCGGGAGTTGAATTTGCGATCGCAGGTGGCGATTCATCCCAAGTAACAGAATACCAGCAATTAGCTAAATCCAAGCAAGTTAACAACATAAAATTTCTCGGCTACCTCCCACAAAATCAACTTGCTAGCTTACTGCAAGCCGCCGATGTTTTGACTCACCCGCACTGTTTGACAGAAGCCGCGACATTCACCTCTCCATTGAAATTCTTCGATTATATGGCATCGGGAACTCCGATTGTCGCGACGGAAATTCCATCTCTGCTTGAATTTAAGTCGGGGAATATTGCTGCGACTTGGTGCGAACCCGATAGCCCGTATGAATTTGCACAAAGCATTCAAGCTAGCTTAACAAAATATCCTAGGAAGGTCGAAGGTTATGCAGAAACTATGGATTTTGTAAAGCAATTTTCATGGGAAAATCGGATCGAGAGGATTTTGAGTTATGTGGATGAAAAAGTGCGATATCCGATAATTTAAAAATCCGTAGGGGCGGGTTTTACCAACCATAATTGCCTAAAATCAATAATCTCATAAACCCGCCCAGCCCACACACAAAAACCAGATTTATCATTAGTATGGGCGAATTTTACCAACCATAATTGCCTAAAATCAATAATCTCATAAACCCGCCCAGCCCACACAAAAACCAGATTTCTGATTAAAAATGAACCCAAAAATTATCGGCACAATCACCACCTATCCAGGCATGAGTCAAAGCGACTGGCTGTGGCAACAAACCCCCCACAACTTCGGCAACTGGGGGAACATTCAAATGCTAGCAAATCACCCAGAACCAGACTTTCTACTCATGTATCAATTCGACTTTCCCAAACCTCCCAAACAGCAATCCTGGCTAGACAAAATCCGCCGACCAAGCCCTCAAAACCCAGAAAACGACCTTCGAGAAAAATTGCGCGGTGTCCCCAAGGAACGCATAATTTACCTGATACGCGAGCCACCATTACCAGAAGTTATTGAAATTACCAAAGCCAATTACGAACAAGCAAAACTTTACTGCGGTTACATTTCCGGCCCAGACGATTTCGCACCAAACCCCAATTATATGCCCGCGATTTGGTATCACAACAACTCGTTTCGAGAACTTGATGAAATGCCACCACCAGCTAAAACTAAATCCTGTTCTTGGATAACTTCAGGTGTTAGCCGCAGCGCCAATCACCGCCACCGATTAGATTTTATCAAACTGCTGCAACAACAACAATTAGACTTTGACCTTTACGGGCGAAACTTGCCAACTTGGGCGCATGGTAACGGCACTGTCAATAATAAATGGCACGCCGTCGCACCATATTATTACAACTTAGCTATTGAAAATTATGCCGAAAATGATTGGTATGTCAGCGAGAAGCTTTGGGATGCTTTATTAGCTTGGAGTTTGCCAATTTATTACGGCGGTGTGGCGGCAGATAAGTTGTTACCAGCGGGGAGTTTTCTGCGGCTTCCCAGTTTGGATCAGAAAGGAGTAGAATTTATTCAAGAGGTTACTGCGAGTGCGGATTATTGGCATGAAGCGAGGGAGAAAATTGCCGAAGCTAGACAAATCATTCTCCATGAATTGAACTTGCTGAATTGGCTGTCTAATTTTGTATCTTAGGAAATAACATGATGTTAAATGATTCGGCGGTTGAAACCGCAACTACACAAACCAAGTCCGCCTTCGCGGACTAATATATATGAATGGAATTTGCACGCTAGCCAACGATACAGTGTATGATCAACTAATTGCCTTGCTCAACAGTATTGAAATTATTTTAGGCTCAAAAACTCCAGTCTGCATTTATCCTTTCGACGACCAAATACAGCTAATCAAAGCAGAAATTGTTAACCGTCCCAACGTCTTTATTTATGAAGATAGTGCCTCAATTCAGCGATGGGACAAATTCATGGAAGCAGCCGCACCAGAGCGTTTGAACCGCAAAAAATTTCGGCTTTACGGCGCTCATCGGCGCTTTTGTGCTTTCGATGGCCCGTTTGCCAAGTTTATCTATATGGATGCGGATACTTTGGTGATGAATTCCCTTGATGCGGTTTTTCAAAAGTTAGATAAATCTGATTTTGTGGTTTACGATTTTCAATTTCGCGACGCAACTAAAGTATATAACATTCAGTCCCCCAAACTGCTCGAACTTTTTGAACAAAATCGGATTGACTCGGAAATATTTTGTTCGGGATTTTACGGTAGCAAGCAAGGTTTGTTTGACGAAAATACTAGAGATTGGCTGTTAGCTGAACTGCAATCTGGCGATGGGTCAATTCTGTATGCAGGTGCGGGAGAACAGCCTTTGCTCAATTATATGGTGATGAAAACAGCCATGAATAGCTATAATTTTGCTTGTAGTCTCCTGGATAGTGAAAAAACTGGGTGTTGTGTCAGTTCTAAACATTTTGAAGAACGCGATCAGATTTTGTACGATAAGGGAAACAGACTGACTTACATTCATTATATTGGTGTGCCGCCGGATTTGATTCGGAGAGTTTGTGCGGGTGAAAATATTGAGTTTCCCTATCGCAATTTGTTTCTGCATTATCGCTATCTCCGCGAACCGTCGAAGCTTCCAATTTTTACGGAAGTGCCTAAGTCTTATACTGATGTTTCTGTGCCGAATTTGTTACAAAGGGTATTGAAAAGGTTGAGGATAAATGTATGAATCGTGGTATTTATATTGTGGCGAATGATAATGTGATCGAAAGTGCGATCGCGCTTCTGAACAGCATACGTTTGTACAATTGTCAAGTACCAATTTTTCTGATTCCCTTCGATGACAATTATCAGCAAGTCGCCGCCGCCCTCAGCCGTCTTCACGGGGTGCAATTGTTCCCAAATCTGGGGTTTGTGGAACAGTTTACCAGGGAAATTGGCCAAATGTTCGATCGCAACTTTTTAGCCCTCCCCAACAAAATGCGAAAACTTGCCGCCTGGTTTGGCCCCCTCGACGAATTTCTGTACATCGACACCGATATCATCGTCTTTGAAGACATCGCAGCCAACCTCAACAAACTATCAGAAGTAGATTTCTTTTGTTGCGATTATCATCACCTTAGCGAAAAACTGCGAAATGTATTTTCATCAGTTGTCAAAGAACAGCATATTTTCACAGATTCAGAACTTCAAGATGTTTTCAACAGCGGCTTTTGGGCTTCGCGGAAAGGTACTATTTCCGAATCGCAAATGTATGAAATCTTGCGCGAATGTTCGCAGCATCGAGAATATTTCGATTTTACTCAAAATGTCACTGACCAACCTATACTAAATTATATCATTCTTAAACTGATTCCCAAACGCTGTAACCTTGTCAAAGCCACCGCAACCGAACCAGGAAGCTGGGCTGGTTCCAAGCATTTTCAGGAAATAGATGATGTGCTTTATGACAAAGGTAAAAGGTTAAAATATATTCACTGGGCGGGGATACCGATTAAATCTGGTAGTCCCTACTGGAAACTGTGGAAACATTATCGTTATCTGAATGAGGAAAAACCTAATTTAGTGCAAAAAGTTTTGCGATATTTGCAGGGATAAGATGGTTTGTAGTTGGGTGGGGGCGGGTTTACGAGATTGTGGGTTTTAGGCAATTATTGTTTGTAAAACCCGCCCCTACGAGATCACAAATCATATAAGAATCTACCGAACCTGATTTAATTTATTTTAAAACTATGACAAATGGTATTTATATCCTAGCAAATGATGTTGTTTTCGACCATTTAGTCGCTTTATTAAACAGTCTGGAAGTGAATGGGGCAAAAGATATTCCAGTTTGCATTATTCCCTATGATGATAGACTGCAAAAAGTGCGAGTAGAAATTGCAAATCGTCATCATGTCACTTTGTTTGAAAATACCGATTCAATCATTTTCTGGGAAGATTTTGCAACTCAAGTTTGGAAAACTCATGCAAAAGCTCAAAGGGTTTGGCAAGCTAAAGGTTGGAAACCAGTTCAATGTTTGGAAATGCACCGAAAATTTTGTTGTTTCGATGGCCCTTTTGATAAATTTATCTATTTTGATGCGGATACTTTGTTAATGGGTTCTCTCGATTATATCTATCAAAAACTTGATGAATTTGACTGGGTAGTAAATGATTTTCAATACAAATCAGACCTCAATTATATATTTGATTTGTCGTCTCCAAAATTGCCCCAGGTTTTAAATATTGACAAACTGCAATCTCATATTTTCTGTGCGGGTTGGTTTGCGTCAAAAAAAGGTGTTTTTAATCGAAATAATTGCGCTCAATTTTTAGAAAAATTAACTTCAGGAGAAGCGGAAATTATGTCTTTGCGTGGGGCTGACCAATCTTTGCTTAACTATTTAGTCGCCCGCAGCAAAATCTCTTTTTACAACTTTGCATATGCTCAACCGGAACAGGTGACGGGGAATCATTGGTCTTCTCAATTTGATGTGATAGATGATGTTTTATATGATAAAGGACGGCGGCTTACTTATTTGCATTATATGAGTATTTCAGCGGCTAAAATTAGTCTGTTGTGTGCTGGCGAGGATGTTGAGATTCCCTACCGAGATGTATTTTTACACTATCGCTATTTGAATTCGCCTGAAATGCGACCGAAATTAATTTCTCCAAATTTACTGGTGCGAGTTGGGAGAAGTTTGAACATTTGGGTAATTAAAAAGGTTGATAATTTGAAATTTAAGTTGCGGAATTTTAGAGGAGAAGGAAGTTCGGCAACGGATTCTGTAACGGATGTAACGGATGTCAGGAAGACGGAAGTTCTGTAATGGATGTAACGGATATTAGAAAGAGGGAAGAAGGAAGAAGGAAGAATAGCATTGATTTCAGGGTGTCCTAATCCTGTTAAAAATTAAATCCCCGACTTCTTTAAGAAGTCGGGGATTTAACTGAGTTGGGTTCTTATTCTTCAAAAGAATCCAAATCTAGGGCTTTGGAACCTCCACGTTCTAATTCTAATAAAAGCTTACCTAGCTGTCTCCAAATTAGCCAGCCGGTGAGTATGGTTAATGGTAAGGATAAAGCGTAAGCGAACAATTTTGGAAGTCCAAAAATTTCTACACCTGAAGCTAAAAATATGCAAATTCCTCCGGCCATTCCGAGGAATGGTATGAATAATTGCAATCCTTGTAGGTTGGCTAAGGTGCGAGTTGCACGATTTTTTGACCACAGTTTTACTGCTTCTTTGAGGGTTGCTTCAAAGGCTAAGCCGGAGGCCATTCCTGCTAGGAGTCCAGCAGTCATAAAAAAATAGGGAGGTTCTGGAAAGTAATACACGAATAATTATTTTGGGGTAATGGGGAATTGGGAATTGGGAATGGGGAATTGGGAATGGGGAATTGGGAATTGGGAATTGGGAATTGGGAATTGGGAATTGGGAATTGGTTATTAGAATTAACAACTAATCCTTCGACTACGCTCAGGGAACCGCAATTGACCCTTCGACTACGCTCAGGGAACCGCAACTGATTAAAATCGAGTTAGGGCGGCGGCTCCTTCTGTGGAAAATTCTGCTAATGCGCCTAGAGCAACGTTGAATAGGCGGCTTGGTTGCAGGTCTTCCTTGACTAGGTTCCACAGACTGCCAACTTCTGCGGTGTGAATGCGATCGTCCTCAATCAAAGCTAACATTAACTGGCGTCGCAAAAACGATCCTTCTTCTGATAGCAAGAATTGTAAACCTAGTTGTGCAGTGGGGAGTAGGTCGAAACTTCGATCGGACCTAGCGATCGCGATCATCTCCTCTAACCTATTCCACTGAAATTTGCCATCCTTGAATAATACCTCAATCAAGCGCCGCCGCAGTGCCGGAGATTCTCCGTTCAACAAACGTCGCGCTACATAAGGATAAGCTACTTCGACTATTTTGAAATTAGGATTCAGCGTCAGGGCTAAGCCTTCTTCTGTCACGAGAGAGCGAATGATTAGGGCGAATTTCGCCGGGACTCGGAAAGGATAATCGTACATTAACTCCGAAAACTGGTCTGTAATCGTTTTGAAGTTAAAATCTCCTACCTTTTCGCCGATGATATCACCGAGTACAGATTCTAATGCCGGGACGATCGGCATAATATCTGTATCTGGAGTCAAAAAGCCTAGTTTCACAAAATCCTTGGCTAACTGGAAGTAATCTTTGTTGATTAAATGAACGACGGAATCAACTAAGTTTTCTTTAGTTGTTTCTTCCATCTGATCCATCATCCCAAAATCAATGTAAGCCATGCGGCCGTCCGCTAAGGCAAACAGATTTCCTGGATGGGGGTCTGCGTGAAAAAATCCGTGTTCTAACAACTGTCGCAAACCGCTGCGGACTCCCACTTCAATTAAGCTATTGGTATCCAAACCGGCGGCTTTAACGCTTTCCATATCGGTCAGCTTAATGCCGTTAATCCACTCAAGAGTGAGGACGCATTTTGAAGTGTGTCGCCAGTAGATGCTGGGCACTTTTACTGTGGGGTCATCGGCAAAATTGGTGGCAAATTTCTCGGCGTTACGGCCTTCGTTGATGTAGTCGATTTCCTCAAACAATTTGATGCCGAATTCATCGACTATTAAACTGAGGTCGTGGCCGAGATTCAATGGCAACAATGGGCCTAATAATCCGGCGGCCCACCGCATTAAGTAGAGGTCAAGACTCAAGATTGGGAGCAAATTCGGTCGCTGAACTTTGACTGCGACTTCTTCTCCGGTGATCAGTCGGGCTTTATAAACTTGACCGAGACTGGCTGCTGCGACTGGTTCTGGGGAGATTTGGCTGTAGGTGTCGCTAATTTTGCGATCGAGTTCTACTTCAATAATCTCAAAAGCTCGCGCTGAGTCAAAGGGCGGCAGTTGATCCTGAAGTTTGATTAGTTCTATGAGAAAGTCTTTGCGGATTAGGTCTGGTCTGGTGGAAAGCGCTTGACCGACTTTAATGAAAGTGGGGCCTAAGCGGGTGAGTATTTCTCGCAGGTGTGCGGCTCGTTCGGGCTGGTGTGCTGCGACTTCGTGTTGCCAACTGTCCCACAGCATTCCGAGGATGAAGCCTGCGAAAGACCAAACAACGGTAATTGTTCGCCAGATTGCTTTCCAGGGGCGATTGCGGTAATACTGAGCGATCGCTTGTGGATCGTAGCGTCTAGCTTGAGTGGATTTATACTGACGCACTCGTTTATTTTCCTCTTAGTTTATGAAATTTGCAATTAATGGGGAATGGGAAATTGGGAATGGGGAATGGGGAATGGGGAATTGGGAATTGGGAATTGGGAATGGGGAATGGGGAATGGGGAATGGGGCATTGGGCATTTGAAACTTTCTTCCCTCTTCCTTCTTCCTTCTTCCTTCTTCCTTCTTCCTTCTTCCTTCTTCCTTACTTCCTTCTTCAAAATTTGTTTCTTTTCATTAAATATAGTACATAAAAGTACAAGTGCTCAGTAAAAAAACTTAACTAATTTCGCTGAGCCTTATATTGGAATTAGATGGCAAATCCTGCGATCGCACTTTGGTCATAGGTTTCGCTCAGTCTAGACACCACAGCAAAGCTACTGGATTCGAGCAGCCACAGCTAGGGAATCTTTCAGTGCATAAATCGTGCGCTCTTGTTGATCCCTGGATAGTTCGGGAAACATGGGTAAAGACAAGACTTCGCGACAAACTTGCTCGGCGACGGGTAATTGACCGGCAAGATAGCCCAAAGATTTGTAAACAGGTTGCAGGTGCAAGGCTAACGGATAGTAAACCATTGAACCGATGCCGCATTCCTGCAACTTAGTTCGCACCGAGTCCCGGAAATTGCCAGAGGAATTTGGCGCATTTTCTTGACTTTTGATCTGGATGGTGTATTGGTTCCAGACTCCTTTTGCTCCGGGCAATTCTGTGGGTATGGCAACTCCGGGGATGCGATCGAGAAATTCGCTGTAGAGTTTTGCCCGATCGCCCCTTTGGTCATTCCAACTGTCGAGATAGCGCAATTTAATGCTCAGAATCACTGCTTGCAGAGCATCTAAGCGGCTGTTGTAGCCGATTTCTTCGTAAAAGTATCTGGAAGACTGGCCGTGTTCTTTGAGCATTCTCATGGCAGCAGCTAGGGCCCGATCGTTTGTGGTTGCCGCCCCGCCGTCACCGCAAGCGCCTAAATTTTTGGTGGGATAAAAGCTGAAACAGCCGATGTGGCCGATGCTACCGACTTTTTGTGACTGCCATTCGGCACCGACAGATTGGGCGCAATCTTCGATTACGGCTAAGTTGTGGCGGTTGGCAATGTCCATTAACCTAGTCATATCCATCGGTTGGCCGAAGATGTGGACGGGCATAATTGCTTTGGTTTTTTCGGTAATGGCTGCTTCGAGGCGATCGAGATCCATGTTAAATGTCGCAGCATCAATATCGACAAATACGGGAGTTGCACCGACGGCGCTAATTGTTTCAGCCGAAGCAAAAAAAGTAAAAGGAGTGGTGATCACTTCATCACCGGGGCCAATTTTGAGCGCCCGCAAGGCCAAAATTAGGGCATCGGTGCCGGAGTTGCAACCAACGCAGTCGGAAACGCCGATGTAGTTGGCGAACTCTTGTTCAAAAGTTTTGACAGCGGGGCCGCCGATGTAAGCACCAGATGCTAGCACTTTTTGCACCGCAGCGGCCATCTCGTCGCCAATCTGGGCGTATTGACGGCTTAAGTCGAGGGGGGGAACATTATTCACTCTTAACACCACAAATTTCAATCATCATAGAAGCAGATTCTTGCAGCAAAACTGTTTCTGGGAAACGTTTATTGAAATATCTTATAGTTGGACGGGCAAACAATCACTTTATCGAAAGGGAGCGCCTGTGTTAATTCTGCTAGATTTTACGGATTTGGGTTGGGCTTTGGGGATGGTGGCGATCGCGATCGGGCTTTCGGCTTGGCAGGGATTGGGGCTGGAGGGGTCGATCGCGATCGCGGCGGGGCGCACCCTAATCCAGTTAATCTTAGTCGGCTACGTGCTCGCAGTCATATTTGATCCCGAAGCTAAAAATCCTTGGCTGGTTTCAGCAGTGTTAGCAATCATGGTGACAACAGCTAGCGTAGTGGCCAGCAACCGCATCAGCAAAAAAATCAAGAACTTACTACCCTTAGTTTCGGGTGCAATTTTGATCGGTACAGCCTTGACTTTGGCCTATACAAATTTGCTAATTTTGCAACCTCAGCCTTGGTACGAACCCCAATACCTGATTCCTTTGGCGGGTATGATATTGGGTAATGCGATGAATGCAAGTGCGATCGCGGGTGAAAGACTTGTCAGTACAATTAATAGTAGTCAGTTAGAAATAGAAACCCATTTGAGTTTGGGTTCAACCCCACAACAAGCTGTCAATCAGTATCGCAAAGATGCAATTAAAGCTGGATTAATCCCGACTTTAAATACAATGACTGTTGTGGGAATCGTGACTTTGCCCGGTATGATGACAGGTCAAATGTTGAGCGGTGTTGCTCCTCTCGATGCAGCATCTTACCAGATTTTGATTATGTTTGTATTAGCGTTGGCAACTTTAATCGCAACTTTGTTATTGACTGAGGGATTGTGTCGGAAGTTTTTCAATCAAGATGCACAATTGATTAAATGGTAATTGGGCATGGGGCATTGGGGAATTGGGCATGGGGAATTGGGCATGGGGAATTGGGCATTGGGCATTGGGCATTGGGCATTGGTAATATAATATAGGTAGGAATTGGCAATTGGCCTTATTTTATTGAACAGGCAAGATGCCTGTTCCACAAAGAGTTAGTTTATCCTGTGGGGTGGGCTTCTAGCCCGCCCTAGTCATCACTAAGGAGAATAACCATGATTCAAATAGCAACTAAAACGCTAACGTTTGAAGAATTTGCGGAATGGAAGCCAGAAAACGGACGCTATGAACTACACAATGGAGAGATTGTTGAAATGTCACAGCCATTAGGAGACCATGAAGAAGTTATCGGTTTTTCCGCAAGAAAATTGACGGTAGAATTCGATCGCCTAAACCTACCGTACATCATCCCCGGACAAGCATTAGTTAAGCCGCCAGAAAACGAATCAGCTTATTCCCCCGATATTCTGATATTAAATCGCCGTAACTTAGCATCAGAACCTCTGTGGAAAAAATTCTCCACTGTGACTCAAGGGGCATCAATTCCGCTGGTTGTGGAAGTCGTTAGCACGAATTGGCAAGATGATTACATCAAAAAAGTAGGTGAATACGAACTAATTGGGATTCCTGAATACTGGATTGTGGATTATCTCGGTTTGGGTGGCCGCAGATTTATCGGGAATCCTAAACAACCGACTATTTCGATTTATCGGTTGATTGATGGTGAGTATGCAATTAGTCAATTTCGGGGAGATGATCGGATTGAGTCGCCAACTTTCCCTGAGTTGGATTTGACGGCGCAACAGATTTTTCAGGCTGGATTGATTGCAGAGTAATATCAAATCCGGTTACACAGATTTAATGATTGGAATTAATCGTTCTTCGATTTCATCAATATAGGCTGTTAACCCTGTCTGAACACCTTTTTTTCGCAGAATTTCCAGATCCGTGTCTTCCCAGCACTGTTGTTCCCGTTCCATCTTGCCACCTGTGAGCTTTTCCACAACAATTTTAGGGTTTCTAATGCGATCGGGTTCTGTCAATGAGTTAGAGCGTAATCTGTGTGATTCTTCGCAAGGATTAAACGTCAATTCTGTTGCGATCTCTTTAAGGATTTGTGATTCCTCTTGATTAGATGGAACAAACCCATTCAAAACCCAGGCTTCCCGCATTCTGTCGGCTGTACCAATAATAATTGCTAATTTAGGTTGTCGATCAATGTTCTCTAGACGTACTTGCTCGATATGTTCTCTTCGCTGAGGTTGATTGTCTAAATCACGCATCAAAATAACTGCTTTAATATCTCTCTTTTGTTTGTATTGTAGAAAACTGATTAACTTTATAATTTTATTAGCTGATTGACCATCACTTTTGAATTTTCCATTTGATCTGATGGTGGGGAACTTAAATTTATCTGAAAGACGTTTAGTTATATCATCAATATTTTTCCAGCAAGAATTCTCTGTACCAGCTTCTAAACCACTCCATTCAAATAGGTGTTGCAGTGTCTCACACTCTAACCAATCAATTTTATCTAGTAAAACGCGATCGGCTAATTTAGTAGCGGTTCGTGCGTCTGCACTACTTTCGACAATCACCACAAACTCAATCATTGATTTCTCCTACAACCACCCAATCTTCTCCCTCCGAATCCCAGAATTCTCCGGTGGTTAAAGTTTGTTTTGCCCATTCTACATCAGGATGTTCATCCAATCTTTTGCAACGAGTAACACCTGAGTTGTTGTTGCTTAATACATGAACTTGAGACGGAGTAAGTTCATCGACAATGTAAGGAGAATGGGTAGAAAAAATAATTTGTAGGTTGTTGTTTTGTTGAATAATTTCTTTGAAAACAGCGATTAATTCTCGTTGTGCTTTGGGATGAAGTCCCTGTTCGACATCATCTAGTAATACTAAATTAGGTTGATTCGGATTCATCAAAACAGTCAGTAATCCGAGGGCGAGCATTGTTCCTTCGCTAATGGAATGGGCTGGTATACGCTTACCAGTATTCATGTCTAGGACAACTTCTTGCCCTGTCATTTCCTGACTTTCTTCGTAGGAGATAGATTTGCCATCGACTTCGATTAAGCGTTGGCGA
>REAP01000004.1 GCA_004294385.1 Oscillatoriales cyanobacterium | reverse complement strand
ACACTGTTTCAGTGACTTTAAAACTGTTTAATTGCAGATGATAGAGCGGAAAACTAGCGTCGCATTCTCCGGTATCGTGACCTAAATAACGTCTCCTCAGAAGAGGGGTCTGGTCAGCACAGCTTATAATTTCTTACAAGCTCAGTGTCTTTAGACCTGAGTTGCTGACCCCTTCGTATAGCCGATCGCCTACCAGTGTTTTGATACAGCACCCTGTTGAAGCATCCCACAGCTTTATCGCGCGATCGCCACCCACCGATTAAGTGGGGTGCGATCGCGGTTGCTGTCGCCTGCGGATTTACTGCTGTACTGGTGGATTTTCAGGCTAAAGATTGTTGAGAACAAGCTATATCAATCTTGAAAAACCATAATACTACCAGAATAGCAAGCCACCCAAACCTGATTTGTTTGCGAATCGTAAGTAATCCCGATCGGGCTTGAATTCACATTCACCGTTTTCAGCACTTTCATATCACTCGTGCGAACCTTACTCACAGTATTGGAAGAATAGTTGACAACATAAATCAGTTTTCCATCATCAGAAATCGTCATACTGCGAGGCTGACTACCAGTCGAAATTTTCTCCACAACTTCGCCCGAATTCAGGTTAATCTTTGCGACATTTCCTTCACCATTCAAAGTAGCATAAAGATACTTACCATTAGGATCTATAACCAAATGACGTGGCGCATTACCAACATTCTTCAACCATGCTACCGAAAAATCAGTGAGATTCACCCTCGCAATATCCGAAGAACCCATGACAGCAACATAGGCAGTTTTCGAGTCAGGAGTTACAACAATACCGCGAGGATATGCACCCAGTTTGACTCGCTCAATTTCGCTGTTTTTCTGAGTATCAACTACACTCAAATCCCAACTGCACCAATTGCTAGCCAACACAAAGCGATTATCTGGCGAAACAGCATTAAATTTCGGCACAGCACCTACAGAAATTACTTTTTCAATTTTTAGAGTTTCAGTATTAATGCGGTACATGAAACTTTTATCATGTTGTGCTGCTGGAGAACACCTGTCGCTACCCGGATTGTCAAACCCAGAACCGTACATTTGATAGTTCGATACATAGGCATATTTGCCATCATTTGTAAAAGCAGCTTCAACGGGAGCACCTTGATAATTGCCGTTGAATTTGGAAAAGCCAAACTTCGACAAATTTACTTGATCGGGAATCGTCTTGACTAACTTAAAGTTCCGGTCGTACACTGTGATTGTATGGCTGTACATCATGTTTTGAGCGAAAAACAGACCAGAGCCTGAATGAACTATTGATTTAGGCGATATATTGCCATAAATAGTTTTTTTCAGTGTCATGTTTCCGCTGATTTCTTGACGACGGATTGCTTTTTTTGATTGTTCTTGACTGGTTGTTTTTGATGATTCTTGAGTTGTCTTTTTAGGTTCTTCTTGAGTTGCAGGAGTTTCCGTTGTAAATGGTGGTAAAAATGGATTATTAAACAGCGATTTTTTGGACTGTTTTTTTGTGATATCTTCTGATTGACTGGGATTTTCTATTGGCGTAGGAGATTCAAAAATTTGATTTTGTTTTTGAGGTATTTTTGACTGCTGTTTAGTCGAATATTCTAATTGATTTTGATTTTGGTTTGTGCTAGAAGATTGGGAAGAATTATCAGGGTTGGGTGATGTTTTTTCGGCAGAATCTGCTTCAGTACCTTCCGGCTTAACTTTCAGTGCTGACAAAGTTTTAGGGCCGACAATTCCGTCAACTTTCAGATTATTTTCTGCTTGAAACTTTTGGACAGCAGCTTGAGTTACAGAACCGTAAAATCCTGTGGGTTTACGACTAAAATATCCTGCATCTTGCAGAGTTTTCTGGAGTTGGGCAACTTCTGAGCCTGAATCGCCTTTTTTGATGGCAAGTGCAGGATTGACTAAGTTAAAAATTGTTAAAATAAGGGTAAAGAATAGTAAAGGAGTAGAGGCTAAATTCAGATGCGTTGTTGATTTGGTCACTTGAGTTTGACTGGGATGGGTTTCCCAAGTTTCAGCTAAATGCAGGTATGCTAGTCCGTCCATAGTTTTTACTAAGTAGTTTTAGTGATATGATACACCAATTAACATTGGTCAAAGTGATAAACTCGAAAAGTTTACGATCATCAAGACTTACGAAAAATTTTCATGGTGTCAGCAAGTAGGAGTGAGCAATAATGTTGAATTGGGAACAAAAACCGATCGCACCACCGATCAAAGAATGCCCCCAGATGGTACAGTATGACGGTTATGGTGGACTTTGCCAGCGGGCTTGGGTGGAGATAGATTTAGCGGCTTTAACCCACAATGTAAAACAACTTAAAAATATTTTATCTCCCCAAACACAACTGATGGCGGTTGTCAAGGCTGATGCTTATGGCCACGGTGCGATCGCAGTTAGTCAAACAGTTCTACAAGCAGGTGCTAGTTGGCTGGGAGTTGCGACAATTCCAGAAGGCATTGAATTGCGGGAAGCTGGGATTGAAGCGCCGATTTTGGTATTGGGGGCGACGTATACTACCGAACAGGTAAAAGCGATCGCCCATTGGCACTTACAACCAACTATTTGTACTGTCAAACAAGCTCTAATATTTTCAGAATTCCTTGCTACTCTTAATCAATCTTTGCCAGTTCATGCTAAGTTAGATACGGGAATGTCTCGCTTGGGTACACCTTGGCAAGAAGCCACAGAATTTGTGCAGTTGATTCAGCGATTGCCAAATCTGAAATTAGCTAGCGTTTACTCTCACTTGGCGACAGCGGATAGTTCAGACCAGACTATTATGTTACAACAGCATGAGAAGTTTGAAAAGGCGATCGCCCAAATTAAGATAGCAGGAATTAATCCCGATCGCCTACACTTAGCAAACTCTGCTGCCACCCTCGCCAATCCAAACTTGCATTACGATTTAGTCCGAGTCGGTTTAGCTAATTACGGTCTTTATCCAGCGCCTCATTTGCAAAGTGTCATCAATTTAAAGCCTGTAATGCAGGTAAAAGCTAGGGTGACACAGGTGAAAACAATAGAAGCCGGAACCGGTGTCAGTTACGGTCATCAATTTGTGGCTGAGCAACAGACGCAAATTGCTGTAGTTGGCATCGGTTATGCCGACGGGATTCCCCGCAATCTTTCTAATAAAATGCAGGTGTTAATCAGGGGTAAGTTTGTGCCACAAGTGGGCTCGGTGACGATGGATCAGTTAATGCTTGATGTTAGTGCTATTCCCGATTTGGAAGTGGGTGAAGTTGTGACTTTGTTGGGGAAAGATGGCGAAAATCAGATTTCTGCTGATGATTGGGCCGCGATTTTAGGGACTATTTCGTGGGAGATTTTGTGTGGCTTCAAAAATAGATTGCCGCGCGTAGCAGTAAACGGTTAACTGTGGTAAAATGATCCCAAAAAACACATGATTACAGTCGCAGTCCAGCAGGGGTTTAAACCCCTGCCTCATAGCTAAAGTCGGTTAAAACCGACTCAAGAGTTTGAAGGATAAAATTATCAACTTTAGTCCTCTTTTAGAGGACTTCAGCTATGAGACAGGGGTTTTAAACCCCTGTCGGACTCTCGGATAAATCAAGAAGACTGAGACTGCGTTTACCAATTCCCAACAGCCAATTAATATGACAGCGATCGCAAATTTTCTACTAACATCTCAAATATCGTTACTACAATTAGACGCAGAAAGAATGCAAGCTTTCCAAGTCGCCCAAGAATTCTCTAAAAAATCCGTAGAATTGGGGTTTGAAATTGTCCCTAAACTGCTGTGGGCGATCGGTATTTTGTTAATTACACGATTTGCGATCGGGATTGTGGGCCGCATCACTCGCCGAGCCCTAAGTCGTACCCAAGCAACATTGCGAAAATTCCTAGTCCAAGCTGCTGAAATTGCGATTTTGGTAGTCGGAGTAGTCGCCACTTTGAGTCAGTTGGGAATTCAAACTACCAGTGTAGTTGCTGTCGTGGGTGCTGCTGGTTTGGCGATTGGTTTAGCGTGGCAAAATACCTTGTCCCATTTTGCCGCTGGGGTGATGTTGATTAGTTTACGGCCTTTTGAAGTCGGAGATGCGATCGAAGGTGGTGACGTTAAAGGAGTTGTCGATAGCATTGGCATTTTTTCAACTACCCTGGTGACAGACGATCATGTCAAAATTATTGTACCCAATAATAAGTTATTTGACGGTACACTGAAAAATACCACGGCAATGGGAACCAGAAGGGTAGACTTAAAGATCGATATTGGCGATCGCGCAATCCGTCGAACTGTAGCTGAGTTATTAGAAATTGCCGAATCTCACCCGCTAGTTTTGGACAATCCAGCGCCGACTTGTCTAGTGGCTGAGATTACTCCCGATTCAACTATTTTGTCTCTTCGCCCTTGGTGTGCATCTGTAGCCTACGAACAAGTGCGATCGCAAATTCAACAACTCGTCAAAGAAGCAATGGATGCTCAAAAAAATCAATAATAAATATCAATCTCAAATCTAACATTTAAAATCAACCCTAGGTATTTCCCATGAGTAAGTGGTATCCGCAGCAAATTCTCGAAGAACCAGGTGTCAGGATGTCTCCAGCCGAGAAACAAAAAATTCTCAGCAAATTTCCGCCTCCCGACGAAAACGGTCAAATCTATGCTGATGGGATTTTTGAAGGTGGTGGCGTGCGGGGAGTTGCCTTTTTAGGAGCACTCAGATGCTGCAATGATTTGGGCATCCGCTGGCGAAAACTCGCAGGTACTTCTGCCGGTGCAATTACCGCCGCAGTATTAGCAACAGACTTGTCAATTGATGATTTAGAAGAATTGTTAGGACAGCTCGATTATAGCATATTTTTGAGCAAAAAAAACAGTCCTCTAATCTTAAATGGCGATCCAGCAGACGACTTGCAATCTCCGGTGTGGACGCTACTTTTCCTAACAATTAGTCGCCAGATGGGAGAATACTCTTCATTACCTTTCCGACAGTGGCTGGAAACAACTCTCGCCCAAGGTCATTTGCGAACCTTTGCCGATGTCAAACAGGTAAAAGACCGCGAATTAAAAGTAGTAATATCCAACCTCAGTCGCGGTGAAATGTTAGTTTTGCCAGACGATTTGCAGCGCCGGGAATCTGCGGACTCCGATGCCCTGTACGAGCAATTGCAACTGAAAAGTGCTGAAGATTTTAGTGTAGCTGAAGCTGTGCGGTTATCGATGAGTATTCCGCTATTTTTCGAGCCGGGAAAACTGGGCAATGACTTAATTGTAGATGGGGGAATTCTCAGCAATTTCCCGTTGTGGATTTATGATAAACAATCCGGTGCGACTCCCGTTGCACCTCGCTGGTTTACCTTTGGGTTTCGATTAATTGATACTGGCATTGAGAATCAAGTTAACATTAACAGTCCGGTGTCTATGTTGTCGGCGATGTTCACCACGATGATGAAAGCCAGAGACAGATATCACCAGCGCGAGACGGATAAAGGTAGGGTGATTAATGTTGATGTGACTGAAGCTGGGGTGACGGCGACGGACTTTAATCTTGATGCCGATCGCAAGGCTAAGCTATATCGATTGGGATATCTGTATACTAAGAGATTTTTTCTGAGTTCCAATTTTAGTTGGGCAAAACACTTAAAGGCTAGGGGATTTGGGGGATAGGCGCGATCGGGCATCGGGTATTGGCGATCGGGCATTGGCGATCGGGAATAGTTTTTTTATTCCCTTTTAAATCCGTCTCAAAATCCGTGTAGTGCCTTCTTCTTTCCATACAGCGTCAGGGATTGAGGATATTTTGAGTTTAGGGGTTGCCAGATTCTGAATGTGTGTGCTATGATGAGTTGCTGTCATCTGGAGAGGTGGCTGAGTGGTCGAAAGCGGCAGATTGCTAATCTGTTAAGGGTGTTATCACCCTTCGGGGGTTCGAATCCCCCCCTCTCCGTTTAATAAAAACAGCAACAAACAAGATATGTCAAGATATCTTATTTAACTTGACATATCTTATGCGCGATTTTGGGGAAGAACTGGGGAGGGCAAACAAATCTTTGGATAAAGTGCAAATACGCCAAAAGGGCGATCGCCTTTATCTCAGGGCCACCCTTCCGGCAAAACCGGGGGACGGGGAAAAACCGAAGCGGTACGAACTGAGCACCGGATACGGCACTCATTCAGAAGGACTGAAATTTGCCAAAGCCAAAGCCTTGGAAATTGAAGGGCAGTTGCTGCGAGAAAACTTTGACTGGACTCCTTGGCTCAAAAACAAGCACAAACCTGCTGAAACAGTTCGTGAATGGTTGGTGAAATTTGAGGATAATTACTGGGAGTCACGGGAAAAATCTCTGGCAAAATTATCAACATGGAAAGCCTCTTATCAAGAAGCATTTAATCGGCTGGATTCGGAAAAGCCACTAACTGAAGGACTGTTGAGAGCTGAGATCCTGACATCTAAAGCCAGTACCCGCACCAGGGAAAAACTGTGCTTTGCCTACGGAGCGATCGCCAGATTTGCAGGGATTGAGGTTAAATTTTCGGAATTGGCTGTTGGGTGCGGGGCTAAGATTCAGAGAGAGTTACCCTCGGATTTAGAAATTGAGGCAATGCGCGATACGATCGCCAATCCTGCTTGGCGGTGGGTTTTTGGAATGCTGGCAACTTACGGCCTCAGACCACACGAAGTTTATAAGCTTGACTGCTCTGAGTTAGGTTTTGAGCCAGGATGGTTGCGCGTGCTCCCAGATACAAAAACTAAGGAACGGTTGGTTTTACCGCTCAAACCAAAGTGGCGATCGGACTGGCAACTCTGGGAAGTGACCCTACCAAATACGGTTACTGCGGGCAAAACAAACCAACAAATTGGCGCAAAAGTTACTCCCAGCTTGCACGAGCGAGGGATTCAACTGACTGCCTACCACTTGCGAGATGCCTATGCGGTTCGAGCGTCCGTTCTGGGAATCGATCCGGCGATCGTAGCCAGATGGATGGGCCACTCACTGAAAACTCACTTTGAAAAATACCACAAACACATTAGCAAACGCGATTTTGAGGAAGCTTGGAGAAGAGCCACAACTAACGATTTTCCGGTGAAATAGATTTTATATCTTTTTCCCAAGCTTTTACATTGATTAGTATTCTGTTCCCATTAAAGCTGTAATGAATTCCAACCTTGGCGCGATGGTTTCGGGGATTTAACCGGGCAGCATTTACCATTTTTCTGAGCTTTGACTCAGATTGACCGAGCGCGATCGCAGCCTGTTTGATGGGCTGATTCTCTTGCATCAGTCCGTAACTTCTGATGATAATCTCCAGTGCTTCTACTCGTTTTCTTAATTTTTCTATTTCTAACTTGCTCATTTGGGGTTATTAAGTAAATCCTTGATTACGTTGTCTTTGATCATGTTTTGGCGCATCACTTCAACAAGCAAGATACGGCATTGTTCAGGAGGAAGTAACTTGCAGACTTTTGAGTTTGAATTGCTGTTCACGTGTCAGTTCTAATTCGGTTTTCATGGCGTTTCGTCAGTCTGTGAAACGTTTTTGAGAGTGAATAACTGAGTGATCCGATCGCGCACCAACTCATCTTCTGTTTCCAGCCACTGATTGATAATTTCTTGGCTGTATCTTTGACCCGTTGACTGCCAGCCGAACATTTGAACAATTAGACTTCCCATGTGTTCGGGATAATATTCATCCCACCAAATCAGGGCGATATTTCGGATTATCTCAGCATCCTCTGGGGTGATACTCTGTGATTGCTCCTGGGCGACCTTGAAAAGTTTGCCAATCCTTGCCAGTTCTTCACGAGGGAGGGCTGCTTTGATTTGAGCTTTGAGCTCGGTATTACCCCCCCAGATTGCTTCGCACTCAGTCCAGGTTTGGGCTGTTTGGATTCTTGAAATTAATTGATTCATATTATTGGTGTCCACGGTGTCCACACTTGCCTCCAAACTTTGACTAGGTATAGGTTTGGAGGCGTGGACACCCATGTCCTCACTACCTGTAGACGTGTGGACACTGGTGCATTCTTCTTCTAGTGGTGTAGGCGCTGTCCACAGTGTAGGCGACTTGGTGTCTACACTTGAATTACTTGCTGTATATATGTTTGAGGCTACCGTGGACACTGTGGACTTAACTTTGCTGACAAAGCAAATGCTTTGTCCTTTTGTCAAAACTTCTCCATATTTCATAATGACTAATTCCTCGAACCATTCTCGCACTTGCTGTGTTTTGGGACGGTGCTTGGAATTGAAGCTCAAGCTTATATCTCGCACTGTTACCGTCCCACCCTTGCGCTCAGCCAGCTCTAGAATTTTTGTCAGATTCGGAGCTAAAGAGCTGGTTTCGGTGGTTTCCCTTTCTGGACTCATACTCAGAGCTTGGTTGATCGTGAATCTGACAAATTTAATAGCCGATCGGACACTCTCAACAGAGATGTACTGCGAAACTGATCCGCCACAGTGAGTCGCATGGATGCAGTGTAGAATTGTAGCCAACTTCCCAACTTTTGCTGGCGCTTTTGCTAACATTGCCCGCATCCCTTGTTTGGGATGGGAATATTTTTCTTTAGAGCACTTATCGTAGAAAGATGTAAACAAGTCGTGAGCCGGCTTGTTCAGTTCAAGCTCAAAAAAATTAATCGACAAATTATCCAGCCTTTCGTACATATCCGTCAGCATCGGAGAGAGGTTGATCGTCCCTCTGTCGCCAGATAATTTTGTTATAGTTGGCGGCTGATGCACGAAATCAAATCGGGCAAACTTCCCGTTGTCATCATTGCCATCTCCCATAAATTTGGCAAGAATTTTTGGCTGAATATTCCCAAAAATTGATAATGAAATATTCCGAACATCAACAGTTAATCCTCCAGCTCGAAGCACTGTTGCGCCACCGCCGCTCCAATATTCCAGCAAATCTTCTTCATCAGAACCTTTCCCGCCTCGGTACTGATTTGCGGACTTAAATAAGCTCGCAAGTTCGTCGCACAAATAAAGCATCCCCTGTGTGGGGAGTCTGCCAGCTTGCGCCACTATCCCTTCCCCTGTTTGTTTCGTGAAGTTGTAGACTTTCCGCACAGGTGGTTTTGGTGCGGGGCCTTTGTCCTTGTTTTTGTTTTCAGCCCACGAAGCCAATTCTGCTTCATAAACTGCCTCAGCTCCTTCAAAATCGCTCTTAGCCTTATCAAGCAATTTAGCCATCGGTTTTTTGATAATTGCGTCCATTACGGGCGTCTTCCCTTCTCCGCTTTCGCCAATCATCACTCCAAAATAATTGGGCGTTACCATGTAATCGGTCGGGGGATGAAGCAATGTCAAGGTGTCAGCCCTGAGCAGGCTTGCACACTGGGTCAACAAAGCTAATAAATAACACTCTGGTCGAAGGTTCATTTTTTGAGCCATTCTTTCAATTGGTTCTGCCAGTGTCGGAGGCAGTATTTCATTAATATTGAGCTTTTCAGACTTTGAAGCGAGTAACTGAGCAACTTCAATGGCGGCATCTTTGCGATCGTCAATCCGCTCTTGCTCTTGAGTTTTCTCAGCGAAAATCTGCCGAACTTCTCTGATTCCAATTCCTGACGAACTGGCTATGCTATTTAGTGCGATCGACAGGGCCGAGCCTGTTGCTCCTGTGGTGAGTTGTGTTTGGATCGCCTCTTCAACCTCCTCTGATGTCAGTGTTGGTCTTTGCGAGAATTTAATGATGTTGTTGGCGGCGGCGGCTGGTAGTTTTTGAGGGGGTGAGTTGGGGTGTCGCTTTTGTGGCTTTGGGCTGAAATCTGACGCTGGCAAACTCACCCCTACCCGATCGCCCAACTGCCGAACAATATCAATAAAATCCCTACCCGATGGCGAACCGTTGCCACCACCAATTTGGTGCAGGAACTGTACTGGGCCACCACCTGCACCGCAACCGAAGCAGTGGTAAGCTTTCTCTTCAGCGCTGATAGTGAAGCTGGGAGTTTTTTCTTGGTGGAAAGGACACAGACCCTTAAAGGTTTTCCCGACTCGCTTCAACTTAGGGATAAACTCCCCGTAAAATTCTTGGGCATCTAACCGAGGCAGGATATCTTGCTTTAAAATCTCGCTGGGCTCTCGGCCTTGCTGAGATTTTGTTGCGGGCAACGATGGTGATGGCACTTCTCCACCATTCCGCATCAACTTAAGCACCCAGTCAGGGGCGATCAGCACAAACTCTTCCCAATTCTCCCAAGAATAATTTTCGTCCCAATTTTCCCAGTAATAAGGTTGTTGGGTGTTGGGGTGGATGCTCGGCGGCAGAGTCGAACACTGATTCCACCGAAATTCAAGCTTGTCTCCGTTTTCAAGTTCCAGCTTCACTGGTTTGAGTCCGTGCCAGCGGTCTTTGGGCACCCGAAGCAGAATTTGGAAATGCCCTGGTCTCCCAGAAGTCCACAGCGGAGTTTCCGGGATTGGCACACCACCGCCGAGTTCCAAGTATTTTTCCAGAGCCATAGCGCCGTCGAAGTCGATCGCCATCACCCCGCCCGACATGGGCCCGGAAATGAGGCTGAATCCAGTCCAAGCCGTATGCCGTCCGCTTTTGTTGATTTGCTCTCGGATCGCCCGCACCAATTCGGCGCGATCTAGCCGTTCTTTACTCCAAGCGGGCCAGAGGTTCTGCTTGCCTACGCAGGGTGTGAGCGCACATTCTGAAGGCATTTGGGCAATTGCTGAAAGCAGATTTTCTGTGTTTTTGACACTCATGGCTGATTTTTGGGATTCCACCCAATCTTTTGTGGCTGGGGTAGGCGATATTTGTCTTAACCCAAGTGCGATGGGCTTTGCATCTACCCTGAACCTACCCAGAATTTATTATAGTCCTTTTATGCACAAGTATCCATAAAAGGACTATAATAAGTTTGTGAACAACCTTATGCCAGTAATGAACAGGCTACAAAGCGTTCTCAAAGAACGCGGAATCAAAAATCCTAATCAATTAAAATTGGCAACAAAAAAAGCAGACCCGGAAAACCGGGGGCTCAGCCAAAGAAGTAGTTTGAATGCTTGGAATGACCCTTTTTGGTCTCCAAGTGCGCCCACCTTACATCTTTTGTGCCGGACTTTTAATCTTCAGCCGGGTGACTTTTTATTCTATGTCCCTGATGAAGAGACTAATTTTGAGGTTCTGGCATCAGGAGAATCTCGACCAATGCCCAAAATCCCCAGATTAGATGTGGCGATCGAAATGTCAAAATATCTTGGGATAACTCTGGAGGATCTAGCTCTTGCAGCTCCAGAAAAGCCACAAGGTTTTGGTTCCTTACACCTACCCGATGTATAACCATCATGATTTTATCACAAGCAGAAAATAAGCAGGTTAAACAGCCCGCGTTAATCGAACCTGAAGAGTTTGATCCGATCGAGCTCCTTTCTCTGGCCCAACAGCATTTCCATTGGAAAATTTACGAGTTTGCTATCGCATTTGGGTGCGAGCCTCAAACTATTTACGCATGGAATTGCCCAACTAAAAAGAAGTACCCCAGCCGACAGGCAAAGATACTTGCAGCGCTCTTTAAAAAAGAATGGGGACTCTAATTCCTATTTTTGGAAACTTAGTCCTTAGACCATTTACCCCTCCAAGTGAGGGGTTTATTGTTGGTTTATCGGGATTAGACAGGGGTCGCTAGACACAAGTCACGTCTAATGAGTCAACGTCTAGTCCGATAGCTTCAATCCTTGCTTGATGGGTGTTTTAAGTGATTAAGACGTGTCTAATGGGGTATGTAATGGCAACACTTGGAAGTATCGCAGCGCCACTTGAGCGCTTTCCGGTAATGGTCGAAAGATGGGGCTTCCCGGCGATCGAACTGCTGGTTCCAGCCTTCGATCGACAAGATGCGATCGACCGCATTGTTGGCGAAGCAAATCGGGGCAAATACTACAATTTTATGAAAGCTTACGCACCGGAAACGGGGAGCGGAAGGCGAGAAGAAAACGATGGTGACAGTAGTTCCTGAAATTTGCACTTTGCGCTCACAAATGGCTAAGCAAAAAGTGCGGAGGTGGACGCGGAAATACTTTACAGAGCAAGTTCTTGGAGTTGCGCGTCAAACCACCTATAACTGGGAAGAATTGATAGTTGAAGTCTATTTTGAAACGGACGGTGAAAAATTCTCAGATTATTTATTTGACCCAGGCACTGGCGAAGCAATTTTGATTCCAGGAGAACCGTGGAATCATCATCAGATGGAGGTTTTGGCTTACATCAAAAAGTTTATGTCGCGCAAGCCAAAGCCTTTGAAGGAAGAGCTTAAGCGCCATTTAATAGCTAATGCCGATCGACTAACTCACAAAACTTTTCTAGAGGAATTTAACCAAAAATGAAACCCAAGCAGTTAGCGCAACAATTAAAAATTTCAGATGTTGAGGTGTTAAGGCTGGCTATTCAAGTAAAAATAGCTGGCGCAAGTTTTAAAACGGTATTTTCTGCCGAGCAAGTTAGCGATATCAAAAAGCAATTTGTAAAAAACTCTACACGCCAATTGTCTCCCGCAGCAGAGCAAGTCCCTGAGACTTCTTTGGAAGAAAAAACCGAAAACTTGATGCAGCGGGTTCCTGAACCCGTGCCACAAGAAACGGAAACAGGAATTGCTGAAATCCGACAAACAGGGCTTTCTAACGCAATGATGGCATCCGAAGGCCAGCAAACGCACATTCTTGAAACAGAGATTCAGCAAGCCGCTGACGATGGATTGCGCGCAGGAGTGGTGAAAGAATTAGTTCGTGCAACTAAACAATTTGAAGGTGCAATGTTGGTTCGTGATGCTGTATTCCAGAAAAGCCAAGCATCGCGCGATCGGCTCAACGAGCTTTTGAAAGACAGTGCGGGTGACGATTTTTTGGGAAACTCGCAACTTTCCTCGCAGGCTTACACGCGGACTGCAAAAACGGGGGCTGCTACCCAACTGGATGTCTACGCTGCGCTCAAGAACCTCGGAGTCAAACTTTAGCTCCTGAAGTGGTTTTATCGGAGTTGCTAAGCCAACTAAACGATCAGCAAATTGCAGAGTTGATATTGAAAGTTAAGCCACTAACAGGAGAAAAGCATATGTGGGGATGGGTTAAAAGTTTGTTTCGATCGCCGATTAAGTATGCGATCGACCTCGAAAGCGTTTATCAGATGGTGGGGTTGTGATGTTGAAATTTTTCTTGAATTCACTGTCTACAACAACCCTACAAAACATAATCAATATTTGCGCCCATCAATTATTCAAGCGCAAGTATTGGAGAGAAATAACGTCGCCCCATCCAGAGCTTTTCATTCCTAAAGGATTTGCAATTATTATTTCCAAAACTGAGAAATGGGAATGGAAAGTAAAAGATGATTTTGGCAACGAGCTTTGCCACGGTATTAGCCCAACAGAGCATATGGCAATCCTAGATGGGCATCTCTGGATTGAATTATTGGAGAATGACAAAAAATGCAACAGTACGAACAGCAGCGCCGAGATTTAATAATTAATGTCAACGATTTACATCCAGGAAACCTTGAGACAAGTGGAATTCCCCTAGGAATTTCACCGCAGCAAATTACCAAACAGCCATCATTAGTTAAAGCGGTTTCTGTGATAGGTGGTATCGGTATAGTTGCAGGCTTAGGGGTAGGAATACCGATTGGAGCATCTTTTAGTTCAGCTCAAGTGAATCAAGCAACAGCTAAGCTTGAGCAAGCAGATAAAGCTGTATTTTCTGCACAAAAAATCCAGCAACGGTTGCTTTGGGAAAAATCAGAATATTGCAAAGGTAAATAGGTTTAAAAGGCTAGTCTACTGATGCCTGAAATAATTGCCCTAAAAAGTAGAAATAAAACGGTTCGAGCCGGTAAAACTAGGGCTAGTTGGCACCCCGGAACAGACGGGATTCAACTCAAATTCAACACAAGGAAAATACCATGAGTTTAGTAGCAGATTTAGCTTACGAAACAGAGATTGCAGCCAGCAAAAAAGTAGTGCAAACTCACATGAAAGCAGGCTGGAAACACAAGGAGCGCGGCGCTAAAGCCTGGGAGGATATCCAGAAAATCAATGCTGATACTCAGGAAGTTAAGCGCGACACTGCATCTATCCGCCACGAAATTGCTTTGGAAGTTAAGGCGATCGCACAAACCGATTTGAGTTTTACTCGTTCGATGGGTGTACTTAAAGGTCAAGGGCAACAGCTTCAGTTGAAAATCAAAAGTTTGAAGGTCAACGGGAACACTTCCGCTGGCGATTCTTTCCGAAATGCGGCCAGTAATAGTATCAAGAGTAGCCCGCGTATCCCTGTTGAGGTCTAAGATGCAAAAGCAGCTTTATTTCTTTACCTGCGGGGCGTTGGCAGCCCATCTAGCGCCAAGAATTGTTAGTTTTTCGCTGACGCTTTCTAAGCAGCGATTTACGAGTAATAGCTTGGTTCTTTGGACTGTTGCTGCTGCTATTGCTGTTGTCGCCACTTTTGCCACAAATTTTGTTACTAGCAAGTGGAAAAATAGATGAAATTACCTCCTATCAAATGGAGGAAGCTGCTCAAAGAAACCCTTCGGTATGCACTTGCCACTGCTAGCTTTGGCTGCGTAGTGGCATCCAAGGTGCTTCTCGGTAATGCCAGTGTAGTTGCCGAAATCGGAGGGTTTTTCTTGGGGCTGATTTACCTCCAAGTATCGCCAAGGTTTTTCCAATCGTGGAAAAACCTCAACCAGTCAATTCAAGTTTTAGAAGAACAAGTAGTAGGGATTGAAGAACTTATCAGCATCCGGCAAGCTGAATTGAGTTTGATCGAAGAAACTTTGGGCGCACAAGAAGAACTTTCTAGACAGCGCATTGACGCTTTGTTAAGTGCCGAGCGCATGGTGCTTTCTGAGCGCGAAGCTGAGGTCACAGCAAGAGAGCAGGCTGTAAGTGAAGATGAAGATGAGCTAAAAGCAGAGCTGGAAAATCTCAAGGCTCAAAAACTTGCAGAAGTAGCTACTTTTTCCGATCGTCAACAAATCCAGTTCGATCAATACTGCGAACAGCAAAACGCTGAATTGGCAGAGCGAGAGCGTAATTTAGTGCAAAATGAAGCTAACTCAATCGCCCAATTAGAGGCGTTGCAGGAAGAAAAAGCTCAAGAGATTCAAGAGTATTACGATGCTGAAAAAGCACAATTTGAAGAGGTTTGTAATTTAAGAGAAGCAGAATTTGAAAAATTTAAATTAGACTTTTTGCAAAGCCATCACGAAAAAGTAGAGCGTTTCAAGGGGCGAATTGAACAACTAGAATCTGAATTGCAAAATGCTTTGATGACAATCGAACAGCTTCAAGAGACATTTCCTGATGATATTGAGCAAAGCACAATTATTGCTAGAGCTATTAGGGATGTGCTGCGATCGCAAAGTATTAGCTCATCCTACAAAGGCGCATATTCTCACGAAGATGGGCGAATTTTTGTGAGATTGAGGATTGATTATTCAGAAGCTAAAGTACGCCCTTACTTGGGATTAGTGCAGCAAAGACTGGGCGTTTCCACCAAAATTGCGCTCGCAATCACGCATGGGGCAATGCAGTTTGTGGTTACTCCTGATGCTTGGGCGACGATATCTGGAAGGGTTGAAGAGCGTACAGCGAGTGTTGGGATGGGTGATGCTGTCGGTCATTCTAACGGAGTTGCCACTGCTCAATACGTGACGCCCAAAGAAATCGACGTGCTGAGCGAACCTCTAGAAGCCTTCCAAACCTTCCTAGAAACCATGAACGAGCCATTAAATGCAATTGCACTCAAAGGAGACATATCCACCACCGAGCGAAACTGGATACTAAAGCTGTGGTTGGTTGACAAAATGCAAAACCAGCGCCACATCTGCAACCGCATTTACAAAGCGCGCCCCGGTGATAATCAAAAATGGGTGAAGGCACGAGAACGCCTTCACAAAGTGCTTGATGCTTACAATATCAGCTATCAAGTCAGAAGTAAAGTTGAAGTTTAATTAGGAGTCCCAAAATGCCTACCAAAACAATTAAGTTGTACATTTCAAAACAGGATTACCCTAAACCTGATCTTATTGAAAAAGTAAAATCAATATTTCAAGATTACCTAAAAACTATTCTAAAATTAACTTTTGAAATACTCAATCAGGTAATTAAGACTGGTAAATCAAATTTATCAGAATCTACAAATCAGAAAATCATTGAGAGTATCAAGCAAAACCCTAAACTACTCAAAGACTGGGTAATACCAACCGATGCAGAATTTGATGAATTAGTAAAAGATAGTTGCTGTAATGAGCCAACATTTGGTTGGTATTATCGGGTAATAGATGAACCAACCTGCGTAACTGCCATTTTGGAATTAACATCAACAGAACCTTTTGTTACAACAGGGTATAAATGGCAACAGCGATCTGATTTGCCTGGTTTGATTTGGGATGAGCGCACCACCAACAGAAATGAATGAAAAAACAACAAAATCACGCTGTACCTGGTTACGTGTACCTGATTTACGATCCATCCGCCCAATTGCACAAAATAGGATTATCCCGATCGCCCGCAACCCGACTGCGGTATTTAAAGCAATCCTATGGCGGTCAATTAAGAATACTTCAAGTTGTTTGGACTTTCAATATGCTGTTTGTAGAACAGTCTCTGCACAAACAGTTCAAATTAGCGAGAACGTATCGCGGTAGAATGGATGGTGGAACAGAATGGTTTGAATTGAATTGGTGGCAAATACCAGTTGCGAAGACAAGCTTAATGGGCAAAGCTTTAGGAGTTAATTTGAGTTATATTGGGTTTGGATTAATTTTGTTAGCTTTGGTAAGTAAAATAATTTTTGGGTGAAAAACAATGAGAATTTTTTTCTTTGACTTAGATGGAACACTGAGAAAAACCAAATCGGGCAAGACTTTTATTAATGAACCCGATGATCAGCAACCGATCGAGGGAGCTCAGGAGGCTTTAAACTACTATCAAAGCAAGGGTTTTGTACTCATTGGCATCACTAATCAGGGTGGTGTAGCTGCTGGCCATAAATCAATGGAAAGTGCGATCGCGGAACAGCGGATTACTTTAAGTCTGTTTCCCGAACTTTCCGAGATTTTCTTTTGCCCCAACTGGAGAGAAAGCTGCTATCAGTTAAGTCGAGATAATGAACCACTTTTATTTTCTGCACCGATCGAAGGCGGCGGATTGGCAATTTCATGTCGGAAGCCTGGGCACGGAATGATCGAGTTGGCGCGCACGGGATTTGATTGGGATGAATGCTGGATGGTAGGCGATCGAGATGAAGATAAAAAATGCGCGATCGCCGCTGACATAAATTTTGTACCGACAACCGTAATGTTGGCAAAATTTACAAACTTAGGGATGCAGGAGATTGAGTGTACTCATACCGATCCGAATGTGCTGTTGAAATTTTTAGCGCTCTAATTTTAACTCCCAATTTCTGGTGTATAGTAAATTTGTACCGCCGTTGGTCCCATGCAATTAATTTGCATTAGGCCTGAGAGCAGAAAGGGATTATCGTAGCTCTCCGCGTGCAGCGTCCCAAAGGGTGTCCGGCAAGTTACCCATAAAGCATCAAAAACCGGAGCAAAAAACAGCAGACTAAAACCTGCTGTTTTTTTGCATGAAGAATCGTGTAAAAATTGCAGAAATTACATTACCATCACCACCTAATCTATGGCTTTAATTACCTGTCCCGAGTGTAGTGGCAAAGTTGCTTCAACCGCCATCAGTTGCCCGCACTGCGGAGCGCCCGTGGCTGGCAAACGCTCTACCCAAATTGAGGGGGCTAATGCCCTGATTTTGCTCGGTTCCTGCGTTGCAGGCTTGTTTCTGGGACTTGTCCTCTCCGGTTTGGCTGGAGAAGATAATCTCAATTTGAAAGTTGCCCTGGGATTTGCGGGATTAATTGCTCCCCCGGCTGCGGCTTTGTACTGGTCATCGCGACGGCAGTAAAAACTGTACACTTCCGCAACATATTGATGGCAAAATAATTGAACTGTGTACTACGCTGTCGGTGTAGACTCATAAGCTACCAGCCGTAACAGTTGGTAGCTTTTTGGTTTTGGGGTGAAGTTAATCTGAGAAGTTTTCAAATAGCCGCTGAAATTTGCCTCGCAGTAACTATGTCCACAGTATCGTCAGCAAATTTAATGTGTACGTAATTACCAAGAATGCTCAAAATTTTACATTTCCGCCGATCGCCTTTACCGTAATCCACCATTGCGACATCCCGAACTTTAAATGGGTGCTGCGTTGGTTTTGCATCTTCCCTCATGATTAGAGCAGGTAAATCTGCCATCAAGTCTCCTAGCTCTGTAAGTGGCATCTGACCGACGTACTGGCCGGTGCGACGGATTGAAGGCAACACTTGCTCGTACACCCATTGCTGAAAAGCAGATGCGGCTGGCAAGTTCGACTTCATTATCAGCTCGTAGAGACCGGCCTCGGAAATGAACAGCGGCTTCCGACCTTTACCCCCCAAACATATCTGGCAGATATATTTAGCAGACACGTTGTCGGCGATCGCCTGTGCCGTGTTTTTGTACCCGATTGCCCGTGCTACGTCCGCAGCGCAAAACCAAACATCGCCATCCTTGCGTTCAATTCGGATTTGCTGGGAGTTGAAAATTAGAGTTTGCATTGTTGTAGATTTGTTAGTTTGGATTCGCCGGCGGGGACGGGGACAATACTGGGGTCTCCGCTGTCCCCGCGCCAAATTCTTACTGCACAAGGGATTGAGGTTACTGGGGACGGCGGGGACGGGTTTTTAGGTATGACTAACAAATGTGGAGTAGGTCGCTGCTGTCGGTTCCGAATTGGCGGCAGCTTTTTCTTTGAGTTCGGATATCGCTCGATCGTGCTGGGCAGCCGTTTCTATCAGCACATTCACCTTTTTCTCCAGCTTCACCATCTCCTGACCGAGTGTAACTGTTAACTCTAAGTGCGTTGTTGGTAACGGCTGCGGATCTAGTAGCGCGATCGCCATTCTCAGCCACATCCAGTAAAACTGTCCGAATTTGGTTGGCTACATCGGAGTCTTGCAGCAGCATTCCCGGTCGGAGTGTGGCGCGGGGTGTCCGCTGCTGATTCGTAGCTGACTTTTGCCAGTTGCCCGTTGCGGGCGGTTTTGGATTTGAGCAAAATTTCGGTTGCGATTGCGTTTATGATTTTTTCTCCGTGTTGGTTGTTAGTTGGTCAAAATCAAGTTTGGCTGAGAAACCTGTTTTTTCGTCGGCGCTGTCCCCGGTAGCTTAAATGCCTTGCCTGGTAACGATTGCAGGTGGGGACAACTCTATCCCCACAAACTGGGGACGGGGACGATTTGGCTACCAGGTGAAAGTGACATAAGTCGATAACGGATAGGCGCTGGTAATAAATGGCATTGCTTGCGATCGACTTTTCTAAAACTGAAAACAGGCATATCGCAAAATTTCTGCTGCAACTGTGCCTTTTGCAGGCACAGTTGCAATTTTGTCTTCTCTTTCTAGGGGTACCTCTTGAGTCAGAGAACCTTGGGGGTTCGCTACTTCGAGCTTGTGGGAAGCTAGAGTTCCCTTAAGGCAATTAGCGTGATACTGCACCGCTCTCAAGGCTCTTCCTTGGGGAGAAGTTGTTACGATACTTTCCGGCGGTCTTTGAGCTTGAACTGCTGTTGCAGCGGCAAGGCTTAATACTGCGACTGTGACTGCTGTGATTAATTTGTGCATATTGGTTGCCTTCGCTTGGTTGACACATCAAAAGTCTATGCCTAAGCCAGAACTTCAGATGCGATCGTATTTCGACAAAAACATAGCTTTAACTTTGTATCGAGAAGTTCGTACACTACTGTAGCTAGAAATTATTGCTTTTGTCAACTGCTATGGCTAAACTAGATTCAAAACTACTTGAGGAAGAGAAGATGCTTGTCGATATAAGCGAAGTGCGCTTTGTGACTTGGAATCCTGACAAGGGAGAGCTTTTGCGACAATTGCGAGGCAAGAAATCACGTCGGCAGCTAGCTGAAGATATAAAAGCTGTCAATGGAGACTGTAGCCACCAAAATCTTAAAAAACTGGAATATGGTCATTCCGAGATGGTTTCGATCGAAATACTGGAAAGCTTGTGTCTCGCTCTGGGCGTGGCTTTGGACAGATTTATTGCTCTTTATTCTTTGCGGTTTCCCAGCGTCACAAAAAAAATAGCCAAGGGGGTTGACATTGGTTACTGGAGTAGCTAATATAACGATATAGCAAAGGCGGTCAGCGTTCCCCTGAGAAAGTTGCACTGACCGCCCGCTTAAACCGCCCCCTTTAAAAGGGGCATCCCAAAGAGCACAAAACTCAAAGAGACAACAATATTATGACACTCAAAGCGATCGAAGCCAACGAACTGAAAGCACTACCCTGGAATGAAATCCAGAAGATGCACCGCACCCTCAAGTTACGCCAAGGCCCAGACGGTGGCAAACGTGCCGATTACGAACGCCGCATCCTGACCTACTTCACCCGCCGCGACGAACTGCTGAATCAAGAGCCCACTGGCGTGACCTGCGCTACCTGCCAATTTGCCAAACACTTAGATGGCGATCGCTACTGCTGCGGCTTGACTGATGCAGTGACTCGCGGCCACTGGGAAGCAAAAACCGATTGCCTGGAAGCGATTGCCGAAGTGGGAACTGAAACCGAAACAGAAACAGTAATCGCACCAGTAGTTACCAAAGCCGAAACAGAAGCGCCGATCGTCCCCGAAGAAATTCCCAATGCCACCGAACTTCAACCGGAAACAACGATCGCCCAAACCAAGCGCGCAATGCCTTTCTTTTTCAATCTGCCTCTGCCTGAGTATGTCGCTTTCTCCGAAAAGCAGTCGGTGCCGTTTCTTAATTGCGGAATTAGTCACCGAGAAATCTTTTCTGAAGAAGTTTGGCTGACACCCATCACAGGCGAAAAAAACGCATTGCCGGGGAGTCAATTGTTGACTCCCCGTGCACCTTGGGGTTGGAAATTTTGCCAACACTCATCAGGGGAAAGAAACTTATCGTATTGGATTAAAGAATGGGAGTCAGATGTTAAATTCCAAAACTTACCGGCTGACATCATAGCGCAATACAAATTTACGGTAGCCGAAATTCAATTTCTAGAGTCTGCCTCAGATTCAGTCTTAGACTTAGGAGATAACGAATTATCCTACGATAGGTATCTGGAATCTCAGAATATTAGAGAGTACGTCGGAACACACTCTTGAATCAAGTTAATACCTAATATTTGCAAGGTAGTTAGTTGCAGATAAATCGAGTACAATTAATTAAACAATGACGACCAATATGTTCAAAAAAGCCAGTAAATCTGCAATCAAACTCCGCCTCGCATTGTCTGGCGCGAGTGGGAGTGGCAAGACTTTTTCAGCACTGTCGATCGCCTCCCATTTGGGAAATTCAATTGCAGTAATCGACACGGAACATGGCAGCGCTAGCCGATACGCAGATAAGTTTAATTTTGACGTTTGTGAGTTGGAAAATCACCATCCAGCCAAGTACATAGAAGCGATTCAGGCTGCCGAACAGGCAAGGTATGAAGTGATTATTATTGATTCACTTTCTCACGCTTGGTTCAGCGAATTAGAGTTAGCTGGTAAGGGGTTTGATGGGTGGAAGAATGTTCGGCCGCTAGAAAGGAAGTTGATTGATGCAATGATTGGAAGCAATTCCCACATCATTGCAACAATGCGCTCAAAAACTGAGTACATCATGGAAGAATACAAAGCTCGTGATGGCAAAACAAAAACCGCTCCCAAGAAAATCGGTACAGCCCCGGTGCAATCCAGTGGCATTGAGTACGAATTTGACATAGCCGGCGAGCTTAATTACGAACACATACTTTCGATCAGCAAAACTCGGTGCTCAGAGCTTGTCGATCGCACTTTCCTAAATCCGGGGAAAGAGTTGGCTGACATTCTCAAGGATTGGACAACATCAGCTCCTGATACCGCGCCTGTACCACCTCAAGCTCAGCCGAAATTTGCTTCGTCGCCACAAGCAACTCAAAAAGTGCCAGCGCCAGTGCAATTACCATCCCCATCAATTGCAAATCTAGAGAATGCTCCGCACTTGCAACCTCAAAGGCAAGAAATTCAGAAAGAGTTTGAGCGGTTGTGCTGGGTTGAATCGCAAATCAAAGAGTGTTTGATTAATAATTTCAACTCGGAGTTGCTAATCCAACTAGACGCTAAGGAGTTAAATGAGCTCAAAGATTATCTTGAGGTCTTTAAGTTGTCAACAACCTATATCAAAAAACTTGGTTGGTCGGCAAACCAGGGGAAGGATTTCCTCAACCAGCATTACGAAAAAGAGGGAAGAGCATCGCTTACACGGGAAGAGCTCGAAGAGTTCGTTGGTTATCTGAAAGAATTACAGCCCTAAAAAGTAGGATTGATTGATTCGACATCAAATCTTGGGATTGGCAAAACCCTGACAGCTTGGAAAGACAGGCATTTTTACTACCAACAAACTTACTTAATGATTATGTGCATATTGAATCAAATCCAACAACTTCAAGCTGAAAAAGAAGCCCTTGATACTCAAATCTTCAAGCTTGAGCAATTGCAGTCGAAAACTGAATCTATTACAGCAGCGTTGCATCAATTGATTGAAGAGTATCGGCAAATTGCTCCAGAGGAGCTGGCCGGCCTGATAGGGCAAATCCTTCATACCTGCAATAATTTGGATTATTTTCAAGGATTCAATGTTGGTATTGGCCATAAAACTATTTCGACAGTAGACGATGACCCGCTTGGCATTAGAGAAAGTGTTGAAGCGGAGTTTTGCAACGATGATGATGGCGACGATGATGAATGTGAACTCCCCATATCTATCCAAGTCAAACCTCAATCACCTGTAAGCCTTCAAACTTTGAGATTTTTAGCCAAAGAACTTTGCTCCCAAAATTTGGAGTTCGCCTTGGAAACTTGTTACACGATTTCTCAAATTCGTGAATGCTACGATTTCCTGATTGACTTGGTTGGCGAAAATGCAATTCGTGTACCGCGAACCGGAAAATCAGCAATGGCAATTGCTACTGTAAGAATGCTCGAAGAAGCCGAAAAAGCCGAAAAAGCCATAACTGAAGTCGAGGCTACAGAAATCATTGAACACTTGGAGCACCGGGAGAAAGAGGCGATCGCCCCTGAATATGAACTATTAACTGGGAACGATGCCAGTGAATTATCTGAAGCTCAGTGTGAGGAATTGTTGGATAACGAGCAGCAAATGCGCTTAAACTTAATTTCCAAATTTTCAAATGGAAGTTACGACAAAAGCGTTTTGTCTGAATCTGATGCTGAGGAAATAGTTGATTATTTTGTAAATCAGCCCGAAAACAAACCCGAAGCGTGGCTAAAAGAGAAGATTGCCCCAGAACTCGAAAAACTGCATCAAGAAGCTTTGACCGAAAATGAACCCCAGGAAGCGACATTGACTGATGAAGAGTACGAAGCAGCAGCAGAATTGGAATACTTGGAAAAATTGAAATCTCCGTCAGAAGTGGTAGCCGATTTGATCGAAAGCATTCTCTGTTCTCACGGATTTTTCATGCCGGACTTAAAACTAGAGGACTGCTACGATTTAGGGCAAAAATATGAAGATTACAAAGATTGGGCTATTTACTACAGTCAGCCCGACAAAAGAGGCGCTGTCGATGGAATTGGATTGTATAACGAATCTTCTGGCTTTTGGGACGCAGCCACAGAGATGATCGGCGATGACGATCCGACATTTTCTGAATGTTTTACCAATTACGATGCGATCGTCGCCTGGACTCGAAAAGTAATTGATGAAGTGGTAGCGATTACCCTTGCTAAAAATTTGGAAGTTCCCGGTCAATTGGCTTTAGAATTTTCCGAAGCAACCGAAGAGCAGATAGAGGAAGAGGTGGCGCCAAAGCTAACTAATCTGCAAAAAATACTGGTAGGTAGCGCCGATTTTACCTTCGGTGAACTTCACGCAAGAGTTGCAGTTGTGTCAGTTTTTACTAAAATTCTACAGGTAGAACAGGCACTGTTTACTGTGATGGATTTCAGGGGAAACCAGAAAGAATATTATTGCGACGCTGAAGCTTTGGTTTATAAGTGCAGTCATTCTGGGAATACTGTCAAATCAGAAGCTGAAAAGTTTGTTCAACAGTTTAAAAAATTGGTAGAAAAAAACCAAGCAAGTGAAATTTCAGAACTCGCAAAACTTCAACCAGAAGTTAAATATGTACCGGACTTTCAACAAGGTGATTGCGTAATTTGGCACGACTTGCCTGCTATTGTGCAAGATATTCGTTTCAATGACGAATATAACGATTTTGACTATTGTTTGACATCGGATGACGATACGAGACCTTGGACTAAGTGGACAACTGGAAGAAATATATCTGATTTGCATTTGCACATACGAGCGGTAATGCAACCGGAACCCGCGAAGCCTGAAACTGAAACTGAGTTTGAAGCGATGGGCTACATGGTGAAAGTTTATCCTCAGCTTCCTATGGGTGTGACTTTCAGGTTTTTGAATGCGGACAAAACACTTGCTTTTTCTAATTCCCTGACAACACCAGAAATCGCTGATTGCACCTGGAAAGTTTGCGCTTATAACTTGATCCAAAATTACCGCGACAAGGAAGCGGCCCGCTTAGAAAAAGAAGCCAATCCATACAAAAAGCCAGAGGACGATTTTGTGGAATTTGTCAAAATTGGCAACACTATTGGGTATTTGAAGCGGAAAGATAACGGCAAAATACTGGCAGCTTATGCGGCATTTAGCAATCGCACTCCAAAAGGCAAAAAGACGGCAACTATGGCTAAAAGTCGGGCCGACAAATGGGCGAAGTGGCTAAGCGGAACTTTTCAAATAAAATGCGATGCTCCTAGAGTTTCCAAGCGAATGATTTCAGATAATTTAAGGCAACCATTCGCCTACGAAATCAAATTCAAGGGGCTAACTATGTGGCAGATGGAAAAGCTGGCACAGGAAGATTTTTCATTGCTACCTGATGAAATGGAAGAAAAGCGGCAAAATGAAGAACTGCTGCGATCGGAAGTTAAGGCAACTGTCGAAAGTTTTAACCAGGATAATAGGGGCGATCGGCTAAGTGAGGAGGAATTGTCACGAGATAGTGTACCTTCTACGTTTGCAGGCTTAAGATTGGGCGAAGGCTGCGGACTAAATGAGGATGAAATTGAATTGGTTGAAATGGCAAGAGTTGCAATTATTGAGTGCGATTCAGAAGTGGTCAAAAGTATTAATTCGGTCTTCCGGGAAGTTTGCGAGAAAAATGCAGCTAACCGGGTGAAAGTCTGGAATGCACTCACTGAAAATCAGCAGCAAACTTACAAATTACTGCTTCAAATGGAATTTACAAAAGCTGCTGATTTTTCCGAGCAAACCCCAGAATACATTGTTTATCTTGATAGCAAGATGGCAACTAGCATTTGGCTATCGCTCCGCGCAATTGATGGGAAATCAGCCCGTGTCTGGCGACACAAAGGTCAGCAAGATGAAACTGGCTATCTTTCCAAAGAAGCCGCTGCAATAGCTGCAATACAGCAGCTAGAAATATGGTGATATTTCACCACGAATGGGGATGGGGTGCGATCTCATCTTTCTGAGATTAGGTAAAAATCCTATGCCACGACCTAAGCAAGTCATTAAAAGGCTCGGTTTAAAACAGCAAATTTAGTCGAGGAAAGACCTGCCAGTCTTCTCCTTGACTTTCTTCAAAAAAACTATGCAACTATCAAAATATCAAGCAGATGACAAGATTGGGCAGTTAAAATTATCAATCGCCCTTGACCTCATCCCTGGACTGCCACCAATCCAAAACATTGATTACAAGCTGATAGTTTGCGATCCACCGTGGAATTTCACTCTGAGAGAAACTGACGCGACTCACCGGGGCAGATGTCCTTATCCGAGCATGAGCGATGAAGCGATTCTGAATTTGCCGATTGGTTCGATCGCACACGCCAACTCATATCTGCTTCTGTGGGTCACAAACAATCATTTACCGCTTGGATTCTCATGTTTGAGTTACTGGGGATTTGAATATCGATCGATATTTACTTGGGAAAAGGTAACGAAGGATGGTAGTAAATCTCATGCAGGAATAGGACATTATGGCAGAAATTGCACCGAGCAATTCTTGGTTGCAACTAAAGGAAAACCGGGATGCTTTACGAATCTAGGACTAACCAACATCAATAACATAATTAAAGCTCCGCGCACAAAACACTCTGAAAAACCACAACAGTTCTGGACAATTGCCGAGAGATTGGCAGAAAAACTGGGAGGTGAAAAGATTGAATTGTTTGCTCGTCAACGTCGCCCGAATTGGGATGCGTGGGGAGCTGAAATCGATGAAGTCTAGGTATTCTGCAAAAAGGATAGCAGAAGTAGCCGCCAAAGCCAGTTTGCTTGGTTACGAATTCATCAATTTATCCCAAAGGTACGATTACGTTGACCGAAAATATGAAACCTACGGTTTGATTGATCGACGCAATAACAGGCTGGCTTGTGCGTATTCTTTACTGGTGGATATCGAAAAGTTTTTGCAAAAAAGAAAAGTAAAATAATGCAACTATCAAGTTATCAAGAATCAATCTTAAGTGCAGTTGATGCCCGATTTGCACTTCCTTCGTGCGACGAAAAAGGGATTTTAATTGAAGCCCTGGCAGGCACTGGCAAAAGCTTTATGCTAGTAGAAATATGTCGGAGGTTGCAGCACTTTAATTATTCTCCCGATCAAGTAAGGTTAGTTGTTTTTGGCAAAAAGAATAAGGAAGATTTGGCAGCAAAACTGAGTAGTATTAGAAGTAACTGGAAGCAGTGTGTATCTACTTTGCACAGCTTAAGTTATCAAATTTTGCGAGAAGGTTTAAATGTGAATTCTCGTAGTTTTCGGATAGAATCCTCGAAATATCGGACGATTGCCGAAACTCTTAAGTTCATCACTCACTCAAAATTAATAAATAATGTTCAAGAGGTTTTTTCAGGTGAATTATGGAAAGAAGGAAGTCAAGAATTGGATTCTTATTTTATTAAAGCATTAGAGTTGTTCCGGCTTTATTGTCTGGATGCAACCGAAGAAAACTTGGCTCACATTGTCAAATTACATAATTTAGAGATTCTCGTTTCCGCCACAATCGCCAACGCAATTGGCAAGTGCCTAAATGTAGGATATAAAGAAGCGGTAGACAATTACTGGATTGATTACACGGATATGAGCTGGGTGCTGTGGATGGAGCGAGATAACCTCCAGTTTGCATTGAAAAAGTATCGCCAACAGCTTAAGGTAATTATGGTGGATGAATGTCAGGATACGGACATACTGCAACTAAATATTCTGTCTCTTTTGATAAATCCTGCTTATAATTACCTGATAGCTGTGGGCGATCGGCATCAAGCTGTTTACGCATTCAGAGGTTGTGTCAGCGACGGAATGGATAGAATCAAAAAACAGTTTAATTGTGAAAGCTTTCTACTTCCAGTAAATTACAGATGCGGTCGATCGCATCTTCAGTTAGTGCGAGAAGTTTTTCCAAATATACCAATTGAAGCGGTTCAGCAAGCAGAAGAAGGTGAAGTTAAAATTGTTAAGAAAAGCGATTTTCTGGCACTTTTTGACAAAAACTCTAGTCAATCTTACATTGGGGTTTGCCGAAAAAATGCCCCATTGATTAAAACTGCCATTCAGTTGCTGGGTGCAGGCTATCCCGCAAAGATTAAGGATAGATCGTTGGCAACAAAAGTCGTAGAGCAAGTAGGAAAAATATGTAAAAAACTGAAAAGTGAATATTCTCCAAAAACTTTTGTGGCTAATGTAAACACTTACGAAGCTTTGGAGCGGGAACGTCTACTGATTTACCCAGACGGCAAACAAAAAATTGCTGACTTGAAGGATATGCTAGAGGCAATTCTTTGTCTTTTTTCAACTTACGATCCGCCAAGCCTTGTTGATTGGAAAAGTTTGATAGATTCAATTTTTGATGAAAATCAAAATTGTAAAATCAACCTTTATTCAATCCATTCTGGCAAAGGGTGCGAAGGTGACATTGCTTTCATTATCCAGCCAGAAACGATGCCTCTAAGTCACAAAAAGCAAACAGATAAAGAGTCGGAGGAGGAAAAAAACCTTTTGTACGTTGCGCTAACCAGAGGTAAAAATATTTTGGCTCTAGTTACTTCAGAGCCGAATGAAATATCATGGCTACCTCAAAAATATTATTTACCCGAACCCGAAGTTATGTCAGAAATTCAACCCGTTTTGCCGGAAAAATCCAAGCCGGAAATTCCAGAAGATGAATTGGTGGACTTAATTGCCAAGATTGAAAGCTTGCCCCGATCGCAGCAGCGGACGATCGTCCGAGAATTAATTGATCGACTTGGTAAAGAGTCGATCGCCAACCTCTTGGACTAATTACCGCCCTGTTACCACCGCAAATAACCGGGCGGCGCATCAAGGCTATCAGTCTTCACCAACCTTGGGCAAGTCTGATAGTGGCCGGACACAAGCATTATGAAACTCGGTCATGGCCGACAAGGTACAGAGGCCCGATCGCGATTCATGCAGCTAAAAAGTTTGAAAATGACCACCGATTTTTGAGACTATTAGGAATTTCCGAATCTGAAGTACCTCGCGGTGCGGTAGTAGTGATCGCGAATTTGACAGATTGCATTCAGATGGATGCAAAATTTATCGCAGCTCAATCGGACACTGAACGAATGTGTGGGGAATGGGCGATTGGGCGTTGGGCTTGGAAACTTGAGAATATTCAGGCAATAGATCCGATCGCACAGCGCGGATATCAAGGTTTGTGGAATTGGGAGATACCAAATGAATAAATTATCAGTTTTAGAATTATTCGCAGGAATAGGAGGAATTCGGCTTGGATTTGATTTTGCTGGAGGATTCGACTTCACAAGGGCGATCGAGATTAGCGCAACCGCCCGACTGGTTTATGCCCATCGGTTCCCGGATACCCCCATCTGGGACGACGTGCAAACTTTCAATGGAAAGCCAGGAGAGTTCGATTGCATTATTGGTGGCAGCCCCTGCCAAGATTTGTCAGCTTGCGGAAACAAAGCCGGACTTGATGGAGAGCGATCGGGATTGTGGTGGCAGCAGCTCCGAATCATCGATGAAATTAAGCCAAAATTTGTTGGCTGGGAGAATGTTGAGGGAGCGCTGTCTCGCGGATGTCGAGAAGTGGTTGCCAGCCTCCGAATGGTCGGATATGAAGTTGAGGGCCCAGTCGTCGTCTCGGCAGCGGAACTCGGAGCGCCCCACCTCCGAAAGCGGATCTTCATCGTTGCCCACCGCAACGACCTATCCCTGTGGGAGCGCGACGGCTTCACCGGCTGGGAGGAACAGCTTGGAAACCAGATTGCGATCGCGCGCAAGTATTCCTACGCCCAGAGCCAACGACGGGACACAGGGGTACAACAGCGGGAAAACTGGGGGAATAAATCTGACGGGATACCTGAAACTTCCGACTCCTCAGAATGCGAACAGTGCGACATTGCAAGAGTTTCTGAAGAGCAATCGGTTGGCAACGCCCGCAGCACGAGACTTCAAAGGAGCCTCGCCGACGAAAAAGACGGGGACGGCAGCGGCATTGGCAGACAATTTAGTGCCGTCGATACTACCCGGTCAATCAGCAAACCCGCAGGTGTGGGGGTGGATGATGGGATTTCCACTGAATTGGGCGGAATCGGTGCTGATGCCCCAGCTTGGCTTGCTGGCATTAGACGATCGGGATGGTGGCTTGATAATCTCCCGCCCGATCACGCCGGAATCGACGGCAAGCGAATAAAAGGACGACGGGAATGTATTAATCACTACGGCGCGGCTTGTACCCCGCTGCAAGCTGTGCCAATGGCGTTGCGAATTAAATATTTAGCAAGTTTATAAATTATTGTTATAATATAATTGTCATAAATTGTATAAATATTATTTATGTTTTATATATATACTGACGTAATTATTATTGTTGCCGTTCTAGGGTTTTTTGTAATATTCTTTTTTGTAATTTGGAAATACTCTGAAATTAATATCCTCAAAAAAGAGGTAAATAAAATAAAATCGTCCGTACTAAAAGCGACTCAGAGGATTTCCTTGTTAGAGGTATCTAGTGTGAAAGTATTAAATATTATAACTCTTAACGTAGATAATATTGAATGTAATAAACAACAAATCGCTCAAATACAAAAATATTTAGTAGACGTACTGCAAGTCAGTAATTTAATTGGATGTGCCGAGCGCGACATAGAGCCCAGCGATTTAATAGAAGAATTAAGATCTCGTGTAGAATGGGCACGGGAAATTGAAAAACAGAAAAATGCAAATCCATCAGAATACTACGAAGGAAAATAGAAAATGCAAAAAATAGTGTTGAGTGAATTTGTGATACTAACAGTTACTTTTTCAGGAGTATTTCTTTTTATTAGTTACGCGATCTTACTCTGGACTCATAAAGTAATTCCACCAGAAATGCTGGCAACAACGCAAGTCTTGGTGTCCGGGGCTGTTGCAGCGGTTATTGCAGAAACAAGGCAAAAACCAACAGGAAAGTCAACAAAACAAACATCAGTAGACTATGCCTTAATGGGTGTTGCCGTAACCCAAATCATACTAACGCTTAATTATGTATTTCTCATCTGGGCGGAACGCTCTATTTCCAAAGAGGTTGCGCCGACAATCGGTGCGCTGGCAATAACAATTTTAACTCTTACGAATTTTAGAGATTCTGATTCCAATCGAGAATAATTATTGCTGATAAGTTATTTACAGCATCTAAGTAACATTTTCTCTCCAGCAAAGATGTAACTTCGCCATCCCTCAACGTCGCAGACCCTAGAACTACGAATCCATTCATTAATTGAAAATGGATAGTCAAAGAGTCTGCTAAAACTTTGTGTCGCTGGCGGATACTACTATCTAGCAAAGCAATCGCGACTTGCTCTACTTGTGCGCGTCTTTTTCTTGTAGGCACACAATTGTTACTAATTTATTTATGTTTGTTTTTAATATAATTATAATCACTTTTATTCAACCTCTTCCTTAAGCATATCCAAATTTCTGCCGCAACTCTGTGGTATTTTCGAGCACGTATAAAATCTCGTCAGGCTTGAGAAATTGTTTGTATTTTGAGATAGTTGCAGGTTCGATCGCTCGATCAATACCTTCATGCCACGGAAGCCCCAACCCCAGCCTAAGCCCTTCTCTCTGGTAATTGCGGAGCATCTTCTCATCATAAGCTACGTCAATGAAATAGCAGCATTGAGATAAAAACCTGATTTTATCTTGCAGTAAATGTTCGTAGCGAATGATTAAATGCTGTGGGGTATTTTGGAATCTATGGGATATCAGCACCGAACTTTTCCAGCGCTCGATACAAAAATCTAACGTCCACTCGCCACCCCACAAAGCGTTAGACAGCGGATCGGATGTCGCTTTTCGCATGGAAGCCACTACATCGAGCGGGTGGCGAACAACGTGGACAAATTTTGCATCAGGCAAATAATTGAGGATATCTTGGGCAAAATAGATGTGCTCTGGTGTTTTTTCCAGCCAAATTTCATTTTTTTCTTCCGTTGCCAGCCAATCTAAAATACTGACAAACCATTCAATCCGATCAGTTGTTGGCTGTTGCTGGATCTGTAATTGATCGTACAATTCTGGGCGGCAGATTTCTTTGTGGAAAAATTCACGCAGGCGATCGAGTAACTTGGCTTTTAGACGATCGGCCCACAAGTAATGGAAAAATTTAGTCTCAGGGAAAGAGGTAATCTTAGGGTGCGCCGCCAGTAAACTTTGTAAGATGGTAGTGCCACTGCGAGGCGCTCCAACTAAAAATATGCGTTTCATTTTAGAATTATTTATAGTAAATCTCATTCTAACAAATCCATGCACGAGTCATCGCCGACCGGAAGAACCGCGCCTAGAGTTTCGATAGTAATTCCCGTGTACAACCGGGAAAAATACTTGGGCATTGCTGTCGAAAGCGTTTTACGACAAACTTATACCAATTGGGAATTGATTATTTCCGATGATGGCTCGATCGACGGCACTCTGGACATGGCTCATAATTTCGCGCTGCATGATAGCCGAATTCGCGTATTGACCGTAGAGCATAAAGGCGCGGTTCATGCGTTGATAAACGGATTTGGCACGGCTAAAGGTGAATTTATTGGACAACTTGACTCTGATGATTTGCTAGAACCAGAGGCGGTTGAATTGACCGTCAAGGCTTTGGATGAGCATCCAGAATGGGGGATGCTTTACACGAATTACCGCGACATTGACGAACAAGGGCGATTAACGCGGGTTGGTTGGCGATGCTCAATTCCTTATTCTAGGGAAAAGATTTTAACCACATTTATGACTTTTCACTTCCGATTAATCCGTAAATCGGTATATCAACAAGTAGGTGGATTTGACCCTAATTTTGACATAATTGAGGATTACGAACTATGTATGCGACTGTCAGAGATAACCGAAATTGGCAAGGTTGATGATTTTTTATACCAGTACAGATACCATCCTGACGCGCTTAAGGCTACATCAAAGTTAGAGATAATCTTGATGGCTAAAAAGATAATTGAGCTAGCTTTAGAAAGGCGTGGGATGAGTGCTACGCATCGGCTTAATCTACAGTTTAATCCTATGTTTTCGCTTGAGTTGATTTAATATCCGCTAGTATCTTGATATGGCGTGTAAGCTGGATATGTAGGAATTTCTTCGTAATCTTGAGAGTTTAGTGACTTTTTCTTTTTTTTGCTTTGACTTGAATCGTACTTAGCTGCAAGAGTTTCATCAACATGAAACGCCATTGACATCAAACGGCCTAGTGGCCCCCAAAAGGGCCGTGAATTAGCCGTAGCACCTGTCAATCCTAAATGATTCGTTACGACCGTTTCAGAGAGTAAAGGCCTTTTTAAATCATCAATAATTTGTTGTCCAAAACCCGGACGCAAGCAAGGAATAACGTAAGTAGAAGATTCAACCAAACTACCGTATCTGATTAATCCTTCACGCCATCGCACGATCACAGAAACTGGCGCATCAGACAAGCCTAATAAAGCCAAATTTAGCCCTACAACTTTAGCGGGATAAACTTTTTTATTTTGAAGACTCACCAGTGGCACCTCGAAAGAGGTCTGATCCTCCGCTTTCGACACAACATCCCATTTTTCTATAAACCATACAAACTCCCTAGAAGAAGTTAAAAAAGCTTGGCATTGACCAGGGATAATTCCCACAACACCAATAAGATTGTTGGTTTCTATTATACTTTTGTATGTTGATACATCGAAAGTAGAATTGATAACACTACCAACAATGCCAAAAGGCCCTATACTTTTTATTAATCCATCTTCCGCAAAATATAACATGGTTTTAAGTATTAAACGGTATTACGCAGCAATTGACCTAAGATAGGAAAACTAGAAGTGGTTACACGATACCATTCTTTTATCACTCCGTTTTTTATAAGCCCGTTACCTATTAATTGTTCTTTGTGAGAGATATGTAGGTCTTCATTGCTTACTTGACCTTGAGATACATATGCTGGGCTTTGTCCTCCGCTAAAACTCCCTGAATACCCAAAAGATGATGCTGTCATTATCTTTTCGGCCCTTCCGTGCCGGCCAAACTTTTTATCTAAATCATTGATCATATTAACCATATTTGTACCACCTACTTGAATGGATACTCCAGGCGAAAGGACGGTTACTAAAGGATTGTACTGTCGAGGCATTTCCTGTAATTGGTAATGTATCCAATCCATTATTGTCCAATCTTGCTTGTTCTTGTAGAACACCCCAGTAATAGGAATATCATTATTTGTGTAGGTTGAATTTAGAAACCTTTGTTGATGTAGTGCGGGGAGTCCTCCAAAGCTTGCGTAGTCAGAGTTTGGCGGCTTAAAACTTAAAAGAGAGTCGTCAGTTCGATAGTCACGAATCAAGAATTTATTATTAAATTCATTGTCAGGATTATTGGCTGTAATATTAATGCTTTCGCCTCTTTTGTATTTTTGGGACGCAACAATAGTCAAGGTTTTATCATCTTTAGTTGGTAACTTTATCTTGTAAGATTGACAGCAACTCCAACAATCTTTCACGTATCGCGGGTGTCGCTCACCTGTTTGTGCTGGAGTTTGAGGCCACCCAGATGGGTATATTGCGTCTGTCGGTATTAAGCCCAACCGTTGCCCGCTTTGGGAGTCGTTTCCATAAAATCCTGACGAAGGAGTTCCATAGCCTTGAGAAGCTAATTGTATAGGTATTGGAAAAGTTTTAGGCTCTTCATACAATCTTTCTCCACCATAAAAAATATCAACATAGGCGAATTCAGCATCTATAGAAAGTGATCCATGTATCAAATCTAGGCTAAAAGGATCTGTCGACCCAAATCCGTTGTAAGCACCATAGGTGTTAATAAATTTGCGGACTTTGCCTGTTTCAAAATTAGTCCAAGTGCTGAAACTACCTCCGCCTAACACCCTCATTTCTTCTACAACAGCCGCGTATTCAAAGGGTAATTCTAATTCTATTGGTTCAAAGTCTTGCTTGTGGCAAGCAAGTAAGACTTTTGCTTTTCGACCGTAAGCGTCTACCAAAAATCTACGAGCGTCAGATGGTGGTGGAGATGGATATCTATCTCCATCGCCATCACCCAGTATTTCGCACCCGTATAAATTACAAGAACGCAGTTTTTTAACACCTCCCGGTATCTTCCAGTAAATCCTAAATACCTCAAAAAACGATTGAGCCATTCCTATGTGATCTTTATGCCCCTCCCAGCAAACGAACATCCCACGACTATAGAAACCTTCGTATTCTAGCGCACCACGAGTAACACCAACTCCTAACGACCAACCCCATTTATCATTGGCAACTTTATCGCCACACAAAAAGCCTGCGTTAGGGGTTAACGCGGAATTAGTAACGACTATTGCCCCCCCAGACAGACACGCAATTCTGTTGTTAGGGTTATTCCATCCATATCTATACCAAGTAGAATCCTCTTGTATCCAAGGTAATGGATAGCTTGAATTCCACTCAGGAGGGTAACTGGTAGGTGTCTGAGGTGTACCCACTGGTGAGTAATCTCGAAATAAAGAAGTTCTGCTTGTTGAATAATCTTGCATCCCACGCCAAGTAAAAATATTTCCCCAATATCCAATTCTTCCACCTAAATCAGGGAAAGACAATTTCAAATACTGAGTCAAGGGTTCCAAACCAATACTAACGATTGGATAAAGCGCTAGCGAAGTAGTACCCAAAGACATCATTTGCATACAAAATCCAGGCCCTTGCTCAATATTTATATTTTCTGGATGCTGACTACGACCTAACACTTGAAATATTTCACCACTATCGGTATCAACAAGATTTGTCTCGGAAGTATTATTTAATTCACCTATGTAAAACCAAACTATCACGGCATCTCCAGAACCAGATGAACCGACTAAATCATCCTTTGCCGCGCCTGGGCTTCCCCCGCCTGTTGGTACAATCAAACATTCAGGTCTTAATTTATTATTTAGTGCATCTTCAGCGGTCTTATAATTACCTAGATCATCAAGTCTTTCCGCAAATCCATAAGCCGCGTTTCCGGTATTGTTTGAATACGCGCGCATGGAGCCCCAGCTAGTCTCTTCTATGCCTTGAGCCGCGCCATTGCCCGTAAGTTTTTCAGTCACACCTTTTATGCGAGTATATAAAAAGCAGCTTGTGACTGGCCAGATATCCGGGTCTTCAACAGGCGGTGCAGCGACTGGTTTAAGGATTATAATATCTCTTCCTTTCGGCTTAACATCAATAACAACTCGCCCATTCGGATCAAAGAATGAACGTACCTTTTGCCCATTTTTCACATTGCCATTACTCAGGCTTTTTCCTAATAATTTCTTGCCATCACTACTTTCAATATCAAAAGCATCAGATTCAGGGTTAAAGCCTTTGGCTCTGTAGCTAATTTCTGAATCCTTGGTTTTAATAGGATTGCCCCCGCTTCTCTCTCTACGTTTAGCAGCAGCGCATCGCAATCTTTCAATAATATCTTTTTTAGAGTCTGCCTTCGCTCGAACCTTCGGCGCCCATTCGTTCGCCTCTTGAATCGATATCGGCTCGTCGGTTTCAATTGCGGGGTTGCCGTTAACTTCATTAATATCTGACATAAGTTAAGCAGGAATAAAATCGGCTGTACCTTGAGCTAGTAGAGCTTTTTGCCCTACTCCGAGTCTACCGTTTGAAAGGATTTGAGACGGCGCGACTTGTACCGACTGAGTGCTACTACCGAACACATATCGTCCCGCCTCAGCATCAAACTGTTGGAACTTGCCAATTTCAGCGGCGGGCGTTAGCCGATCGGCTGAAGATGTTCCAGTTTGCGCCAAGGTATTTTGGATTTGATTAGGCGATTGTGATTGCCCATAGCGTCGCATTGCAGCCCTAACTTTTAGGCGGTGTGGGGTCATATGAATTAAAGTACAAACAACTTAAGCGTATAATAACCGTAAAGCAAAATGTCTAGCCATAAAATAATTATTACAAATCTTTCTATCAGAATTGAAATATTTCTCATTTTTTTAGAATTTAGAGTTATTTTAAACTTCAATAACTAACCAATCGTTTAAGCTTGTCTGAACCCAATCTTTAGGCGTAAGCTGCAACCATTTTTTGAGCTGAGCAAAAGCCAAAACTGGCTCTTTAGCTACAACAGTTGTGATTCGTGGTTGCCCAACGATCGCACCTGTAACCGCAACAGTCGCACCGTTTTGAGTTGCAGATAGTTGAATCTGTTGGATGCCGTTAACAACCTGCACAGCCGATACCCAGTAGCGACTAGGTACAATACCAGGGATGGCTCCCCCGATCGCGCTTACCTCAATACGATCGCCAACTTGAAAGCTCACGCCTTCATTAGCAATCCTAACACCAGTTTCCAGCCAATTTCCTAACGCACTACTAACTAGGGAACTTGCCGTGCCACCAATCCACCATAAATCTCCGAGGATTAGATTTGCGTCTGATTCGCAGGAATAAGTGATGCCAGTCAGTAAGTAGGTTAAAGCGTTGTTGTCTGGTTCCACGACTTGCACTGCGATCGCGGGCCGGTACAACTCAGACATCCACCAATCACTAATCTCAACCGTCAGTTCATAAGCCTTACTTTTGCCCTGCCTGTAAAAGTAAAGAATATCGGCAATTTGTGACAGAACCGACTGATTTGGCACTTTGCCGATGCTGGCGATTTCCTTGGGCGGCATTTGACTGGAACAGTCAAATGCAAAATCCCAGTATTTCTTAACCTTGATTTCTTCCTCTTCCCAATCGTCCGCCGCTTCTCCATTTTGTCCGGCGACCGAATATGATGGTAGATATTCGGTGGCCGGTGCGTTCGCAAGTCCAGCGCGACTGAGTTCAACTTTGTCACCATCTTTTTCGGTCATCAGCGACATTCGCGTCCCGAATTTGACTTGAAAAGTGTTGATATTTCTGGTGCTGTATGCGATCGTGCTAGAATCTTCCACATCCCCGGTTCGAGTATAAGTTGGGATACTTGTTACTTCAGTTGTACCAGCGGCTACCTTGTCCTTCCACAGCTTTTCGTCAAGAGCCTCTAACTCAGTTGCATACCTTTCCTGATAGGTTGTTTTTGCGGTGACGCGGTGCATTTCGTTATCACCCCATCGCATCCATTGTTCAGTTGTTTGCTTGCTGGGAGCTAGCGCACTAACAAACGGCCAGTAAGTTGTCAAGATTTTTGATGTATATTCTTGGGTTACAGCAGTTTTAGCGCTCTGAACCCCCTTACTGTCATAGCTATAATTTGTTCGAGTTTTACTGCTGAGGATTTGGGTAGTATTAAGCAGCCAACTATCAGCAGGAAAAGTTGCCCCCCCTACGGTGTCAAAACCTAGTGGAAAAGTAAAATTTACATCAGAATAAGTCCCGAAAAATCCGGCAAACACCTTGCAAACGGGCTCTTTTATCTCCTCCTCTTCATAGTCCAACCTACCATTATTTACTGGATTAGTGCTGAAATATTGCGTAAACGTGCTGCGAAAACTTTCGACAAAAGTGCTGCGATTTGTTTTAGCATTTGGTACGACTAGCCCGCGCCGTTCAACTCGAATTGTTGTAACAACTTTTTGATTAGCTCGAATTAATTCTGTAGTTGTCGTTGTAGCAAGCAGAATTTCTGTCGCCGGGTTTCCATTGAAATTGACAATAGTCTCCGGCCCAAAATCTTGAGTTATGGCTGTCTTTTGTTTACTGCCGTCAGCATTAACTGTTTCCGTCGCACCTTCAGGTTTCTCGGTATTTTTTTTATCAATATTTCCAGTAATAACTAGCTCTTTAATAACATCTAATCCGCTGTCAAATGGCGCATATTCTACCTCGTCTTTGCCAATCACAACAACTAACGCCGTAGGGTTATTGGTAATATTAATTGGCGTAATTCTGATGGTATCCTTATTAGCCCAAATGTAACTAGGGGGAGATGCTTTAAAACACAACTCCCCGGCTTGCTGAATAAGTGAACCACTAAAACTGATAGGGCCTCGAATTTGTCCCCCAACGGCTCCTTTTACAATCAGAATTCCAGCACGACCAAGTAAGAAACTAACAACGGATTGAATGTCATAGAATTTCGACTTTTGAAACTCTCGAAAAATTGGAGGCAATGTCAAGTCACCCGTTGGTGTCGGTGTTGGCGGTACAGGGGTCGGTGTTGGTGTTGAACTGCTACTGGACGAGAACGCAACACCAGGAGATGAGTAGGAAATGACAATCACCGCCGTAGACTCTGTGTAACCATCCTGTGGCTCCTGTACGCTAGTTTTGATTTCCTTGTGTATTTTGTTATCTTCTCGGAAGTCGTCGATCGAGCGATTCTTGAGTAGCGACAGCAAGCAACCAACCTGCAACGTCAACCGTCCTTCGAGACTGTAGAACGATTTAATCAGGTACATCACGCCGCGGGGGTGCAACCGATAAACACCATCGCTGTTCAGTATCTTAATTTCTAGTCGCTTCCCCCAGCACCACCAACGGTTAAGTCTGTCGTTTAGTGACTGTGGGTTCAAGTGATGGCTGTCAACCTCGATCGTGCCTGTCGCCAAAATTGCACCGCTGGTGTCAAGTTCATTTTCATCGCAGACATAGCGAACAAAGCCGGGGAATTCTAACCCGGCGACAATCAGCTTGTTAAGTCTTGAGGCTGCGTTTGTGGTCATTTATAATATTTTTTCTTGCTTTAATTAAAATATTTCAATTTTTCCCATTTTTTCAACACTATCAACCAAGGCTTCTACTTATTCAGTTAATTTTTCTAACTCATTCATTGTAAACGACAATTCAACCCAATCCCCTAACGGCCGTTCTTCAATCGAGCTTAAATCAATGCCAACTAAAAATTTAGCAAAGTATTCAATATCCCCGATCATGCCAACTGATTGATAGTCATGCGCTTTGGGGCGAGAAACGGTTGGCTCTATTAAACTTAAAAATACATCACTTAAAGTTATCTTATAAGTGTCAAATGGTGGTGTAAATATCTTTGTATCCGCCAGCTTAGCTAGCAATAAAAATTGATTGCGCTCTTCCCAACTTGCTAATGCAGTCACTGCCCATAAATGCTTTGGTTCGTGTGGCGTTCGCTTGACGATGGCGTTACCGCTGAAAGCGTAATCTATTTTTGCTCCGTGCAAACCTTTACGGGAGTAATTCGTAAATTGGCTTAACGTGACAGATTTGCTGTCAATTTCTAATTTTAAATAAGGATAATTCTCAATAGTTGGATACGGCATTATTTTCTCCTAGTAATGAGAGCGTTTAAAATCTCGCTGCATTCGGCAACGGGGTTTTGAGAAACTACTGTCAAGTTTCCGAACGACTGCTTTCCTAACATCTCCTTGATTTCACCCATCAGCTTGTAAATTGATTCTAGCGTAACAGGGTCTTTAATTTCCTTAAGCGCTGTTTGTGCCTTAGTCAAATTTGCAGCTAATTCCGTTAAACTAGGTGGCAAATTAAGAGCAACGGTTTTTCCCGTGACCTGGTTTTTGAGAACTCCCGACTGAAGATCGGCTCTAATTTGCGCGGCGTATTCCTTGGCTGCCTGTCCCGCGATCGCACCTTGACGAGTCGCCTCTTGTGGGTCAATTGGCTTTTGTGCGTTAGCGCGGGCGATCGCCTCAGATAGCGCGATTTGTGCTTGCTCAATCTTAGCTTTAGCCGCTTCGCGCTGAGCGTTTGCATCCATCGGTTGAGTTGGGACGATCGGCGTGTTAGCAGGGTTAACGCTATATCCTTCTCGCATTTGACCAAGTTGACTTAGAGCTTCCTTTCTTAGTTGTTCGTCGGCTGGGTTTTTGGCTTCAGCAATTGCCCCGGTCAAATAGACATTCTGAGCAGCTATCTGCATATTAGCCAATTGCTGCGGCGTGTCTGGTGTTTTATTTACTGGGACTACTGGAGCTACTGGGGTTGTTGGCGCAACTGGCGCTAAGTCCGAAGGGGGTGACGCACTACTTAACAGATAGGCTTCTGTTGCTTTTTGAAATGAATTTGTAGCACCTTCAAACCATGCTGGCTTCGCCTTGTCAACCCAACTGAGGCCGCCGCTAGTGTCTGAACTTTGCTGGGCGCTTCTTTCTTTCTCAAGGCTGTTGGTTTTCTCGATCGCTTTATTGTTGGCTTCATAGACTTGTCGCATTTTTTCAAGCTGATTGGTTTGGCGCAATTTCTCCCGCGCCGATAACTGTTCTACTGATAATTTTTGCCGTTCCATGGTGACAATTTGCCCTTCAACGGTTCGCATTCTTCCAATCTGACTCAAGCTATCTTGTCTTAATTTATAGACAGCCTCTAGCGCTGAAATTTGCTGAGCAGAGCTTTTGTCAGCCTTAGCTTTGGCGATGTTAGCTTCAGCTTCAAATGTGGCGATCTTAGCTTGGATTTCTTGCTTGTCCAGTTCAATCTGTTTCTGTTTCTGGCTAATCTCAAATGAATGTTGTTGGGCTTGTTGCGATCGGTCAAGTGCCACTAACTGCTGCTGATACAGTTGAGTTTTAAGACTTTCTTTCTGTGCAGTGTTGCCTGTAATCTCAGCCTGAGACATCAGGAATTCCAGCCGCTGCTGTTCCAGTCCGTTGACCGCCTCGGTTAATCCCGAACGAGCTGATAACTGCCGCGACTCTAAATCAAGTAATTGATTTGATAATTCCAGCTTGCCTTGGCGGTTTTCTAGTCCTGACTTTTGTGCCTGCAACCGTTCCTCAATTGCCTGCTTCTGTTTCTCGATTGCCTGCTTCTGGCGTTCCAGTTCGCGAGTCTGCACCATGTTTTCCATTGTTGTCTGGCGCTCAATTGCTAGTTTCTGGTCTTCTGTTGACTGAACTTGTTTGCTGACCGTCGCCTGTGCAGTAATTTGACCGAGCGATTGCTGCCTGTACCCAACCGTCGCCCGTAGCGCTTCCATCTCGGCGGCTGATGTAGTTTTGGTGACTTGGGCTTTGGCTACGTTGGCTTGCGCTTCAGTGAGCGCGACTTGTGCTGAGAGTTTTTGACGTTCAAGTTCGATCGCAGCCTGTTGACGTGATAACCCAATTCCGACAATTTGGGCTTGCTGTTGGGCTATTAGAGCGGCTTTCTGTTGCTGATAAATCTGCTCTTTGATCTGCTCTTTGGCTGACTCGTTCCCGGCTAGTTCAGCACGTTGTAGAGCAAAATCTAGCTGTTGTTTTTGTAGAGCCGCTTGAGACTGTTGTAAGTCTGTTACCCATTTCTGTTTGTCAATTTCGCCGCCAACGGTTTGACCCTTGAACTCTAGATTTTGAGATTTACCTTCCATTGCTGTGCGGGCCCGAATCAATCCATCCTCAATCGCCTTAGTTCGTTTTTCAATCGACTCTCTTTGTAAGTCTAACTGTTGCTGTTGTTCTAATCCTTCTTTGGCAATTTGCTGTTCTACAGCTAAATGTTGACCAGTTAACTGATTGATTTTGGATTGATTAGCTTCTTCTGTTGAAATGTAATCAAGTGATTTTTGCCGTAAATCAAGGACAGATTGCAACGACTCAACTTCTGCTGCTGATGCGTTTTTCACTTCAGCGGTTTGTAGATTTGCTTGCGCTTCTAGTACAGAAATCTCGCCTTGAATTCGCTTACGCTCTAACTCAATTACGGCTTGTTGATTAGACAAGTCAAGGCTAGTCCTTTGGGCTTCATGCTGAGCCGCCATTGAGGTTAGCTGTTGCTGATAAATCTGTTGCTTAATTTGCTCTTTGTTCGCTTCATTACCCGTTAACTCTGCCGACTGCAAACTAAATTCTAGGCGCTGTTTTTGCAGATTTGACTGAGATTGAGAAATGTCAGCAAGCAATTTTTGCTTACTAATTTCAGCCCCAATATCTTGCCCCTTGAATTCCAGCCCTTGCGACCGCACTTCTGACAAAGCCCGCGCCCGGTTCAATCCTTCCTCAATGGCTTTTGTTTTTTTCTCAATTGCTTGCCGCTCTAAATCAATCTGACGCTGTTGTTCAACTCCTTCTTTGGCTGTTTGCTGTTGAATGGCTAACTGTTCGTTGGATAGGCTATTGAGTTTACCTTGATTGACTTGTTCTGTGGCAACCTGTGACACGATTTGCTGTTTGAGTGCGATCGACTGCTGTAGTCCTGCAAGTTCTGCGGCAGACGCGCCCTGAGCTTGGGCTGTTTGCAGCGCCGATTGTGCCTCAAGTACGGCTAATTCAGACTGGATTTTCTTGCGTTCGAGTTCAATTGTCTGCTGTTGTTGGCTTAGTGCTAGTTCTTGCCGCTTAGATTCCTGCTGCTGGGTGAGCGATACTAATTGCTGCTGATAAATTTGTCCCTTAATCTGCTCCTGTTGTGACTGATTGTTGTTCAGCTCTGCTAACTGCAAAGCAAATCCTAATCGCTGCTTGTCCAATTCAGAACGAGCGTCGCCAACTCCTGATTGAGCGGTTGCTATTTTTCCTTGTTGATCGCCTCCGAACGATTGAGCGTCTAGTCTTGCCAATTCCTGTTCGGGTTTGAGTTTAGAGAATTTTACCTGCTCTTCAATCGCTTTAACTCTTGCCGCTACTCGTTCTTCAGATTTTTTGATTTCGGCTTCAGCAAGTTGTCCTTGAGTTTTGGCGATTAAAATTGCAGCCTCGCCTATACCCTTCCGGGCTTCTTCTTCAGAGATTATTCCCCGCTGCTGCAATTGTTTGAGGTTCTGTTGTTTCTGAACTTCCCGATTGATTGAATCCTGTAAGTCGGCAGTTTCAATCGCGCCAATCTTAGCGGCTGCTTCCTCAGCAGAGTAAACCTTGGCTGCCTGAGCTTTTTTGATTGCCGTGATTTGGGTTTGACTAGACAATTCCTGAGCCGTTGCCAGTGAATTTTCGCGGTCTTTGATTGACTTAAGCTGATTTGCTGATTGTTCCTCAGTTTTTTTCAGTCCGGCTTCAACAATCTGACCTTGGATTTTAGCAGCTTCGCTAACCGAGTCTCGCAACCCTTTTCGGGCTTCTTCTTCGGAGATTACCCCCCACTGTCGCAATTGATTCAATTTCCGTTGTTTTTCAGTTTCACTCGCGATTGACGCTTGCAAGTCAGCAGTTTCAATCGTGCGAATCTTAGTAGCCGCTTCTTCGGCAGAATAAGTGCGCGCGGCTTGGGCTTTCCTGATAGCTGTTATCTGATTCTGGCTAGACAATTGCTGCTTAGCTGTTACCGCATCTTCAAGCTCTTTATTGCTTGCTAAAAGGTCGTCATTGAGAGTTTTTCGTTCTTGTTGTTCATATTTTGCAGAGTCAATTCTCGCTTTAACTTGGTCTATTTCAATTTTCTTAATCTCTTCAGCAATCTTCGTTGCATCCTCTGTGGTTGCCCCAATACTTGCAGCTTTTAAATCTTTCAGTTTACTATCATTGGACTGGACTCGCTCGTTAATTTCTGTTTTACCTAATACACTCAATCGCTTAGTTTTCTCTTCCTGACTAATACCTCCACTATTTTTACTTTTTGCCGCTGCTTCTTCAATTGATGCAGTAGCCGTTAAATTTGCCAATTCAGATGCGTGTGCTACGTTTTTGTATTTTTGAGTTAATTCATCTAGGGTTAAAATATGAACTTTAGTGACAGCATTTTCTGATTCTAGGGCTACAATTTTGTTACGAAAAATCTGAATTTGTTGCTCGGTTAATTTTATATTTGTTTGAATAAATGCTTTTTGTTCATCGTTAACAGGTTGTTGTGCTTTTAATACGTCAAGTGTTTTGCCTAACATCTCCACTTGACCTTTAGCCTCAGTCGTGAAGTCGGTTATACCTTTAGCACCTAATCGTTGTTTGTCGCTAGCGTCTAAAGTTTCTACACCGTATTTTTGCATAACTCCAATACTCATATCTAGCTGGGTATTTACAGCTTTAGACACCTCGGCAGTGGCAAACATTGCGCGCTGTGCGGCTAGTTGTGAGTTTGTAACTATACCAAAATCTTTCCCATAAGTATCATTCGGCAATCCTCCAGTTACCTTAGATAGTCCTTGCTGAACTGCCTCAATCGGGCCTTTCTGTTGAACTTTTGCCCAAAATCTTTGGAAAACGTTTCCCGATTCTTCGGCTTTAACTTGTAGCCCGGTAATTTCTTTAGTTAGTTTGTTGATATCATCAGCAGTCTTTTGAATGCCGCTCGCTTCCTTAGTTCCAGAAGTAAACGAGTTCCAAGCTTGCGATACCGCCCAAGCTGCTGCTGCGATAATTGCAAATCTGGCTATCAGAACAGCGGTAGAAGCAATAAATCCTAAATTAGCGGTAGTAGCTCTGCCTGTAACGAGTGCATAAATACCTTGAAGTGTATTTACTCTTGCGACAGATACTATTCCCGTATTTAAGCCGGTAATCCACAAGCCTATGCTTACAGTTAACTGGATAGTAGCTCTAATACTTTCAAAAACAGTTACAATGCCATAATTAAGTGTTGAAACGTTTACAGAGTATGCCGTTGTAGCCAAACGAATAGAACCGGCTAATATAATATTAACAGCAGCTTGCAAGGTCGTTCGACCTGTGAGCACATTTAAAATAAACGCTTGTGCCCCATAAATAAATAATAAAGCTCTAGATTTTGCTTCAGCTATTGCCGTAATTGAAATATTAACTAATTCAGTTCTACCTAACGCAGTCTTTGCCAAAGTAAGGCCGATAGTTAGTGTAGTATAGGCCTGTACGATTGACTTAGATGCTAGTATTGCCTTCCAATACAAAATAGCTAGCGGTACTACTACCGATAAACTAAGGGCAAAATTTCTAACAGGCGCGGGCAAGCTAGCAAATGCGTTTACAACAGACAAAGTAGCATCAACCATCATCTTGAAAGCTGGTGCAAAAAACTCACCAACTATCAAGCTTACGGTTTGAACAGAGCCAGCTAATTGTTCTAATGAACCTGACAACCCGCCAAGCATCACCTGAGAAACTTTAGCGGAAAAACCTTCAGCCGTTTTTGCTGATTGCATTAATCGGGCAATGTCGGCATCAGTTTGTCCTAGTAATGCTTGAATAGTCCGCCCGCCTTGTTGTCCAAAAATAGCATTTATTAAAATAGGAACTTTAGACGTACCCTCTGCGGTTGTTTTTAATTGTTCTATTTTGTTTCTAATGGTTGGAATAATATCGGTTAACTGCCTAAGATTTCCACTTGCATCCAATAAAGATTTTTTGTCTAATCCTAATGAGTTCAATGCTTTTGCTTGAAGATTGCTAGCGCCTGCCGAGTCTGCGCTTCCTGAGAATACACTATCTCCCTCTTGCGAACCAGAAGTGAGATTCTTTAAGTCCGCTTCGGTTAGTTTTGCTGTTTCAGCATTTAATTCGCCTAAAGAACCTTTGGCGCTAGCAGCGGCTTTTTGTAAATTAGTTATAGCGACGCTTAACCCTGTACCTGCGGCGGAACCTTCTATACCAGCGTTAGAAAGTAGTCCTAGTGAAACGAGAGTAGTGTCTAGACTTTGGTTTGCGCCGTAAGCACTTGTTCCGACATATTTCATTGACTCGCCAATCGCTAAAATGCTTGTTGCGGAAGCATTGGCAATTGATGCCATCTTGTCACTGACTAAAGATGTTTTTTCACTTGGAATTTTAAAGGAACTAAGTGCTACAGCGACAACGCTACCTACTTGTGTTAAGTCCTCTCCAGTAGCTTCAGACGTTTTTGTAATACCTTCTAAAGACTTAGATACCGACTCACTGGTAAATCCTAATTTAGAAAGCTCCCCTGCCAATCCTACAACAGCAGTTGGAGTTTTTGAGGTTACAGCCCCTAGCCGTTTCGTTTCTTCCATCACGGCATTAATAGACTCGGTAGATTCACCCCCCGCCATTGCCATTGCTCGGAAAGAGTTAGCTATTTTCTCAAAACCGACATACTCTTCAACACCTTGCCCCACATCAAGCATAGTAGAGACAGACGGGCCCATTTGCATTCCCGGCCCCATTATTGGGTTTATACCTTGTCCTTGGCTTAAACTTCCGGCTGATTCAATGATTTGATTTGATAAACTGGTAAAACTGCCAAGCTGAGATTGTAACTGATTTTTGACGGCTATTAACTGATTAGAAGCATTTGTTAGTCCAGTAATAAGACTTGACGGTATTGATATATTATTTAAAACTGTTGTTAGGGCAGAAGTTCCGCCAATTAAATCTTTATTTATTTTAATCCAAAGCATCAAATCAGCTTTTAAGAAGTTAAAATTATCAAGAAATCCCCCAATTGCAGCCCCAGAAAAGATACCTGCCATAACAGTTTGAATGTTATTAGCTGGCCCTATTAATCCATTTATTAAATCTGTTGCCGTTTTGACTTGTTGGTCTAACACGGCGTTGTCTAATCTAATTGGGATAACAACTGAGCCTACGTTCATAATTCAAACCTAATCAGAAAAATTATTTAAATTGCGTTGAAAATCCCGACGTTTGCCAACACCGCTGCGTTTGTTTTTTACTTGCTTTAACTCTTGATTTAAGTTTTCCGCATAGCGCATTTGAACATTGAATCGAGATAGACCAACCTTCGTCCAAGGGCGGCCAGACTGTGTATTGCCATTTTGCAAAATATACCCCTCATGCACGTAAGGCGCGTATTCTACAGACCAATCAAATTTAACAGCCCCTGGCTGCGGAAACTTGATTTGTTGTGAATCTCTCAAATCTCCGGTATCTACAATGTCGCTTTGTGGAAAATCCGAGAAAGCCCCAACCTCTTCAATTACTTCTTGAAAAGTTTCGCCCAGTTCAATCATTGTGATTTGGAATGCGCGGAGAGCAGCCCCTTTGATTGCCCCGCCATTAAATGTTATTGTTGGTTTTGTCCGTCCCATAATTTATTCCTTATTATTGTTCAATTTGTATCAAGAATTATATATTCTATTCCATCTGTTTGTTTTTACAAAATTTGTACATTTTGATTCCTTAGGTGGTTCGGTAACAGCCTGAAATTATTAACTGTCCTGCGGTGTCAACAGGGACGGCAATAGCTAATCCCGTTGAAGGCGTATACTGTGCCAACAATATAATACCGGAACCTTGATTAATTACCGCCTGTAATACGTTTCCAGAAGCGATAATTAATCCATTGTTATAAACTTTGCAAGGACTCCATGTTCCGGCATTTGAAGAAAAAGGCAATCCAGTAATCGTAAGATTTCCAGTGCCAGTGTGTACACTCCAAGTAAGAATTAAATCAAATATAATTCTATTCCCGATTTTTGTATAATTCCCAGTCTGATTAGTATAAGTACCAGCTCCAGCGGTAGTTGTCCCTGACAGTACAGGTATAAAAGTACCTTCTTTATAATCGTCGAGAGTATTTACATCAGCAGAAGATTCTTGTATTGCTGGGAATTTTAATTGTCCAGCTAAACTCACAATACCAGTAAAAACTGGGGAATTTAAGTTGGCTTTTAGATTAAGTGCTGTTTGTTGAGCTGTAGAAATCGGCTTGCTAGCGTCACTCGTATTATTTAGGTTTCCTAGTCCTACCATCGCAGCGGTAATTCCGGCAACTGTTCCAGTAAAAGTTGGTGAAGCTAAAGGTGCTTTAAGAGCTAAAGCCGTAGTAATAGTAGTAGCAAAGTTCGGGTTATTTCCTAACGCCGCTGCCAACTCTCCCAAAGTATCAAGAACCACAGGCGATGAATTTACTAGACTAGCAATTGCTGCATTTACTTCTGCTGGAGTCGAGAAAGTGTTCCTTGGTATCGGCCCAGCTATTCCAGCAGACGCACCAGTGCCAAGCAAACTATTAGCTGGCAACGTACCCGCCAAATAATTAGTCAGCGGGTCGGTTCCCCCGACAGCGTGAGTGCTTGCGTGAGCGGTCGGAGTACGGGCGTTAGAGTAAGCAGTATCAGCGGCATCTCTGATGGCTCCTGTGACTGTCCCGATAGATCTTACTGCTGCTGCGCCAAGCCCTAAAGTCGTGCGAGCTTCCGTCGCGTTAGCATCGTCAATAAGAGTTTTAGCAAATGCGCTAATTGTTACACTATTAACACCCCCTACGTTGGTACGTTCGATTAGTCCCGCTGTACTTAAAGCCACAATTGCAGCTAAAATTCCGCCTAAACTACTAGGGTCGATTTTTAAACTTTGGATGCAACGACCAGCACTGGTCGGTGCTACAGAATTTGGATGCACCACGGAAACGTCATTAGCTACGGCCACTGAACTTGGTTCCCACACCCAAATTTCTATATTATTTGTCACTTGGTTGGGAACCACAAACCAAACGCCAGCGGGGTCTGCCGATCCAAAATTTATGGCTTTCAAAGCAGCCAAATTGAAAAGAAAATTAGCAGTGGTAAAAGCGCGTCCAGTATCAGTTGGCATAATTATTTCAGTCCAGTTTTGGTTCCCATCACTGAAGTTACGATCCTCCCCCAACCGTCGCTGCCGTTACACCAAAGCGACTGCAACACGCGATCAGAATAAGGATCGGCTTTGCCAGAATCGCCCCCGGTCGCAGCCCAATCATCAGAATCCCCGGCACGCGCTCCAAATGGATCGTGAATTACTGTTGAATTACGCGAAAAATCGTAGCCGATCGCGCAAACAATGTGCCCCCAATTTTTGTAATGCAACCCCATTACTAAGGGAATTCCAGCCCTGAGAGATTTTAGCAAATCTTCAAAAGATAGATTTGTTGCCCAGTAACTTTCTACTCCAAACTCTTGAAGTGCCTTGGTGTTAGCATCATGCTCTGTCGTGTCGCCGTAGTTTCTCAAAACATCAAAATATACAGTTTCCGGTTCAATTCCTTTGTTAGCAGCTCGTTCGGAGAAGGAAACAGCTTTTGCTAGCAAGAAATTGAGCATTATTGCATTAGAAGTCCCGCAGCATTCGCGGTATCCCTCACCGCTGTCGTTATCGAGCTGCGAAAAATAAGGAGCCATCAACAAAATGTTGCTGCTAGTTGGAAGTGTCCAATGTGGTTGGTAGATGTAAGCTTCTTTCCAGCCTTCAACAGGTTCTTTAAAGGCGATTTTTGAGTGTTGGTCGCGATCGGGAACAATTGTTTCAATCTCAAAAGCTTTCCCAACTTTGACCGTAATTTTGTCAGAGGCTTCTAAAATCCTAGAATCTCCCGAATATTTTTTGAAAATTGTATTGACATTAGCTTGAATTATCATCATAATTAATACCTTTGATTGTTGCAAAAATGTGAAGCAATATTTGCTATTTTTTCTTGTCAATCATTAGAGGTAATGGTTTTTCATCTAAATAAGGAGTTGCATCTTCCATTGTAGATGCTGATTGTTTTTGACTCAACCCTTCAATTCCCAATTCTTGAGTAAAAAATTCAAAAAGTCTTTTGATAAATACTGTATTCATTAGTTGTCCATTTTCTAACTGCAAAATATCATCATCTTGCACTTTTGATTCAATAGAAAATCGATACCTTAAGCAACACAGGACTACATCAATTTCTATTCCAGCAGCTAAAGCGGGATTGTTTTGAACCTTAAGAAAGCGCCCCATCACCTGCTTGTACTCTTTATAATCTGAAACGCCTTTACTTGGGATAGCGATTACATTGCCGTGTCCGTCGCCAATTTCCACCTCTTTCTCAATAACTTCTGCAACTGATTTGAATTTCAAAATACTCATTCTATTTTCCTGCTAAACTAATTGACTCAATATCTAAAACTCCCGATACCCAGTGAGGGGTTTTTCCCTCTTTAAGTAATTCCATAAACGTTTGAGAGAATTGCTTAGAATATATTCTTTTGGCAAATTCAGATTGAATCTCTCTCCCGTATGGATTTATAGAATTTAACTCTCTTTCTGGATTTTTTACCCCTTTTCCTGCTAGCACGTATAACATAGCTCTACTAATTGGAGTTGCAATTAGATTCCCCAATTCAAGCTCTTTTTGCGCGATCGCTTCTAACGCTTGTTCGATTATTATCAGCGGCTGTTCTGCAAAATTATCAGAGTCAAACCGATCGTCCGAAGGATAGTTAAGCCTTAATTTCCAGTATATCCCCTCCCAGTCAATTGATTGTGGCTTGTTATTAGCGACTTTCCCACTGCGTCGCCTGCAAAGTCCTTGACAATTTCAAATCCATCCAACCAAGGCCCTTTAGAAGCAAAAACTACCCAGCGTTTTTCTGTTTCTAAATCGGCGCGGGTTGCGGCTATTCCACTAAAAATTCGCGCAGACTCGATCGCCATTTCCTTGGCTTTTTCTCCAGTTAGTTCAAGTAACACCTCTTTCGGTATCCAACGGGTGCGTTCGCCTAGCACAAAATCGTAAAGCCTGTCAATCATTGGCATTGTCGAGGCTTGTTCTGCAACTTCCTCAACATTTAGATTGGGAAGTTTGAATCGCGATCGAAACAAAATTGTAATTTCCACAAGCCTTGCTTCAACTCTACTGACTCCATCTTTCAAAGAAAGATAATATTTGCTAATAGCATCCTCTTCATTGTAGGTTAAACACCCGTACTTAGGGATTTCAATTGAATTCCCAAAACCATCTTCAATTAACGCGGTTTCACTTTCTTTTGTTGTTGTTTTAAATGGAAGCATCAACTTTCTCCATACTGTAGTTCCAGAGTACGTTTTTCCCTGAAGGCGATCTCACTAAATATCGATCGCCCGTATCAACATCCAAAAGACTAATTTCCGGCTCTTGACTGCCATTAGTTGCTACCAACTCGCAAAATATTGCGGAATTGGTGACACTACAAAGGCAGGCAAATATACCCTTAGTTTGAAGCGATCTAATCATTAGGGCATCCCAACAACCTTAAAGTCGCTGATCGGCGACCCCGTGATATCTACAGAGATATCCCCTTGTCGAAAACCGTCAGCCGCTGCCGAGGTAGTGTTGTCAGTAACGTAGCCTTTACCGATAAAAGGAGATTCTTTGATCGCTCCCAAATCCTGATCCGGCGCTTCATGTTGAACGGCAAACCAAAGCGGCGTTTTGGCTTCCGCCGCAAAAAACGCCGTCCAATACCCACCATTTTTGAGCATATAAGGCCCCGGTAAGCTCAAAGATTTACTCCCAGTAGTGGGAGTAATTAATTTATTGCCACCCGTATTAAATGTCTGAGTGTCCGTGGTATCGACCGTGCGGCTGATTTCCGCATCAGTTCGATCAAGTAATTCCGGTGGCCACATGGCTTTAGCCCCCGATGGAATTGCCTCAGCCAATGCCCGTACTGTCAGGCTTCCGCCCGTACTGTCAGCAGTTACTTCAGCAAGATAAGCTAATTCGTCGGCATCAACAAATAAAAGCACATTGCCCTTTTCAATCGTTCCGGTTGGAGCGCCAGTAACAGTCATTGTTGTTGCAAGTTTTGCAGCAGCAGATGACAAAACTAATTGAACTGGAGCAAAAGGTAGCGCTGGCTTAGTCTTTTGTTTCCAGCAATATACTGACGTTTTCCATCCCTTTTGCAACTCTCTATTTTGATACTCAGTTCCCATTTACCCTCCTGTTAATTACTGTCTTCTGAATTGTCAGATTTCTCGACTCTATATTGCCTAATTTAGGGTTTGGAATTATTCTCAGCCCTACATTTACTGAGTAGTTTAATTGCATTAACACTGCAACTAAAGGCTCAATTATTTTTAACGTTGTTTCATTACTATCCCATTGCTTGATGATTATTTTGTGCGATCGCACGCAGGCAGTTCCATTGTTAAGCATAGGAGCTATAGTCAACTCTTCTGCCGGAATAATTACAATCTCAATACCTTGTGTTTGCGTCCCTGCCGGCGGAAAATTTGGCTTAGCAACGGCAACAGCCTTTGAAGTTTGCTTGCTTGGAAAAACATAAATACCAACCCCTGCTAATGATTCTATTGCTAATTTAAGAGCAAGTATTTCTTGATTTAAGCCTGAAAAATTGCCCATCCTTCCACAATATCTCCTGTTAATAATTCTGTATCAAATGGTCGAGGAAACTGCGATAATACCTGAAGTTTACCCCTTCTTCCGTAGTATTCCACCTCGCACTCTCTGGGTCTGATATTGTTGGGCCATTTCATGGGATTCACTAAATACCCTTTTAAGTAAGTTTTCGTAAAATTCACACCTTGCTCTTCACCCGGTTTAGAAATAACCGGCTGATTATTTGTACCGCGAGATTCTTTAAGAAAAGTCTGGACTTCTACAACCTCCGAACTTGGCTGAACATTACCCCATTCGTCTTGTTCGATTCTATCCGATCCAACTGAAACGAAAAATTTAGAGTTTGCATATTCCAAAAATTCAGAAGCCATATTAAATCACCGTGTAATCTGCCTCTATACTGAAAGCTCCCTTGATAGTCTTAGTCATTGACGTTGCTGTCCCTACTGTTGTACCTGCGGTAAAATCTTGGTTGTAGCTAAATTGAATGTCCGCTACATATTGCTGTCCCGGTTCGTCGGCTGCATTTTCTCCTGATTGAATCAGTACAATTGCTGCTTTTTTTTCGCTAGCATTTAACGTGCTGATAGTAATGCCATTGCCAACAGTTCGAGAATAAATTGGCGGACTAATTGAACCGTTTGGTAATACTTTGCATACCGATGCTTTAATGACCAATCCAGTTAAACTTGCACCGGCGATCGGCCCTACAACGACAACGCTGTCCGACCGGACAAAAATAGGTTTTTCCGTTCCGTCAAATTTTATGTCGTTGCTTTCATACCGCATATCTACATACAAAGTATTTGCCATATAAGTTACCCGCTAAAAGTTAAAAATCCCCGTTCGATCGGGTAGTTAATCCTCGAATTGCCAATTTCAAATTCGTACTCGGTTTCAAATTCCCGCGAAAATTGAGCAAAAAGAGTTTCGGTGCGATCTAGAAAAATGTACCCGATATAATTTGTCAACCCTCCTGGCTGAACAGTTTCTGACTCAATCTCTAATCCACCGGGCGCAATAGTTTCAAGTTTGTCAATCAAGGTGTTGCCTTGTAAATCAAAAAGTTTAAATCTAGCTCTCAAATTAGAAAGTTTGCGGCCCAAAAGCTCAAATCTAATTTGGAGGGATTGCCCTTTTTGCATCGGTTGGCTCTTGAAGGGCTTGCCGTTTAACCAAAGCTGGCCTTCAGGTGCGATTACTGCTGGCATCGACACTAAACCCCGATCACACCTAGTTCCAGTTGCCTGCAAACACGTCGCTGCAACAGATCGTTTCCTAGTCGCCACAGCGGAACCGGACACACCGGTTTTTGCGTTCATCCCAGAAACGTACCGATCGCGCGCCAAACCCAACGCCGAGCCGACAGTTGCAATCCCCGCGCTTCCAGAACAATGACGGTTGCGGACTATTTTTGCCGTGGTCGTTTCCGTAAGTGTTGCGGCCGTTGCCGTCGCTGCTGCGAATTGAGTAGGCATTACGGGGCATCCAATCCGATAGTAATTTGAGTGAGCGTGAACGGATCGCCAATATCAACCACTTTTGGAGGAATCAAAATACCTCCAACCTGAAAGTTACCAGCCGTGGGCGCATCATGAAAACCCCAGTGAGTGCGGTTGCCCTGCGCTGCGGTTGCGGCTAAATACGAAAAAGGCACGACAGTTGAAATTTTTCCCCCGGTGGCAACGCCAAAAGCCGTCCCGTTGATCGCAACTGGCTGTCGGCTGTAGGCTGGGTCTGTTGGTTCGGCACCCCCGATTGTCGGGGAAACGACAGGAGCGGGGGCGCTGCTGTAGTGCGCGATCGACAAACTAGAAAATAACGGTAGGGGGATGCTGCGGTACAAATCGTTGAGGATTGCATTTTGCAAATTCAGCGACATAAACCCGGCGTCAAACCTGTGCAGCAAACCGCCTGCCAACACTATCAAAGAATCATTAACTTCAATCAATTCGCCGTCATCGGGAATGTAATAGGCAAGGCAGTTTCCGCCACTAGCGCTGTCAAAAATTCCCAACGCGACAATATTACCGCTCCATCCAACAGACCGGGGCCAAACTAAATTCCTGATGGTTGTAGTTTGCCCGCCAACAGGGGCTTGCCAGTCGGCGGATGCCATCAAAATTCGGGTACTGCCCGCAGGTTCAGAGCCAGCTCCTTGCTTTGAGGGCATTGTCAGGAAAGGCGCTAGGTAAGCGGGGCCGGTGTTTTTTTGCTGTCCCCGAAATAGATGGTTGAGGTAAATATTGCTGCCTGCGATCGTAAAGTGTCCGGTTGCCATTTATTTATCCTCCTTACCTGCAAGCATCGGGCATTCTTTTTTGGCAGTTATCCCGATCGTGCAAACTATTTTTCCAAAGCCGTCAGTTTGTTTTTTGCTGCCGCATTTTGTGCAAACCGACAGTCCCAAAATTTGAAAATACTCGGTTGCAAATTCCGCTGGCTGTACAACTTTTGGATCTTCCTTGGGTTGAGCTTTTTTGAATTCCGGTTTTGCAGCAGTGCTAACTTCAGTCGTTGGCGCGGTTTGCAAATTTTCGGGTTCGTTTGCCATTTTTTTTATACCCTCACCGTCGAGCAGCGCACTTCAAATACTCGGAGTTGCTCTTCTGCTCCAACTGGCCTGGCAACCTCGTTGGGCAGTAAAGTTCGAGCCGGATCGACATCCAAACCAGTGGCGTTAGCGTGAGTTTTCCAAATTAGCGATCGCATTCTGCCAAAATCGGTGTCGTCGCTTTCCCGGATTTCCATCGGCATTGCTTCCGCCATTCCAATGGCGTCAGCACCAAATGCAAATCCGCTCCGCGTGGTTTGGGCTGATCCGCCAATTGTTTCGGTTTGCGCTCCCGGCGTTCCTGCCGCCCCCGAACTGATATTGGTGCTTTCGTACAGGTGAAAGCCGCGAACTTTGCCTTTGTAACCGAGTTGCTTGCCGCTGTATTCCTGACCAGTTTTCAGTGCAAGCATATTTGTCAGGCCTTCAATGTTTGCGCTGTCGGCAAAAGTATTTTTTTCTGCCATATCACTTTCTAAAGGCGCAAAGTGATCGGGAGTTCCAACAAAAACGAAGCAGCCATCGTCCAGCGGCGGAACTAACCGAGTTGCCATATGGGCCCGCAGCGAACCTAAGAAATTCATGGTTAACTGCCCGCCTCCGCCTGCCTGAACACCTGCCGCAGTAGTTACTACAGAGCTGTTGTTGTTGTATACAACAGCCGTGGTACTCAACAAAATCTCAAACAGCAGCGTATCTTCCCACTTGCCGTAGTTGTGCCCGATCCGCTGCTGCACCAGATTTTCGATATCCAAAATTGTGACGGAATTTACCAATTCGTGAATGCCTAGAGGCTCGATCGCTGCATCTTTGCCCATGCCCCATTCCAGAATCGGAACCGACATATTGTTGCCACTGAGATTTTGACGGGTTCCTACTGTCGGAATTCCCGGTGTCAGCCTCCAGTCCGAAGAAGTCGTACCTTCATTGAGGTGTCGAAATCTAGGAACTTCGCAAGTTTGGTTGACGGGCACACCGGTATAAATTGTCTTATTGCAAAATTGCCACAAAACAAATCTGGGCGAGTGTTCAATCCGCACAACTTGGCTAAGATATTCCCGCAGTGCCACCGGAAAGTTGGCAAAAGTTGTAGGTGCGTCTTTGCCTGACCCGTAGCGGCCTTCCAGCAGCCCTGCTTTGCGAGCAATCGCGTCCATACCTTCTCGCAGCGCTTGCCGATTTTGCAAAAACCACCTATCAACATATTTGGAATTGCGTTGCTTGTAATATCCGGTAGGCGTTGCGATATACCGGGCCTTGCTGCTGTCGTCATCGTTACAGCGTCGCTCGTATTCGCGCACGGCATCTTTGGGGGAAATCCCGCCCCGATTTGCCAAAGGTGAAATAAATGCCTGTGATCCGATCGTTGCCCGATCCGCACCGTCCGAAGGTGCGGCATACCCAAACTGGGTAAATACGCGCGCATAAGTATCGCGCTGTTTCCGCTCGGCCTGAACTTCAGCTTGAAGCTGGTCTTTTTGTTTTTGAGTGGCTTCTTCAAGCGCATCTTGCTGCCTTTTTGATTCAGCCAGATGCTCCGCTGCCTGCTGTAATTGCTGTTGATATTGTGCGGTTTCTTGCCTAGTTCCAGCGTCAATCAACATTCTTAGCTGGGTTTCGGTGATTGTTAGCGTACCGTCCTCGTGAAAAGTCATCGGAGCCGGAGGAAGGTTAGCGCTTGCACTTGGTTCCGGTTCTACGGTGGCAGCAGTATCATTACCAACAACTCTACTCAGTTGAAGTGGAGGTAATTGCTCTGGTGGAATTTCCTCAGCACTCGAAAGGCTGTCAGAGCCTTGATCGCGACTTTGTTGCTGCTGCTTGTAACCGTTAATTCGAGATATGCCATCACTCTCGGTGTTGCCAGTTTTTCTTATATTTGCTGTTTTTGCAAAACCTTTATTCATATCTGGTAGTTGAAATAAGTAATTTCAAACTAGCTTATTAAAGCAATCTGTGCAGATTATTATTGCAGTTTGCTATTATTTACAGTAATTACTATATTTAAAATATGACCGCTGTAACCATTACCCTTGGCGAACAAATTCAGATAGTGCGTCGCAGACGAAATCTGACACAAAAACAACTTGCAAAGCAACTGCATATTTGTCAAACAGTCGTTTCGCAAGTTGAAACAGGTCAAAGAGAATTAGATCATTCTGAAATTATTGCTTTTGCGGAGGCCCTAAATATTCAGCCCCTAATACTTTTAAACACCATTCCCAACAACGGCTGTCGCTCCAGGAAGGTTTGCAATAAGGACGCTTGATAATTCTCCGAGATCGTACAGTCCATCTCGAATGTAATAAGGAGCCACCAAGCTTGGATCTTCACCCCAGGCGTCCCAACCTTCAGGAATGTAATGCGGGCAATTTTTGTAAGTAAATGAAGTTTCGCAAATTGGACATACGTAGTCTTCAAAAGCAAAACCCCCCAAAGAAACCGCCCGCCCGATGCCCATACTGAGGCGTTGCACGATCGGGCTGTCAATCGGAAATGCTACAGTGGCAATCACCTGCACAAACCCTTCTTTGTTGACTATTTCAGAATTTAACTTCTTGTTTCCTGCCGCTGAAATTAAGTTGTCAGGAGCTTTTTCATTTTTCAAAATTTCACCAGCAATCACCAACCCTTGAGTTTTACTGAGCGTTTCCCAGTCGTGATCTAAAGTGTGAGGAATTCCCATTGTATTGAGCATTTTTGCAAGGATAATTAAATCCTTTTCTCGCCACTTACTACGACCTCGATTCACTAAATTATCAGCTACCACAAAATCAAGAACTGTTAAATCTTGAGGATTTGGATTAGGGAAACTTGTTGGAATAAATTGATTTAATTTTAATATTTGTTTTTCAGTCAATTTTGGCAAGCCTAAATTTTGTACAGTTGTTGGGGAGATTTCTAAATGTAAATCCGAGGCATTCTTTCCAATTAAAATCCCGTTTTTATCTGACAGTTCTATTAGATAACCAGGGTTTTGCTTAGAACATTTTACCTCGGTTTTAATACCAGGGATTAATCCAGTATTAAAACAATCTTTTATTTTCCCTTTGACTGTACCGACAGCACAATCCCATACTACTACATCGCCAATTTTATAGTTTTCCATATTTTGCTCTTACCAAGGATAACTTTTTTTCATTTCGTAACCGATCGAATATGCCAATTGCTTAACAAGCTCTTGACGGTAGCTGCGTAGATCGCATTTACGGTCAGGCTTCCATTCTATAACATCCAGCTTTACCATTCCCGTAGACGCTTTGCGGATTTCTTCGGCGTTCGCATCAAGCTGTCCTATGAGTTCGACTGTTTGCTGCGCCAGTTGTTCAGAAACCTGTTCAATGCGATCACACAGTATATCAATTTGTGCTTTAGCGGTAATTGGCAATTCTAAATAACGAAGTATTTTTCCTCTTTCTACTGTCGTGATCGGCATATTATGCTATCTCCACTAAGTGTCCGTTGCTTTCTTTAATGATTTCTAAACCTTTGCGTATATCACTATCGCTTGCTTTTGTCAGCCAGTCTAAATGATGCGGACTTGGCTTTGGCAGGCTATCTAAATCTTCTATCCCTTGCTTATTAGCCTCTTCTGATTCTAGGGGATTTAACTGCATCTCAAAAGGATTTACATAAAGCTTTGGCCATATTATTCGATACAACCACTGCTCTTTGCTGTACCCTTGCAATGCTAATTCCAAATTACATAAGTGTTTAATTATTGAATAAGTTATTAGCATTCGATCGGCATTCAAGCTCCTTGCATAATTTAGCATCGGCTGGGTAGCAATATCATTAGCCCCTCCCCAAGTATATCCCATTAAATACAGGGGGATTTTGGATTTTCTAGCAATCATCAACTGAAATTCTTTAAGCACTGCTATCAAGCCAGAAAAATCAGGGTTGGTGGTAGACAACTTTCTGATTTCAGTACCATTCATTAGATAATAATCTGTAATATTTCCCCCTGATCGCAGCCTTGCCCTGTGAGCTTCTTTATATTTTGCCGTGTCGGAATCAGAATATTCGCAAGGCATTACGTGCAGATTTGCATTAACTCCGGTAGATCGGGCGGCACTTGGCAGATCAAATTTTATGTTTTCTAGTTTCTGCCAATCTTCGATCGACTCGTGAAAAAGCGATCGCCCGTACAAATGCGGCGGGCGCCACCGATACCGGGCGTGGGCGCAAACTATGGGATGAAAATCTAAAGCCGTAACTTCGTTGGTTGCCTGCCTGCGCTGCTGAAAGCCCAGCAGTTTTCCGGTGGCTGACTCGACTCGAAACATTTCAAATGTAGGTGGAAAGAGGACGCGCTCGATCTGAGAAGTTTTTGAATTTACGCCGATCGACAAAAACCAATCACCCCAAGCCATCAACAATTCCGGGCCCGAATTCAGTACCAGCCCTCCAATCACGTCTTCCCGTAGTCTTTGGAGTACTTTATATACACCGGGGTTGATCGGCGTCACATTGTCATTCAGCGTAGAAGCAATATCCCAACCCTGATCGTCGCCAGTGGGATTGCTCCAAATCGCATCACGACGAAGATCCAAAGCCAAAGTTATTTCTGGTGAATTTTCCATCATTTTTACCAGCTCGCGAGTCCGACCATCGTTGCGGACGATCGGCTCTCGGACTTCAAAATCATACTGGCGGCCGTATAAAGTATCGCTGGAATAATTTGGATATTGAGAGACTGGTTTTGATTGACCGCCAACCAAAGTTCGGGTGTAATTAGTGATATTTTGCCAGATATTTTCCAGCAGCTTGTTTCTTCCGGGTGTCGGGGCTGGCGATCGCATTTTTATATTTTAGTTAAGATTTTAATCAAAGTCGGGCTGAATAATTGCAACACTTAAAGAGTGAAAAGCGCCAGAACTGGCATCAGTTAAGTCGTTGACCCTGGTCTTAGAAGTTCCATCAAAAGCATAAAGAGCATCAATATAACCTTCGTTCCAGTCGCCTCTCAATAACTTAACATTTCCCCGCATCAATTCCGAAGCTAGCGGTTTAGCTCTAGTAATTTTGTCTCCCATCGGCTTGACGGCACTTGCTGAAAAGTTTTTAAGCAATGCTCTGAGATGTACTTCGTCGCGTTTTCCTGCCGATCCGCCTTCCAGCTCCCACTGTACGCGGGTATTCTTGGTGTCTTGAATTGCGGTCATTTCAATCAATTTATCAGCTTCCGCTGGAGAGACTCTTTCTGCGATCGCATCTAAAATGTAAATTATCCCATCAACTTTTTTCATTTTAACGCCAGCCGTACAAAAAGCTGAAGACTTGATACTGGCTGCCAAATCCCAAAAACGAACCATACGCCCGCCCGCAGGCACTCGATCAACTACCTCAAACCACTCGCGCTTGAACACCGACCCTGCACCCTTAGCCTCAAACGGGATACAATCCAATTCTTCCCTAGCATCAATGCCATAATCTTTCCGCAATTGAGCTATCCACTTAAATTCTCTGTTGATCGTCCACTGCTGGCCTGAAACAAGACAAATCCGCCGATACAGCCCGTCGGCGATCGCAGTGTCCAAATCGTAACGATGATAAGAGTAGTTGAGTTCTCCGGTTTTGCACTTCTCAATCAACTTATTGAAGTAGTTATCTTTACCGTTGTGAGTGCTCCAAATTGCAACTTTGCCACCCCACATATTAATAGCCAAAGCAGCCTTAATAAGTTCTTCCAAGTCATCATGAAATGCCGCTTCATCAATTCGCAATCGACCTTTTTTTGATCGCAAATTTGCCGGACGCGACGATAGCGCCGTGACTTTAAACCCGGAATCGAACCGGATAGTATAAGCCAAAATATTCTTATCCGGCTCCTCAATTACCGACTCGTTAATACCAGAACAAGCCAAGTTATAAGCTTTTGCCCAGTACGCCACGTCCTCAATGTACTGACGGCTCATATCAAAGTTGTAGCCAACATACCAACTGTCGCACCCTTCAATTTCAGCAGCAACCAAGGCTGAATCGGCGGCATCAGCCCAACTTAGGCCTATACGACGTGACTTTTCTCCAATTTTAATCGGCGACTGATCCTGATTCCATCTCTGCTGATACTTCAGAAATATCGGCGGGCTGGATACCGAGAAGGTGCTGTCGGATAGCGGCGGCTGTTTTGGCAGTAAGTCCGGCAGAATTATTGCTGGAGAATTCCGGGAGCGTCCCCGCAAATACTTCTCTAAGCCTAAATTTAATGTTGTTAATTTCATCTACGGTACATTGCCCGATCCAGTCGGGAAACCATCCAGCGGTAATCAAGCATTTTAAGGCCTCAATTTCATCGTAAGGGCGGCCAAGAACTCTTTCGATCGCCCAGCGCGGAACCGGAGGCGTGGTCTCCCTGTGTATTTCTTTTGAGTAGCTTCCGCGCTCAGAGGTTAAAGTTTCCACGATTTTAACCTTAACCGTCACTTGCCCGTGCAAGTATTCGTCAAACGCTTTTTCGGCTTGATGTTTTAATCTTTCCCTAATTTTTCTCGCGTGTTCAGTTTTTGCCTCAGTAACTAATTTAGCAAATTCAGGCTTCTCTTTTATCCACCTGTAAAAAGTATCCCTGCTTACGCCAGCAACCTCAAACGCTTGCTTATCACTGCCAGAGGTTTCTAACTGCTTCCTTATTAAGCTCAGCTTTTCCGGTGTAAAAATAGATTTTCTTCCAGCCATTTTAAGAATTTTAAGAATTTTAAGTTTATAATATTATAAACCACACATTTATCCTGCCAAATCACGTTTGGTGTAACTGTAAAGAAAGCACTGATATAAGCTGCGGTCGTAACACCGGGAGAGACTGGAAATTGGGCGACAGACATACCTAGTAAAAAACTGCCGTCACCCAAGACGTTAAAATGGGCCAACCAAAAAGAGCGTAGCGGCTACGCGCCACCATCAAAGTGGTTATTGCTCGGCCGAGCAAATAGGTGGTTCGACTCCACGTTTCTGGTTTTAAAGCCAGCCGGGGTTGAGCAGTGGTTGCTCGTCGGTCTCATAAGCCGATCCTCTGGTGGTTTGATTCCACCTCCCGACTTTACTCAATGAATTTCTCTGGATATACCGCCGACGCACCATCGGTGGTTTTTTGTGGCTTTGGGTGCAGACTGATGACTGATGACCATCATTGTAAAAACTGGGGAAGCTTTGATAGCAAAAACCTAAAATTGTTACCCGTCAAGCGGTTCGCAATCTCTGCTGGCAGATTGCTAATCTGTTAAGGGTGTTATCACCCTTCGGGGGTTCGAATCCCCCCCTCTCCGTTCTATCTGAGATGTCACATCATTCTCAACAAGCCTTTTATGAACAGGCAAGATGCCTGTCCCACAAGAAAGTTTATTCTTTGTGGAACAGGCATCTTGCCTGTTATTAAGAATGGTGCAAGATGTGAGTTCTATTTAAGCTGAGTGCTGAGTTTTTTGACTCTCTATGTATTGGCGCAAGGCTTTGTTAATTAGAGTTTTATACTGTTCTCCTTGAGCCTGAAACCACTGCTTCACATCTGGATCGAGCTGAACTAGGTTATGGGCTTGATCTGCTGAAATGCGTAAAGTAGCTCGTTCAAAAAATTCATCTGTCAGCGGTGGAATATCCGAATAATCAATATTCTCTTCTGAATTTGACTCTAAAGCTGACCAGTTAGTACCAGAGGTATTGTTCAAATCGTTTCTGCTCATGACGGTTGGCTCTTCGCGCTGAAATGATTCGGATTACATTATGATTTGTACTAAGGATTCAATCAGTTTTGTATTCATAGCTGAAAATATCTGAGGATATTTTATTGTACTTCAACAAGGCAACCTGCGATCGCTTCATAGAGGTTTTGCAGCAGTTCCTCGAAGGTTTCTCCCTCAGTTGCACAGCCAGGAATAGCAGGAACTTCTGCCCAGTATCCGCCTTCTTCTGCTTCGTGGATGATAATTTTGATTTTCAATTGATTCTCCTAATTTATTCTCAAAACTTACCTCTTTATTACTGTACCAGATTTTACTCCTCCAAGTCCACCTGTTTAACCTGCTCTAAAGGTATATCTAGCGCTTCGGCAATTTGCTCGTCGCTCAAGCCAAACTGCCGTAATTTATCAATTGTTTCAATCTTAGTTTGATTTTTGGTTTCCTCCTGCAAGTCGGGAGTTTCCGGCTGACTTTTATCTGGGGTAGGAGTAGAGGGTTCAGCGCAATTATTTATGCAGCCAATACTAATAAGATTTTTATTAATGTTGTTTTCATTGCCAAAAGTTATATTCAGATTTATATGCCTTTCTAGGACGGATTCAAGATTACTTTTCTTAACTTGTTCGCCAAACACTTCAGATAACATTTGCAAAAGCTCGTGACTAGCTTTTTTAACGTGCTGGGAGCTATAACCATAAGTTTCTGCAACATCAGCATATCTTTGACGCTTCAGTATTCCCGCAATAATCCCCCGCTGCAAGTTATTTAGATGTTTGCGTGTCTTGGCGTAGACAGCTCGATCGACAAATTGCAATATTTGAGGACTGTCCATAGGTGGGATGATGAGATGGCTGTAGTAACTATACCCAACTTTTACCAACTTTCCCCAACTTTTTGTAACTTTTTTGCCTCGCGCCCCAATTTTCGGAAGATCCAACTTTTTCCAATTTTCATTCTTCCCGGATTGGCATATCCTATAAAGAATAAAGTTTTAGCAGCAATAATCAAGGACATTAACTTTTAGGTTAGGTTTGCGCTTTAGTGCTAAAAAGGGTGCTGATACATAGTCTAAACCATCAATTATTCTCTAGGTATAATCAATGACAATACTAAACCCCTTTAAAAGTAATAAGGGTATTACTTTAGTAAGGAATGGAGTTATCACTCTAACTAAAAGAACAGTTCGCTTTTCAAAAAATGTTTACCAGACTCACAATATTACAAGTTTTAGTGAAGGAGAGGTTGACGTGGGCTCGATTCCTTGGTGGATTATTGCAGTTCCTTTTTTATTTTCATCACTAAATGCTATGAATAACAACTACCTAGGCTGGTATTACTTTTTTCCTGGGATAGCTGGCGTAATATGGAACTTTTATAAGCCCAAACATTACGGTTTATTAATAAGTCTCAATTCTGGTGATAAGACGCTGTTTACTACAAATAAAACGGACAGTCTCAAGGAAATCATTGGACAAGTATATGATTTCATTGAAACTGAAAAGGAAGCAACTTATCAAATATCCATTAGTAATAGTAAAGTGAGTGGTAATTTTATACAGGGAAATGTTGGGGGAGACACTTCGTATCGTTCTGGTGATTGAGCGAACATGGCACTAAAAGTAAACATTAGCAATTTAGGATACTATCAGCTATGGAACGGAAATCTGTAGATATGAATAACAGTAGCTTTAAGGGCAACTTGGTTCAAGGAAACGTCGATGGAAATGTAGAGTATAAACCCGTATCGGAGAGTAAATCAATGTCACAAACCTCCTATAATAATCATGGTCAGGTTGGGGCTATGGGTGAGAAAGCCAGCTCTGACAATAACATTTTTGTCCAACAATCAGAACAGAAACAAAATCTTGCTGCTTCAGCAAAAGAAATTCAAGAACTTCTCAAACAGTTAGAGGTAACTAATCCTACGGCGACTGATGAGGAAAAAATTGCTCATGTTAATGATGAAACTACCCCCAGTTTCAAGCGACGTGCAGTTGGTGCATTGCAGGCTGGCGGTGAAGCTGCGATCGAAGAGTTTTTAGCCAATCCCTATGTCAATGTTGGGAAGGCGATCGTTAAAGGTTGGATAAAACCAGAATAGATTGTAGTATGCGAAGTCCGATCGCCCCTAACTACATCATTTCAACATTAGGAATATCATACCGTCGCGCGATCGCAACTAAAATGCGATCGCGCCGATTTTTGTCAAACTCCCCTGCAAGTTGCAATTACTACGTTGACCTGCTACCGTTAACATAGACGCATCGTAGGAAAACAACCGATGACCCTAACAGAATTACTCCCTACCATTAGACAACTTTCTGCGATCGAAAAACGAGAATTAATCCGTATTCTAATGGCAGAAGACGATATCAGTGAAGATATTTTCCCTTTGGAACCTTACAAGATTTACTACCTACCAACCCCCTACGATAATTTTGGTGCTGGTGTAGATTTGATGCAGGCAATGAATCCTGGCTAACCACAAAAAAGCCTGTGAAGCCAAACTATCCTGTAGGGAATCGCCCGCAACTACCAAATCGTTTCAACGTGAGGATAGCTCAGAATCTTCTCATCGCAAGTAACCAATGGAATATCATACCGCCGCGCGATCGCTATTAAAATACGATCGGCAGGATCTTTGTGAAACTCCCCTGGAAGCTGCGTACTGTCGATCGCATCCAACGGATTCAGGGGTTCGATAACTATACCTGAATGAGTTCTCGCTTGCGCGTACCACTGTTCGATCGGCAAAGGCAAAGTCAGCTTACCCAAACTCGATTTCACAGCAATTTCCCAAACCGAAATTGCAGAAACCAGTAAACCGCTTTGGTTTTCCTCAGCCTTGATCGCACTATTTGCCGTCACAGACAAACTACTTGGATCGTGCAACAACCACAGCCAAATATGCGTATCCAGTAAAATCACGTACCCAGCGCATCCCATAAATCTGACATCGGTGCATCAAAATCCTCGGCAATTACCAAAGGCATTCCGCGCAGAGGATAATGCTTTTGCACTGTCAATCCAGCACTCGAAATCTCAGCTAAATCGATAGACAGAGAAGGCTCATACTGCGATAACCGTGTCTGACGCAAAAAACCCAATAGCACCTGAAGTATATCATCTGATGCTTGCTCAATCTCATGGATTAGTTCTTCCCGGACTGTCACGATCGCACATTCTCCTTACTAGACCTCATTAACTATTATATCCCATGCCTAAATTACGATCGCACTAACAGAACTACTCCCTAATTACCTAGTCACACACTTTCCCCCTACCATTACCCGACATTGATCGCGGCCCGCATCATATCTACTATCATCTAGCCTCGCCGAATCTAAATCCCTAGTCCGCGAGTTATAGTAGTAATCTCCCTGGGGATAATTGCGAGTTGGTATCGCACAATAAGTTGTGTCTCCATCATCAAACCTGACTCTTACCATCGAACGTCTCTGGTTGCAATCAACAGCCCGCAAACCCAAATCATCTCGCAAAATCCGTTCTCCATCGCGGTTATCTCGATTGTATCGCCCGTTATCTCCCCTGTCATCCCGTGAATTGCGAGTCCGTCTGTCACCCTGAATCCCCGAAACTTCCAGCCGATAATCTCCGCCCCTAGCAGCATCTTTTGCTAATACTAACAGTCGATAATCGCCACTACGGGGAATCTGATAGTTAAAAGAACTCTCTTGCGTAAAAGCGACTTGTTTGTTATTTCCATAAAACAGCACCATTACAGGAGTAAAGCCACCACGTCTGTTCGCATCTAAATAAACTTGAATGTCGTCACCTTCATTTGCACTGAAAGTGTATTCCTGGCCTCGCAATTCTTCTGTGGGAGTTCCTGGTACCCACATATTTCGGAAGCGGTAGATGGTGGATGTGCGGCGGATTACTCCGTCAATGCGATCGCCATTTCCGATTTGTTCAGCAACAGCAACCGACGAAATCCCGGTGAGTGCCAATCCTGCAACTAGGACGGCGGCGGCAATACTGTTTAAAAAATTGTGTGTTTTCATATCAGCCTCTTTTGGTAAGTCTTAAAATCTTTTTGCTGTGTTTGCACCGACATTTCTAGATATAATCTATCTTCAATATAGTTTCAACCATCCACTGTCAACATCACCCAACTGGACTATTTAGCCGATCGCAAATCACCAATTACAGCTATAATTATTGCTCACAAATTAGCAATCCTGAATCAGCGTCCAAAGTAGCCATAATTCCCACAGGTAAAGCAGCGTTAACCCCATCGTGGCCAAAGGGCAAATCTGAAACAATGGGAATATTCAAGTCTAAGAGCCGATCGCGCAAAACCTCCTCTATACTAAAACTCGGAATCTTCGGGTCAACCTCGCAGCGACTGAAACGCCCCAAAGCAATCCCCCGCACCCCAGCCAAAGCCCCCGCCATCCGCCAAGTCGTCAACATTCGATCGACCCTGTAAGGAGCCTCGGAAACATCCTCAAATGCCAGAATAACCCCTGTCAAATCAGGTAGATAGGGGGTTCCGAGTAAATGAGTGGCCACCGTCAGATTCGCCGGCAACAGCCTTCCCGTAGCCTTTCCACCACCCCATCCTTGACCCGACAAGGATTGTAAAGGACGACCTTCTATACAGTCAAAAAGACGATCCGCCGACCAATCCGGTTCCGCAGCCAAAGTCGTCACCAATGGCCCATGAACGCCCCAAATGCCCAATTTAGACTGATTCCAGAGCAAAGCAGTGATGTCTGAAAAGCCGATCAGCCATTTCGGGGAATGGGAATCAGTAATTGGGAATGGGGAATCGGGCATGGGGCATGGGGAATCGGGCATCGGGAATTCGGCATTTTTTGCTTCTGCCACTTTTCCTTTTTCCAAAAGTCTAGTGCTGCCGAAACCACCTCGCGCGCACAGAATACCCCGACAATCTGGGTCATTGAGGGCATCTGCAAGTTGTCGGACTCTGTTTTCGTCGGAACCTGCCAGATATCCCCAGCGATCGTCAAAACCGGGACTTAATTCAACTCGATAGCCGCGAGATTTCCAAATTTCTATACCGCGTTCAAAGTTAGTTAATTCTCGCAAAGTGCCACTAGGGGAAATTACCCTGAGCAAATCTCCTGGTTGCAGAAATTTAATGTTAGTCATTGGTAATTGGGAATTGGGAATTGGGAATTGGGAATTGGGGATTGGGAATTGGGGATTGGGGATTGGGAATTGGGGATTGGGCATGGGGAATTGTTTAATAGTTATTGGTTAATTGTTATTCATAATTGGTTATTTGTTATTGTTTTTTCTGCCCATTATAACGGTTATTAAAAAAGTTAGTTATGGCACTTTAGTCATTGTGCCCTTCGACTCCGCTCAGGGAACAATGACTAAAAAACGTTAATAGCCAATTCCCAATTCCCCATGCCCCATGCCCTATGCCCAATGCCCTATTCCCAATGCCCCATTCCCAATTCCCTACTTTTAGTAAAATATTAGTCCAAATATGCCCATTTACCCTTAAAATAAAAAAGACTGACTAGCCAACAATGCCCTATGTTTGAAGCACTTGCCGATCGACTCGAATCCACCTGGAAAAAACTGCGCGGACAAAATAAAATCTCCGAGAGCAACATCCAAGACGCGCTCAAAGAAGTCCGTCGCGCCCTTCTGGAAGCAGATGTCAACCTCCAAGTCGTCAAAAACTTCATCGCCGAAGTAGCGGCCAAAGCACAAGGCGCAGAAGTCGTCTCAGGCGTCCGTCCCGACCAACAATTCATCAAAATAGTCCACGACGAACTCGTGCGCGTCATGGGGGAAACCAACGTACCCCTCGCCACCGCCGACTCCGGGCCCACAGTGATCCTGATGGCCGGTTTGCAAGGAACCGGGAAAACCACAGCTACCGCCAAATTAGCCCTGCACCTCCGCAAGCAAAATCGTACCGCATTGCTGGTTGCAACCGACATTTATCGACCAGCCGCGATCGACCAATTGCTCACCCTCGGCAAACAAATCGACGTACCAGTATTTGAACTAGGCACCGATACTGACCCCGTAGAAATTGCCCGCCAAGGCATCGAACACGGCAAACAACTAGGCGTCGATACAATCATCGTCGATACCGCAGGCCGCCTGCAAATCGACCAAGACATGATGGCAGAATTGGCCCGCATCAAACAAACAGTACAACCCCACGAAACACTGTTAGTTGTAGATGCCATGACAGGCCAAGAAGCAGCAAATTTAACCCGTACCTTTCACGAACAAATCGGCATTACCGGCGCAATCTTAACCAAATTAGATGGCGACAGCCGTGGTGGTGCAGCCTTATCAGTGCGGCAAATATCCGGCGCACCGATTAAATTTGTCGGAGTCGGCGAAAAAGTAGAAGCCTTACAGCCATTCTATCCCGATCGCATGGCATCGAGAATACTTGGCATGGGCGATGTCTTGACGCTAGTCGAAAAAGCGCAAGAAGAATTCGACATCGCTGACGCCGAAAAAATGCAAGAGAAAATGCTCACGGCAAAGTTTGACTTTACCGACTTTCTCAAACAAACCAGACTACTCAAAAATATGGGTTCCCTAGGCGGCATCATGAAAATGATTCCAGGGATGAACAAACTGTCAGACGAACAAATGCGGCAAGGAGAAGTGCAACTAAAACGCACCGAAGCCATGATTAATTCAATGACAACCGAAGAACGTCGCAATCCCGAACTTTTAGCAAGTTCACCATCCCGCCGCCGTCGCATCGGCCGTGGTGCCGGCTATGCTGAAAACGATGTCACCAAGCTGGTGAGCGATTTCCAGAAAATGCGTACCATGATGCAGCAAATGAGTCAAGGCAACTTTGCAGGTATGGGAGGAATGCCTGGAATGCCTGGAATGCCTGGAATGGGCGGCGGAATGCAGCCCGGTTCTCGCGGCTATATGGGTGGCCAGCAGCAAAAGAAAAAGAAAAAAGATAAGCCCAAAAAAGGTTTCGGACAATTGTAAAAATCATCCAACAAATTGCACGATTGTCAAGAACTCGTAGGGGCGGGCGATGCCCTGAGCGTAGTCGAAGGGTTCACCAACGATATATAACAACAACCAACAATCTCAATAAACCCGCCCGCCCCAACAATAAATCGCAATCTACTCAACTCTTCCTTCGTGTCCTTCGCGTCTTCGCGGTTCAATAATCCACTCTAAAAACAGGCATCTAAGAACATTGAATCGCTTGTCTAAATTCGCGCATAGCCTGAAGGTGATTTTCAATGTTGATACACCGCCCCAATAGTACAATATCTAAATCTGGGAGTACAAAAGAGCGATCGACCTCCATATATCCATCATCCCCCAACGAATACAAACGAAGCACGCCATTTTCCCAGAACCAAACTTCAGGAATTTGCAGACGTTTGTAAGCTTCCAACTTATCAATACCACCGCTAGTCACCACCACTTCCACCACCAAATCAGGACGTTCTCGGTTAGCTCCCAATTTATAGGATTTATCAGCTTCTCGCTTCACCAATCCCGATGGACTTTCCAGCGTCATCGAGCCAGTAGGCTGATAATCAATTCCCATTTGAAGCAGATAAAGATCGAGTAGAGAACCAATTCGCTCTTTAATCGTTTCATGTTTTTCTCCCGGCATACGTCTAATCTCCAATACCCCATCTAAAAACGACAATCTCACCCCTGGGCGAGAGAGCAACTGTTCAACCAATTTAAAATCTCTCCAGCTCAGTTCGTCAATTAAGATAGGTTCATCGAGCCTTTCTAACTTTTCTAAAGTTGCTGCTGTCATCCCAACCTCTCCTTACTCAATCTAATCTTAATTATATCTGCGTTTATCAGCGCTCATCCGCCTACATCTGCGGTCAAACATCACAAAACCAAATTTTTGCAACAATCATCTCATTTCGGGTTACATCGGTATTATTAGTAGAAATTAGGAGACGGCAGTGCCGTGTCCCTACCCAAAATAACACTGTAGGGACACGGCACTGCCCATAGGTGTCAACTTAAGCCTGAAAGCATTCCAAGTCGTTGAATCATCCTACGAGTCCGACAGGGAATGAATTCCCTGTCTAATAGCGAAAGTCA